>CAVIXW010000001.1:0-22261 GCA_963646785.1 Acutalibacteraceae bacterium
GAAATGGATACCTTTTGGTTCATATTCAAATCCTGTAAGGTATCCTCTTTTATCAATCTACAGCCGATTTTGCACGCGCGAGAGAATATTCGTTCGCTCGCATCCGCGAAGCTCACTCATATTCTCTCGCGCGTCTTTGCTGTAAGATTAATTGTTTTCTAAAACATCTTTTTCACAACCCAGAAACCTTTATTTACGACAAGGGTATGGTCGATTTACCTTGTATGGCTGGGGTAGGCTAGCTTGGTTAGACTGGGGGACTGTGGATCCCCCGACGTGGGTTCAAATCTCGCCCCCGGCCCTTCCTTTTTCAACTTCGACTGAGACGTAGGTGAACCTATGACGTGGACCGGAAAGATCGAAAAGATTGATGCGCACAAATGGAGGATCGACCGGGATTATCTTCCCGGAATGAACACGGACGCCATCATCTATTCCAACGATAATCTGATAAAACACGTCCTGGAAGACAATTCTCCGCAACAGGCGGCCAACGTTGCCTGCATGCCCGGGATCATCGGCAACTCCATGGCGATGCCGGACATCCACTGGGGATACGGATTCCCCATCGGCGGCGTAGCGGCCGTCGATGCATATCAGGGCTCCATCTCTCCGGGCGGGATCGGATTCGACATAAACTGCGGCGTGCGCCTCATCAAGACGGATCTTACCCTCGACGATGTCAAAGGCAAAGTCGAGGAACTTATCGACACACTATACAAGAACGTTCCGTCCGGACTCGGTTCGAAAGGACTGACCCGCGTAGGTCAGAAAGAACTCTCGGATATCCTGGATGTCGGTTCGGAATGGGCGGTCGAGAACGGATACGGGTGGGAAGAAGACCTTGCGGTGACCGAGGAAGGCGGGCATATGAAAGACGCCGATCAGACGGGCGTCGGGGAAAAATCCCGTAAAAGAGGCCTTCCCGAACTCGGCTCGCTCGGATCCGGAAACCACTTCCTGGAACTCGATGTCGTCGATAATGTATTTGACGAAAAAACCGCAAAGGCATACGGTCTGAAAAAAGGCTGTCTCACGATTACGGTGCATTGCGGATCGAGAGGATGCGGCCATCAGATCGCCACGGATTATCTCCAGAAGATGGAGCATTATGTGAAAACGGAAGCAGTGAACCTTCCGGACAGACAGCTTGCCTGCGCACCGCTCTCGTCCAGACTCGGGGAGGAATATTACCGTGCCATGTGCTGCGGTGCGAACTACGCCTGGGCCAACAGGCAGATGATAACCCATTGGACCCGCGAATCATTCGAAAAGGTACTCGGCGATTCTGCCGAAAATATGGGTATGGAGGTCGTATACGACGTCGCGCACAACATCGCCAAGATGGAAACCCACAATTATGACGGACACAAGACCGATGTACTCGTCCACAGGAAAGGAGCCACCCGTTCGTTCGCTCCGGGCCGTAGTGAGATCACTTTGAAGTACAGGGATTACGGCCAACCCGTCCTCATACCCGGTGACATGTCCACCGGCACCTATGTCCTTGCCGGAAGAAAAGGTGCTATGAAGGAGACCTTCGGTTCGACCTGCCACGGGGCAGGAAGACAGATGTCGAGAAAGAAAGCTATCGATTCGCTTGACATCGGAGAGGTCAGGAAGAGACTGTCCGACGAGGGCGTTTATCTCCGCAACGGTTCCGACGAGGGCCTTCTCGAGGAGGCACCGGATGCCTACAAGGATGTGAACGAGATCATCGAGGTCGTCTGCAACGCAGGACTTACGTCCAAGGTCGCCAAACTGACCCCGATAGGTCTCGTCAAAGGATGAATCAAAGTCCGAACAGCCGGTTTGTGGCTTTCGTAACCTCTTCCTGACAGTTCTGAGGACATGCCACTACGAGGGACCATCCGAAAGAATCCCTCGACTGCAACGCCTTGGCAATGGAAGATACCCTCGTCAGAGATTTCACGCGACCGTCCTCGTATGCGATGGAGACGTCTGTCTTTCCGATCTTCATCGTGGATTTCAGATTGGACGGAGGAGGCATCTCAATGCAGACCTCCGCAACATCGACGCCAGCCTTGTCGGCGATCTTCTGTTCCAGAACGGTACGTTTCTCGGCAGAAGCGTATTGAATAAGGGACATTGCCAGATCTTCGTCCATATCGTTTCCCGTGAGGATGAGAGCCTTCTTGTAAAACATGCGGTTCTGGACCAGACGGGCCAATTTTGAGGACACTCCGCCCGCATCGAACAGTTTCTGCGTAAGGTCGGCATCGTCCCAAAGATAGAGGTCGTTGAGGTCGAGACCGGAACAGAGAACCGATTTTGTGATCATACGGTTGAGGATGCGGACCGTCGGGTGGAAATAGACAGAAGTGTACATGAGCGAACGGGATACCATGAGGCCTTCCGCGGCAGGGGATCCCGAACGGGAGATACACAGGCGGTCGTTCACAACCTTCATCGTGGCAAGCAGACGGGGCAGGTCTATGTGGCCCATCTCCACCCCGGTGTAATGCGAATCCCTCATCAGGTAATCCATCTGATCGCAATCCACGGGGCCGTGGATTATCTGATGGATGTAATCCTTCGAAGGAAAATGATCGGACTTCCCGTTGACGAGATCCAGCATACCGGATTCATAGGCCGTTGTTTCGGGATAGGATATCAGATCGCAGACAACGCGTGGATCGATCCCGTTGTCCTCGAGGATTGTGGCCATCGGTTCCTCGCCGTCGAAAAGATCGGCGTCCCTCTTGCGGAATGTGCGTATATCGCCCATGATCAGACTGCGGGCAAGTTCCATATGGTCGAGCCCGGTGATCTCTTCCATCACGGCTTCGAGAGTGTGGGAAAAGGGGGCATGGCAGATATCGTGCAGTAATCCTGCCGCACGGACCGATAGGGTATCCTCTTTCGACAGAGATATGGATTCGGCCATCTTGCCCGCAAGATGATATGCACCGAGACAGTGTTCGAAACGGGAATGGTTGGCTCCGGGGAACACCAGGTTCGCAGAACCCAACTGCTTGATTCCGCGGAGCCTTTGCATCTCGTGCCGGTCCAAAAGGTCCAGAAAGAAACCGTCCACATGGATGCTCCCGTGGACCGGATCGTGGACTGTCTTTACCTTGTTCACCGTCTCACTCGCCAGCTTTCCAAAGCTTGTCGCCGACATGTGCCAGGGTCTTGATCGCCTTTCCGGCCTCTTTCTTTTTCAGATCGGCTCCGGAACGCAGCGAGATGCCGATCGCCAACGGCACGTTGTTCTTGATATCATTTATCCAGACGAAGTCCCCTTCGGCAATGGATTCGTCCGCATCGGTGATACCGGGGCCCATACAATCGGCCCCGTTGGTGAGGTAGGGTACGGCACCCATGTCCACGGTGACATACCTGAGTGTCGGTTTGTATCTGAGAACGCCTCTGATTGTAAGGAAAGGCTTTTCGTCCTTGATAAGACCCAGGATATCGTTTCCGACAAAGATAAGATCGAATTCCGGACTCTCCGCACGATCCACGGGCTCATCACCGAAATCGATCTGAACACCCAATATCGAACTGAGTTCCTCGGAAAGCGCCTTGACCTCTTTGTTTCTCAGTCTCTTCCTTTTACGTATCCTGATGTCTGCCATCACCTGCCTGTATGTTACCGTCAATGATAAAACCTCGTTCGCACACCTTGCAACTAAAATAGAAGAACCTCTTTGTGTTGTTATGGTCGATATCGCGGTAAACGAGATGGATGCCGAGAGGGCTCCCTGCAGGCCCCTCAAGCAGACACTCGTCAAGGTAATGGTGGACAAAAACAAATTCACCGACATTCAGGAATACGATCTTGCGATCACGCTGGAAGACGCACAGGAACTCTTCCCCGATTTCGAGGCATTCAAAAAGAGGAACAGATTCAACGACAAGAACGTTATTTTCCTCCGGGACAGGATAAAGAACGACGAGGATATGGAGATCATCAGACCCCGTCTCCGCAAGATCCCCAACGGATGGGTGGATCTGAGAGATCTCGATGCCGGAACGAAAGAAAAGGTCCTGGCCGAATGCAGCAAGGACAACCGTCTCAACGGCTGGGACATATTATCCTTCGATGAAATGGGAGAAGCGTGTGCCAGTTGCCCCCTGGCGTGGAACAAAGGAAAGGATTGCATCGGTACATTCGGTCCCGAAAAATCCGCATTACCTCAGATCGCCGAGAAATACGGGTGTCCGATCGTCGCATCCGCACTGGAAAGCGCCCGGTCCGGAAAGAAATTCACTGCGGAAGATGCGAAGGAACTCCTCAGGGAATGCCAGGTGCTCGCACCTGCGTTGATAACCGAGGGAAAGATGCCCGCCCACCGTTACGGCGGACCGGTCGAAAGAATGGAGATGCTGGCAAAGGCCTGCATCGCTGAAAACTGCGGTTTCTATTTCTTCTGAAGTTGGGATCACGGGCCTAGGCCCGGACCTCAACACTTTTCCGACAATTCGGTCAGATGGGCGATAAGGTTTCTCACTCCCTTCAAGGCTGCTTTATCTTCGAGATACTCGGGGGAGACTAGCGCGCGGAATACGGGAAGGGGTTGTGCTCCGATAACCAGCATCTCCGCGCGGAGCATCCAGTACACAAGCTGCATATAGGCCGATTCGGCACCGTCATGCTCCGAAACGGTGATCGCGGCACCGTATTTTCCGTGGAGACCCCGATCGCTTTTTTCCAGGACCAACGAGGCCTTCTCCATGAAAAGTTTCATTACGCCCGGTATTCCCCCTGCGTATCCCGGACACACAAAAATGACCGCATCGGCTTCGCGCATGACCTCGAGGATCTCGTTGGTACCGTCGTCAGTGTCCATGCACATCCCGTCACCGCGGATCTCGCAGGTAAGGCAGTGGTTGCAAGGGGTGAAATGATAATCGTACAGGGGGATCTGAAATGCTTCGATACCTTCCTTTTCAAATTCTTCCAGAATGTCCCCGATAAGATTCCCGCAGTTGCCGATCGGACGGACGCTTCCGTTGAGAATGAGGGCTCTCATACCTGGGTAATCGTTAAATCACATTTAGGCTCTTGCGTAGGAGGAGGCCGTTTTTCCCGTCAATTAATTTAAGTACAGATTTCAAAGTAGGGGTAGCAAGGATATCTATTTTGTAAAATAGAATGAGATGATATTCAATGATTCAATACGAAAACGGTCGCAGCATGGGTTTGTTTTTGACCTTGTTGGCGTTGGCCATAATCCTTGACGGATTGGATGCTTCCATTGTCAACGTGGCCCTCCCAACCATTTCGACAGAGCTGAACGTCTCTATCGGAGACACATCCTGGATCGTTCTGACCTACGTCGTTGTTCTTGCAGCCCTCCTTCTGCCCCTGTCGAAGCTGGCAAACAACGGTACCGTGAAGAAGGTTTTCCTCATCGGCGTCGTGATCTTCACGGTGGCATCGGTGATGTGCGGATTATGCAACAACTTCATCGCACTGGTCGGTTTCAGATTCGTCCAAGGTCTGGGTGCGGCCTTCTCCACCGCCGCCGTAACGGTGTTCATCACCAAATTCGTACCTGCGAACAAGAAAGGTATCGGTATGGGTGTTCTCGGCGGGGCATCCGCGGTCTCGATCGCCTTCGGCCCGGCCGTCGGAGGATTCATCACCTCTGCTTTCGGTTGGCAGTGGATCTTCCTGATCAATGTTCCGTTCTGTATCATCACGATAATCATGGCCATCAAGATCCTGCCCCATGACGAAGGATATGATAAATCCAAAAACCCCGATTTCATCAACAGTATTCTTGCCGTCCTCGGTGTCGGTTCCGGTATCGTTTGCCTTCAGAATATCGGGGCCTCCCACATGTCCACTGCGGCGATTATCGCATGCGGGATCATCTCAGTGATCTTATTGGTCTCTCTGGGTCTGAGAATGGCCAGGCACCCGGAACGTCTGCTGATCTCCCCGAAGATGCTGAAACGTCACGATTTTCAGCTGCTTTCGTTGGCATTCCTGTTATCGGGTACGATCGTCATGGGTACGGACTACGTTCTGCCGTATTTCTTCCAGATCTGCGGTTCGTACACCGTATCCGAATCGGGTCTGCTGCTGTCCGTGGCTTCGATATTTGCGATCATCTTTTCGTTCATCGTCGGGAAATGGTGCGACACCTACGGATGTAAGGTCCCCACGGTCCTGGCGGGAGTGGGACGTATCACATTCTGTCTGATCTTCCTTGTGGTGGCCCCCCGCGGAGAACTCGGACTCCTGCTGGTCGGTCTTGCCATAATGGGAATCGCGTTGGCTTTCGCCACCACCGGTATCGCGACCGCCCTGGTCCATCACGCCGGCGAAGAAGACCAGGCCGATGCCGCCACCTTCATGATGGAGCTGAAATACACCGCCGCCTCACTCGGGGTGGTCCTTTATTCGATGGTGTTCCAGCACGGATTGGGGTCCGGAACCGCCTCTACCGTCACCGCAGACGTTCTCGAACACAGTTTCCACATGACCATGATCTTCGGTTGCTCGCTGGCGGTCATAATCTTAATATGCGCACTGTGTGTCAAGAACATCATTCCGCCGAAAAAACCGTTCGAGTGATCTATTGAGTTCGATTTGACCGGGAATATCTTTTCCGATATCCCCGGTCAAATGCTTCGCAGACCCGGATCCCCGGCAGCTGTCGGTTTACAATTTTTCTCTTGACAGGGCACGGCGCCGGTCTCGATCACATATAGTATATTTCCGTCCGTGTCGAAAAACGAGGTCGCCACCCCCATCGGAAGCCTCTTCGGATCCATCTTGAACTTTACGCCTTCGTCGATCATCCTGCGATGAAAATCGTACGGTTCGTTCAAACCTATGAATATCCCGGTGTCCACACCGCAGTTCTCGGAACGAAAAAGACGGATCGTCGCGTGGTCCCTGCGTACGACCGCCTCGTCGGACCCGGAATACAGAACCTCCATCTTCAGGACATCCCTGTAGAACGGAACGGCTTTCGACGGATCCTTCGAAGGAACGCTGACCATGAATATGTTCTCCGGCAATCCTTCGTCGGTGTATGTGAAATTCCCTCCGTGCGGGTCTCCTATAGGCATAACCGTGCATCGACCGAGTATTAGATAACCCTAACCAACACAACCATTTAACAAGCCTCCGCATATACAGGTCTTAAAAGTGATTGAATGAGCAAACCCATGTTCACCGGCGAAGACCTGGAATCCGAGACGAAACGTCTGCACACTCTTGAAAACATTAAACACGTGATCATTGTCATCTCCGGCAAAGGAGGTGTCGGTAAGAGCACAGTATCCTCGAACCTGGCAGAGGCGCTGTCGATGCAGGGTTATCTGACCGGTATCATGGACCTAGACATCACCGGACCCAACATCCCCAAGATGTTCCATGTCGAGGACGAGAAACTCGTCGTCGACGACAACAGCCTCCTGGTCCCCGTCGATGTGCCCCCGTCCCTTAAGGTCATGTCCATGGCATTCCTGCTTCCCAGCAAGGATTCCGCCATCATGTGGAGGGGTCCCGTCAGGTCCAGTGCGGTTCAGCAGTTCATCGAAGATGTCAACTGGGGCCCGCTCGACTACCTTATCATCGATATGCCTCCGGGAACCGGCGACGAGGCACTTTCCATCATCCAACTGATCCCCAAAGCCGACGGTACCATCATAGTCACCACCCCTCAGGAAGTATCCCTCCTCGATGCGAAAAAGAGCGTTACGTTCTCCGCGCTTGCCAAGATCCCCATCATCGGCCTTGTCGAGAATATGAGCGGATTCGTTTGCCCCCATTGCGGCGAGGTCACTGACATCTTCAAATCCGGAGGAGGGGAGGATGCCGCGAACCATCTCGGAATAAAGTTCCTGGGCCGTGTTCCGATAGAGCCCGGGGTCGTCGTGTCCGGCGATAAGGGAATGCCCATCGTCATCGCGGAACCTGAAAGTGCTTCCGCGAAAGCATTCAACGGCATCGTCAAGAAGATCGTCGACATCATCGAGAACGATCAGGCGTATCTCCAATCCCAGAAAAAGGAAGAGACCAAATGAAGGTCGGAGTGATCTCCGAGGGGGATTCCCTCGATGCCCTAATCGGTGAAGATTTCGGCCACTCCCCGTTCTTCTTGATCGTCGATATGGATTCTTATGACTACACGGTGGTCAGGAACGAGTATGCCGAGTCGGACGGCGCAGGATACAAAGTGGCCAAATCCATTGTAGGATTGGGTGTCGATGCCTGCATCGTGGGCGGCATCGGAACCCATGGTCTCGAAATTCTTCAGAACGCCGGGATCCGTGTGATATACGACGCGGACGGAACCGTCGAGGAAAATCTCGACGATCTCAAAAGACGCATCGAACTCGAGAAGAACTTCGAAGGAAAGGAATGAACCGGTCAGACGCCCTGCCTGTCTCTCCAGATGATCTTGTGGAGCTGGGGCAGGACCCTGACATCCAGTTTCTGGGACACGACCTCTTGGGCGAGCTCTTCCAAGCCCACGCCTCCGACCGGACTGAATATGATGTTCGTGTCGGGATCGTATTCGGACAATATGCATTCGGCATATTCCAGATCCGACCTGTCCGCAATAACGAATTTCAGCTGATCCTTTCTCCGAAGCAGCTTCAGATTTGAGAAGATCATTTTGCTCTGCATGCCCGAGGAGGGGCATTTTATATCCATGCTGATGATGATATTTTCACTGTCTGGCACAATGGAGATATCTTTCGAACCGTTGGTTTCCAGCACCACTGTTTTGCCTGCTTCGACCAAGGCATTCAGAAGTGTGACGGCATCAGGCTGTTCGAGCGGTTCCCCGCCGGTGAAACAGACGTTTTTCACATCACCAACCGAGGAAATGATCTCGTCAATGCTCTTTTCCTCACCCTGATCGTAACCGAGCGAGAATTTCGTATCGCACCAGGAACAGCGCAGATTGCAACCTGCGGATCTGATAAAATATGTCAGACGCCCGATCATCAATCCCTCGCCCTGAAGCGACAGAAAACTCTCGACGATCTTCACTGCCGGACACCGTCTGCGTAAGGGATCTCGTCCCTATATCCCGCTTCTTTGAATCCTTCGAGTCTCAGACGGCAGGAATCGCAATGTCCGCATGCCTTCTCTCCGCCGTTGTAACAGGACCAGGTCAATTCCAGGGGGGCGCCCAGTTTCTTACCGAGGCGGACGATATCCGCTTTGGAACTGTGCAGGATCGGGGTCATGATCTTGATCGGATGTCCCTCGACACCGGCCTTGGTCCCTTTGGACAGCATGTTCTCGTACGCTTCGAAAAATTCGGGACGGCAGTCCGGATATCCGGAATAGTCGACCACGTTGGCTCCGATATAGATTCTGTCCGCATCCACTGATTCGCAGAGTCCGGCGGCGATACTGAGGAATACGATATTCCTTGCCGGCACGTACGTGATGGGGATCTCCTTGGAAAGATCTCCTTCTCTGTCGACGGGCACATCGATGTCCGGACGGGTGAGTGCCGAGCGGAAAGAACTCAGGTTGAGGTCGATAACGACGTGGTTCACATTGTAGTGTCTGCAGACGTTCTCTGCGGAAACGAGCTCTTTCGAATGTCTTTGGCCGTATCTGAAACTGATCGCGGTGACGTCGCAACCGTCGGCGAGGGCCTGTGCGAGTGTCGTGGTGGAATCCAATCCCCCGGAAAGGAGAACGACCGCTTTCGTTTTCAAAGCAACACCTCGGTATACCATGCGGTCTGACCGCGTTCCTCGTCGAGTCCGATGGAGACAGACCTTACGTTGGAGGGGAACTTTACCTCTTTGACCATACGCTGGGTCATCATCTTGGTCATCTCCTCCGCGGTCGTGGTGGGGACATCCAGAAGAACGACGTCCATCTTAGGGAACAGGTATTTCTTCCCGTTGCATTCGACGTGGATGTATCCGTCCTTATCCTCTATGTGCACGATCTTCGACCTGGCGGGAAGCAGGACCATATGGTCCATCTCGTTCATCATCTGCTTCAGCATCTTCTTCAGAATGACAAAATCCATTATCATTCCGGTTTCCTCATCGATGTCTCCATCGAGACGGAGTCTCAGGACATAGCTGTGTCCGTGCAGCCTGGAACATTTCTCGTGATTCGGTATGAAATGACATGCCGAATATTTTATCCCGGCATGCTCGCCGTCGATCTCCAGGGTGCTCATTTCTTCATCTCCGCCAGTTTCATCGCAAGAATGATGGCATCGCTGTAGTCCGTCTTTTCGCGGGAAGTATCGATGAACACCTTGTCCGTATTGAGGATCGGCGCCCCGTACGCAGGACAGTCCCCGAGGAAGTGCATGGTCCTGAAGATGATATTCCCGACAATGCCGTTCGGAGCGATGATGACGTCGGCCTCTTCAACCGCTTTTTCGATGAGGATCTCCGTATCGTAGGACTCCGATCCGTCACGGTTGAGGCGGATGACCGCTTCCCGGGCCTGGTTCAGGGTCGTGTCGACATATTCGTTACGCCCCACGTCATCGTTCCTGCCGCCGGACATGACAGCGATACGGACCTCCGTGCATCCGAGTTTCTTCATGAGCTCTTCGGAACCCTCCGCCATGACCACCCTGTCCTCGACGGTCCACCCCTCGTCGATCCCGACGGGGGCCACGCAGATCACCTTTCCCCGGTACCCCATGAGTACGGCACGCTGGAGCTGGTTCAAACCAAGAGCTTTCCTGATAAGCGGAAGCAGCTTCGAAGAAGACATGTCGCCGCGAATGGCCGCATCTATCACGCCGGACGCAAGATCGTCCGCAAGCTTCTGCGGGTCGCGGTAAATGATCACGTTGGGATTGTTCAACGTACGAACGCTTGTCTCCACGAATTTAGAATCGGGGGCGCAGCCGACCCCTACTTTTACATTCGGGAATTCGTCCCCCAAGTGATTCTCGGCCTTTAACATACCCAGACAATCCAATGAAAAGTATATAGAATTAGTGAGAGAACATAGTTTTGGTTCATATCGAATCAAAAACATAATCTTCCCATGTGCGGAGGCCCAGAACGATCTCTGCTTCCGGAATCGTGAGCATAGGGTGATCGTAGCGTACGGAATCGTCTATCACGATACGCGGGCATGCGGTATTGACATACGCATCTACGCGATAGGGAATCAGCGCCGCGGGATTGATCTCGTCGGTGACCAAGCTATAGACTGTCTTTCCGGCGGCCCTCAATTTTTGAGTTATGGACTCGGCGGCCTCGATGCGGCACTGTCCGATCTTCCCGCAGATGATCACCAAAAACTTCTGCGCGTCCTGCGAAGCGCAGATGGTCGCGAAACGTCTGCGGAGCATGCGGTCTTTTTTGTCATCGAGACTGCGAAGTTCCCCGGTGATCGGGTTGAGGACCAACAGTTTTCCATGAGCTCCGAAGGCCGCTGCCAATGGGTGAAAATCCCCTTCCCCGATGAACAGATATCCGTCGACATCGCTTTCTACCGCCAAAGCCGCAGAGCAGTTACACCCGAGGACCTGCCCGGGATAGCATATACGCGCATCGCCCTTGCCGATGAACACGGTCTTTCCGGCAGATTCGAGCAAAGACTTCGTTTTGGGCAGCAGATGGACATACTGTACGGATGCCAGAAGACCCACTTTCCGAGGGATCTCGTCCAGGTGGGCTTTCAAAGAATCGTCGATCTCCACATCAGCCCTTGCTTCGATGTAGAGAACGTTATCGTCCTGCGGAAGATTTGGTATGGGCGAATGACCGAAATGAACCAGAGCTTCGGCGAAGTTTCTGTATCCTGTGAAAAGATCGCAGGCCCCGTAACAGGGGTATCCCAAAATAAAAACATCAATTCCGAGATCCTCTGAGATCCTATCCGAAATCTCAAGGGCCCGAATCTTTAATCCTTCCGGAAGCTGGAGAGCGACAGAGTGAAACCCTCTGTCGCGGATCCAGCTCTCAATGGTGTCGATTTGAAGATCGAAAAGCATCAGTGGACGAGTTCCTGTCCCTTCTCGATGTCGACGTAACAGGGAGAGGGAAGCTTCATGGATGCTCTCCAGAGAGCATCTTTGACCGCGGCCGCATTGTTGGAGGTGGTGTAAACAGTGTAGATTGCCTGGTTGCACTCAAGCCTTGCAGCGGTTCCGACAGTCTTTCCGAATGCACGGCGCATTCCGCTGGACACACGGTCCGCTCCTGCTCCGGTTGCGAGTTTGTTTTCCCTGAGGACGACGTGGGGGTAAGCCCTGACCTTGAAGTGGTAGGTGTCGATGGGGAGTTTGGAGAGAACCCTGTTTGCGGCGATACGTCCCGATTCGATGGCGGTGTGCCTGACCTGGACACGGTTTTTCACTTTGAGGGTGAAAACAACGGGGAACTCTGCTTCTTTCTGAACGTTTCCCATTTCGAACTGGCTGATCCTGACGGGGGGAACTCCTCCCATATACTCACGGCGGGTGTAGGCCATCCCCGTGATCCTTCTGTACATTGATGCTGGCTTTCTTACCATAGATGCCACCTTAATTTAACTAATAGACCACCCAAACTCCAAACGCTATATAACCCTTTGCCGAATCCGTTTCTCTTATTATTAATAGGGCGGACTGCCGAACCGAAACCGAAAACATCGAAAACCCGCTGAGAGAACGGCTCAATATCAGACCGATTTTGTTTCCGTTTGAATATTAGAAATCAATCCAAACAGTAATCCTGCAAACAGGTCTGGAAATAGATAAATACCTCGCATATGTAGGGCCAAGTTATGTCCAAAACAGTTGAGGTCGACAAGGTACACCCCGGAGTGATGGTTGCCCTGCTGACCAGCTCGATGCTCATACTAATGGGTGGCGCGGCCGTCACCCCCGGACTCCCGGGTATCGAGGCTCATTTCGCAGAACAGGCACAACTCACTTCATTCGTAATCACTCTTCCGCACCTGGCAGTCGCCATCGTAGGATTTCTCATGGGGATCGTGTCGGATAAATTCGGAAAGATGCGCACACTTATCGCATCCCTCCTGATCTTCCTCATTTCGGGAATCTTCCCGTACTTCCTGGATAATATCTATCTCATCCTCGTATGCCGTTTCATCCTGGGATTCGGACTTGCCGGGATCGTGTGCACGGTAACGTCTCTGATCGGGAGTTATTACTTCGGACCCACGAGGGTCAGGATGCTGGGTCTTCAGTCTGCGGCAATGGGAATAGGTGTTTTTATCCTCGAACTTCTCGGCGGTTCCCTCGCCGACATCTCCTGGAACGCCCCGTTCCTGGTTTACCTGATCGCGGTACCTATTCTGATACTCGTGCTGATATTCATCAGGGAGCCTGCGGCGACAACGGCCACGGAGGCCCGTGAAATCAGTACCGGCAGCACCAATATGAAGACCATAACGGCGTGTTATATATGCATCTTCATCGGCATGGTGATCATCTTCGTTGTGCCCACCAAAATGCCGGGTTACATGGAAACCTGCCTCGGCGTATCCGCCACCATGATGGGATTGTTCCTCGGTTTCCACGGCATCGGAAATGCGATATTCTCCTGTGTTCACAAGACCGCATCCCATATGTTCACCTCGATGCAGCTCATATCTGTCGCATTCGTCCTTCTGGCGGCGGCCCTTGTGCTCCCGTTCGCCGTCGCGGAGACCGTGCCCGTCTGCGTCGTAACGCTGGTGGTGTCCGGATTCGCCGTCGGTCTGATCGTCCCGTCGGTTGTCAATTCCATCGTAGAGGCATCCAACACCCAGAACCGTGGAAAAATGCTCGGGATCTATGCTGTTTTCCTCAATTTGGGACAGTTTGCGGTATCGCTCATCACCATACCCATGTTCAGTTTCGCCGGAGATTCGTACCCCCGTATGTTCGCATACTTCGCCGTTATCGCGTTGATCATGGCAGTACTTGTCTTCATCGGATTCGGTCTGAGAAAAAACAAACCTCAGACCCCTGTCGAACAGATATCTTCCTGACAGCATACCCAGGGGGCCCCCGGCCCCCGATTTTTTTGATCCGCAGACAGATTACCGGACCGATTCCGGGACATTCTGTAAAAGAACCTTTATATCAGACATTAGGTAGTCAGACCAATCACTATGGCCAAACGTATGTCACACAGAGAGGTCCGCAAACTCGGCGATCAGCGCATCTCCGTCCTGACGGGACTTTCTCTGGAAGCGGTCAGAGAAGGCAGAAACGACCGGGCAAGACGCTATATCCAGATCGCCAGGGCCATATGCGGAAAGGCACAGACTCAGATGCCCGACGGATTCAGATACTGCAAGAAATGTTTTCTGCCGTCCGTCCCCGGGACCACCTGCAGAGTACGTCTGACAGGAGGGAAGATATCCTCCTCCTGCGTATGCGGAAACGTCTGGCGTATGCCTTACCTGAAGGAGCAAAGAAAATGACCGCAAGTCAAGCGAAAAAGGAAATCATGAGGCGCGCCCTATCCATAGAGCCCACCGTCCACGTAGGAAAGGACGGCATCGATCAGAAACTCCTCGACGAGGTTGTCCTCCAACTGAAGAAAAGAAGGATCATCAAGATCAGGGTCCTGAACAATGCCGAAAGCGAGACGAAGGATGTCGCCACGCAGATCTCAGGGGCCACCGACTCCGTGGCAGTCGATGTGCGCGGAGGAGTGATAATCCTTACCGATAAAAGAACCTGGGACTCACAGTGCCAGAAAAAATCCGATAATTGAAGTGAGATTAATGCTCGATATTGAAGTGATCAGATCGAACCCGGACATGATCCGGGAAATGCTTGTTCACAGGAACAAAGACACCGCCATCCTCGACAGATTCCTCGAGGCCGATTCCACCTGGAGGAAACTCACCAGCGAGAACAACCAGCTGAGGAAAACTCGCAACGCCGTGTCCCAGGAGATCTCCAAACTTCCCAACGGCGAAGAAAAGAACAAGAAAATCGCGGAAATGCGCGAGGTCGGAGACAGGATCAAAGCGAACGACGAGGAGATGACAAGGCTCGAAGAGATCCGCAACGACTGCGTCCTCAACATCCCCAATATCCCCGCCACGGACGTTCCTCTCGGCAAAGACGATACCGAAAATGTCGTCGTGTACGAATGGGGAGAACACAGAAAGTTCGATTTCACGCCCAAGGACCACTCCCAGCTCATGCTCGACCTGAACATCGTCGATTTCGACAGAGCGGTCAAGGTCGCCGGGTCCGGATTCTACTGTCTGAAAGGAGACGGTGCCAGGCTCGAGAGGGCATTGATCTCGTTCTTCCTCGACATGCACAGGAAACAGGGCTACACCGAGGTCTTCCCGCCCGTCGTCGTGAACACCGCGGCCGTCACCGGCACCGGACAGTACCCCAACCTCAAAGACGACATGTACATGCTCGAAAGGGACGACATGTGGCTCAACCCGACCGCCGAGGTCCCGGTCACCAACCTCCTGCAGGACGAGATCCTCACCAAGGAAGACCTCCCGCTCAAGCTCACCGCATACCTGCCCTCGTTCAGGAGAGAGGTCGGAAAACATGCCGACACCAACGGTATCATCAGAGTGCACGAATTCAACAAGGTCGAGATGGTAAGATTCGTTGAACCCTCCACCTCATGGCAGGCTCTCGAAGAACTCAGGGGCGATGCCGAAGAGATCGTGAAGGCACTCGGCCTTCCGTATCACGTTCTTCTGCTGTGCACAGGGGATCAGAGTTTCTCTTGTGCAAAATGTTATGACATCGAGCTGTACGCTCCCGCGCACGACAGGTGGCTCGAAGCATCGTCCTGTTCCAACTTCCTCGACTTCCAGGCAAGACGTGCGAGGATCAAGTACCGTCCCGAACCCCACCTGAAGAGCGAATTCGTCCACACCCTGAACGGATCGGGAATGGCTCTTCCCAGGACCATGGTCGCCATATTGGAGAACTATCAGAACGCTGACGGCAGCGTCACCATCCCCGAAGTCCTCCGGCCGTACATGGGCGGTCAGGAAAAGATCGTTCCGCCCGAGAAAAAGAAGTCCTTCTGAAACATATTGCCGCCGGGTTCGCCCCGGCGGTTTTAAAAACAATTCCGAATAATCTGACGGATCCGTAACTACACAGATCAGATCGACATTTTTTCGAAATCCGAAAGGATCTTGGACACTTCGATTTTTGCACCGCGCGGATCGGTCATGAGGGAGTATCCGGTCTGAACCTTCGCGTCGCGAAGCATTTTCGAAGATACTCCGTACTGAATGGAAACGTATGCCTCGATCCAGGCAGCGAGCATATCGCATGCCTTGATTGCGTCGTAATCGCGGTCGAATCCTTTCACGGCTTCGAACGGACGCAGGGCCATGGTCCCTAGTTCGCTTACCCAGTGCCCGTCAAGCATCAACGGAAGCACCTTCTTGTTGAACATCATTATCTCGATGTCGCCGAGACTCTCGGTGATATCCTTGGAACTCGATTTCACGGGAGTTATGACGTCCTTCGTCAGAACCTCGGGCAGGTCGTGGAATAATCCGCTGTAGTAATCGTTGTAGATCCTGCGATCGTCGGTGACGCCTTGATCTAGATCGTTGAAGTAAACGCTGTTGGCGACGAAAACGCAATGGCCCAATACGGTGGTTTTCGGTTCGCGGGGGATCCTTGCCCACCTTTGCTGACACCTCAGCTGACCGACCAGTTTGATAAAATCCTGCAACTTCACGTCCTCTTCCGCAGGAAGCGTGAGTCCAGCAAGATCGTACTTTCTATAGCTCTCGAGCTGCTCCCGGATCTCGTTTTTGGTCTCCTGGATATCGATGACGGAACGGTTGACATCCTCGATGAGATCGAACTCGTAACGGGTGGCAAGGTAATGGGCGGCACTGAGGATACGGTCCTCAAGCAGGTCGCTTCCCTTGTCGATATATTCCCTGAATCTTGCCAGAAATCCAGTATCCATCGAAGGAACCCTTGCGACGAACTGCTCGTAGGCATAACCGTTGATCGCTCTGCGATTCTCATCCTTTTTGATCAGTTCGTAATATACGGGGGGTTTCAGATCGGTGATGGCGATACGGTGTATGAAGGCGAAGATAGAATGCTCGATGAGGATGTGCCAGTTAACGGTTTTACCGTGAAGTTCCTCGCATTTTCCAAGGAACCAGGCAATGGCCGCCTTATGAGCCTGTTTGTCGATCTCGGTAAGATCGATCGTACGGTAATGGTCGTTCCACCGGTGCATATTGGCGGATTCGAACATATAATACAGCATTTCGGCAGAAAGGTGCTTGGTCCCGTTCAACGGACTCGTTCCTCCTTTTCCTCGACCGGTTCGGGTTCCGAAGTGACGGTGACGGTCTGATCGGGTACGTCGTCTTCGTAGTACGGTTCGGGTTCGAGCGAGATCTCTCCGAAACCATATTTCTCGACAGCGTACAGAACGATCATTCCGCCGATCAGAAGAAGATATCCGATGTACATTATCAGGGTCGGAAGATGGAGTTTTACCAGCCCAGTATTGGAGAGCATACCGACCAACGAAAGAATGATTCCCCCTAGGATGGATAATGTCGCAGCGACACCGGTCGTTAATCTCATAACTACCTATATCCGCCATGCCCTATAAAAATTGAGCAAGTCGCACCGGGAACAACTGACCAAAGAATATAATGTAACAGCCCTATGCAGGGGTATGTATAAAGGCATGAAAGTGTCGGACAGACTTCAGAACATCCCTATGTCTGGGATAAGAAAGATGTTCGATCTTGCCAAACCAGACTCGATCAACCTCGGCCTGGGCGAACCGGACCTGGACCCCCCCGCAGAGGCCATCAAAGCAATGCAGAATGCCGCGGATGAAGGAAAGAACAAATACTCCGCCACGGCAGGTCTTCCCGAACTCAGGTCTGCGATCGCAGACAGGTTCTCGAGATATTCTTCCTCTATCGCGGGAGACAACGTCATCGTTACCCCCAGCGGCTCCACCGCACTCCTGGAGGTCACACAGGGATTCATAGACCCAGGCGATGAGGTTCTCATCCCGAGTCCGGGATTTGTCATCTACGGCCCCCACGTAAAACTGGCCGGCGGAAATCCCGTAGAGTACAGACTCACCGAAGGCGATTTTCAACCGGACCTCGAACATATCAAATCCCTCATCACCCCCAAGACGAAGATCGTCATCGTGAACAACCCCGCCAATCCCACGGGAGGCGTACTTACCGAAGAAAACCGTGATGCGCTGGCAGACATTGCGGAAGACGCGGGAATAATGATCCTTTCCGACGAAGTTTACGAATCGTTCGTGTACGAAGGGGTGCATTCTTCGTTCCTTCCCTACCTTGACCGTTCGATCGTCGTCGGCGGATTTTCCAAAATGATGGCGGTCACCGGATGGCGTCTCGGATTCGCATTCGCGGAAAAGGAAATCATGGATTCTCTCGTCAAAATGCAGTATCACGTATGTGCCAGTCCCAATATGCCCTCCATGTACGGAGTACTCGGGGCACTGCCGGGTATCGATCCGTATATCGCAAACGCGAGAAAGGTCTACCGTGCCAGACGCGACCTTATCACCAGAAGGATCAACGAGATAGACGGAATGGAACTCGTCCCCCCGAAAGGCGCATTCTATGCATTCCCCTCCTATGACATGGATATCAGCTCGCAGGCTCTTGCCGAGCAACTCATCCGCCACGGCCTGATCTGCACCCCCGGTTCTGCATTCGGAACCTACGGGGAAGGACACCTGCGTTTCTCCTACGCCGCCAGCGAAGAGAAAATAGAAAAAGGGATGGATATTCTGGCTGATGTCGTAAAGAAAGTCAAAGAGGGTAGAATATGAGCGAGGAGGATTTCGATCCCAATGCCGCATTGTTCGGTGACAACGAAGAACAGAAAAGCGAGGAGGAAGAGGCGTTCGAGTATGTCTACGGCAGGAACCCCATGAGGGTCAGCGCCCTTACCGATCTGTGGTACCACAACCTGATCACCAAGATCAAAGAAATGAATCTTCCGTCCGAAGAAGCCAAGATGCAGATGATCTTCAAGCTCACCTGCGGCGGGATCCTCGATATGCTCGGCGATTCGCAGGAACCCGGAATTGCACCGGAGGTCATGTCGAGTCTTGACATTTTCATAGGTCTGGCACTTACGAACCTCAAGTACAAGGTGGACCTTCTCAGCGAACAGCAGAAAGCTCTCAGAGCCATCGACCGCGATAAATTCCAGAACGATGAAGAGTACGTTCGGGCCCTTTCCGATGCCGAAGATGCGTGGTGGGATATTTCCCAACCCCTGCTTGACATGAGAAATCCCCGCGATGCGATCAAAGAAACCCTCAGAAAGTACGGATTAGAATGATAGTAAAATCGTCTGCTCCCGGTAAATTTGTCATTATGGGCGAACATGCGGTGGTGTACGGAAAACCCGCCATCGCATTGGCGATGAACATCCGTTTCGAAATGACCGCGGAATTTTCATCCAGATTCACGGTGAACGGAGTTCCGGCCAATAATTCGAACATGAGCCCTCACATGAAATTTCTCTCGAAAACACACGGCAATACGCCGATATCGATCACGATCGGCGAACGTGTGCCTTCCGGTTCGGGGCTGGGCTCTTCCGCCGCTCTGTCGGCGGCATACAGTGCCGCTCTCCGCACTCTCAAGAACCTTCCGGATGATAAGGAGACCGTGGCCCGCGAAGCTTATGAGGCGGAGTACTTTGCACAGGGAAGGGGAAGCCCGATGGACACGTCGGCTTCCACCCACGGAGGCGGGATTGCCCTCAATGTTCCGTACAGGCAGGAAGATTTCCTTTGGACGGTGAAGAAAGAAACGCATCAATGGGATATTTCGAAAGTACAGGTTCCCGAGATGACCTTCGTGATCGGAAACACGGGCATCAAGGCCCCTACCGGGCCGCTTATAGAAAAAGTCCGCAGATACAAGGAATCCAATACGTTTGCAAAAGAGATCATCGACGACATTGCAAACATCACTCTTGACGGCATGAACGCCATCAAACATAACGATCGGGAAGAACTCGGAAGACTTATGGTCAAGAACCACAAATACCTCTCCATACTGGGTGTTTCCTGCCCCCAGCTCAACAAACTCGTCGAATCGTCACTCCCGTATTCGTACGGTGCCAAACTTACGGGTTCCGGAGGCGGCGGCTGTATGGTTGCTCTCACGGATAAACCTGAAAAGGTCGCCAGAGCTATCGAATTGCACGGCGGTACGCCGTACATCGTGACCACGGGAGTTCCCGGCGTCACAACCGAGATCGTCCGCGAATGACGTTCGAAACCGTCAAAGATCGCTATTACCGAACGCGTATCGGACAAAAAAAATAGGGCCCGAAGGCCCTTTGAAGTTTCAGATAAGGTCCTCGAATCCTTCGACCACCTTGGGGAATTTCTCCTTGATGGCCTTCAGAAGGTTGTAGACAGTGACATTCTTGATGTCTGCGGTAGAGATGAGCTTCATCAGATTGTTGATGGTCTCATCATCGAGGGTTGCAAGACGTTCCTTGGCAAACCAGTTGCGGTAGAGCTTGTCCTCCATCCTGTCGCGCCACATCTTCTCGTAGGGCTTGAGCGCATTCTTGGAATAATCTCCGCCGTTCTTTTTGCATTCGGTAAGAACCTTACCCGCATACATACCGGTACGGCATGCGTGGCAGATACCTCCGCCGGTGATGGGGTCGATGATCCTTGCGGCATCGCCGATCAGCAGGATGTTGTCGGCAATGGCACCGTCCTCGAGACCCGGGCATGTGGAAACGAATCCTCCCATGACCTCGACCGCCGATGATTTGGCGAACCTGGGGTCCTTGGCGATGAATTCGTCGAGACACTATTTGGCAAGTCCCGGTTTCTTCTTGGCTTCGGTACCGATAACTCCGATACCGACATTGGCGACACCGTTGCCCTTGGGGAAGATCCAGATGTATCCTCCGGGAGCTTCGGAACCGATGATGAATTCGCAGTAATCTGGAAGAACGTCGGCGTTGACCATCCTGTACTGGATACAGGAATCGATATCGTTGAGCTTGAGCTTGGTGTCGATACCGGCCCACCTTCCCACCTGGGATTCATATCCGTCTGCGGCAACGATACAGTCGCAGTAGATCTCGAGGGGCTCTCCGTACTGGATCGCTTTGACTCCGATAAGCTTCCCCTTCTCGTCACGGATGACATCCGTGGCGGATGTCCTCATAAGGACCTTTGCACCGGCCGCGATACCGTCACGGACAATCGCCTTGTCGAACAGGTGCCTCTCGAGAACGTAACCTACCTCCGCACCGGCTTTGGACTCGTCAAGCTGGAACGTGGTCCTGTCGGGGGATTTGAGGATGGCTCCTTTCATATCTCCGCGGATCCAGGTAGGATCGGGAGTGATGCCGACCTCTTCGAGCCAGGATTTGGATACACCTTCCGCACACCTGAGGGGTGCTCCAATCTCGGCCTTCTTCTCGATGAGAAGGGTGTCGAGACCGCCCATGGCACACCATTTGGCGGCCATTCCTCCGGCGGGACCTCCTCCGACGATGAGGATCTCGGTCTTTATCCTTCTGACGCCGTTGACGGTTTCGTACTTCACGCCTTTGGTAAAGTCAGGGTTGAGGGGGATCGTTGGCGTGCTCATTGTTTGGCCTCCAAAGCAAGTGCGACGACAGGACACAGACCTACGCAGATGCCGCATCTGGTACATTTCGCATTGTCGAATTTCAATACGAAGTCGTTCAAGAAAATAGCATTTTGCGGACAGGATCCGACGCATCCTCCGCAGTGCAGGCACCTCGACTCATTCACTATCATTTACTTCTCCTCCGGCGCTTCCTCTTCCTTGGGAACTATGGGGTAGTTCTTCTTTATCTCACCGACGGTTTGCTCGTATTCGGCTTGATTCTTCTCTTTCCATTCCTGCAGGGATATGGAGAACTTCTTTTCGGTCTCCTGACGCAATTCGACACCGCTGTTGTATGCACAGAACGGAATGATCTTGCAGTCGGGAGTGACGTAGTGGATGGAACAGCGTTTGACCCTCTCGAAGTCATAGTTGAAGTTATCCTGGAAGTGCATTGCACCGACATACATCATGCCCCAGGAGAACCCGGCAAGGGTCTTCTTGGATTTCTTGCTCATAATACCCAGCAGAGTTCCGATAAGGTGCTTCTTCGAGAGTCCCTCGGGCATCTTCTCCTCGATGAGACATTTCTTCAAAAGCTTCTCGACCTTGATCGCGGTCAGCTTTTTGAACCTGGCTTTCTCGGCCGAAACGGAGATCTCGTCGAGTCCCTTGACGAATTCTTCGACTTTCATGAACTCGGGCATGGGGAGGATCTTGCTGCCG
>CAVIXW010000001.1:22271-46259 GCA_963646785.1 Acutalibacteraceae bacterium
CTGCCGTCCTCGGAAATGAAGAGATACGTCGCCAAACCGCAGTGGGGGTGGGTGGGGAAGGTGATCTTGTTCGAACCGAGAATGATGGACGCATAATTGGAAATTCCGGAGACCACGGGTACGGGGTACCAGTTCTCCATCTTCGTATAACCGGTCTCTTCGCAGACGCTGCGGGCGACATCGGTGAGCGTGATCCTTCCTTCGGAGACCTCTTCGTGGGAGACCCTTCCGGTGAAGGAGACGGGCTGGTAATTGACCCCTCTGACGACGTCCCTGTTCTTGATAGCGTATTTGAGAATGTCTCCGATGGCATCGTTATTGAGACCCATTACCGTAGTGACAACGAGAACGATGGACGGGCAGTGGCCGGTCTCCTCGTAAAGCTTCCTGCAGTTGTCAATGACGCCTTCTTTGACGGCCATCATCTTACGTCCCCTGGACCTCATATAGACATCGTCGTTGAGTCCGTCGAACTGAAGATAGATGGTGTTGAGTCCTGCCGCGGCACACTGCTTGAGCTTCTCGTAATCCTTGGCGAACACGATACCGTTGGTTGCGATCTGGACCTGGGCGAATTTCCTTTCCTTGGCGGCGGCGATGACCTCCACCAGTTTGGGATAGATGGTGGGTTCTCCTCCGGAGAACTGCACCGCGGTACATTTGATCGGTTCCTCGGCACGAAGACAGTCGAGCATTTTACAAACCGCCTCGAAATCGGGCTCGTAAACATATCCGCAGTCCATTGCGTTTGCAAAACAGATCGGGCATTTCATGTTGCATCTGTTGGTGAGATCGATGTTGGCGAGAGCCGTAGGGGAGAGCATATCTATCCTATGCCCGTCGATGACGACGTTGACGTTCTCTCCCTCCTTGAGACTTTTGTCGAAGGAGTTCCGAAGCCCGGTACCATCCTTGGCAAACTGTTCTGCCTCAAGGTATTTCTTCACGTCGGACCAGTAGATATCGGTGGTGGTCCCATGCTCGGGGCAGGTTTTCTCCATGAACACCTTCCCATCTTTTTCGAAAATGGTTGCCTCGATTGCCTTACTACACTCCGGGCACAAAGATATGGTCTTTTTGGGAAGACCTGTTGCCGCAGAGTAGGTTTTAACCGTTGCGCACATATCTAGGAACAAAACCTGACCCTATATAATACAACTTTTTCAATAGTATAACTAGATAACATTCTCTTCGCGAATCTGAGGGCGCCCGACTGGATATCTCGCGGCGACGGTCTTCCCGGCAGGACCCGGGCCTCTCCGGGATTCAGGTCTTCTTTCCGAAACAACGCATCTTCAAATGTCTGTACGTGCACAGCTAACTGTAGCATGTTCTTTTAAACCGCTGGAAAAAAACAACCCCTTATGAATAGAGGACGTAAAACAGACCGTAGAGGAAACATGCCTTTCGCATTGGTCGCGGTCACTATCCTTCTGGTGGCTTCTTCCTACTGTGTCGTTTCCGCAAGTGTCAAGGAAACTCAAAAAGACGAGGAAGGTGTCCAGAAACAGATCGACACCCTGGACGAATCCGTCGACTCCACAAGATCGTTCATCGAGTCCGGGATCGGATATCTGATCTATGAGATATGCACTGACCCAGATCTCGGAAATCTGCAAAAAAGAAACAATGAGTTCGACGAAAGGGCGAAAAGCTGGATAACTTTTCAATTCCCGAGAGACACATCCGGCGTCACGGCCAAACTGCTCGGCTTCGAACTCGACCTCCGCACCGAAAATATGAAACTCGACGGAAACCAAACTGATATCGACGGATACACGCCGTCTTTTCTCAAAGCGGTCGGATATGCCACCGTCGAATTCGAATCCGAGGTCGGAACGTCCGTGAAGACCATCGACGTTACGACCGACGGCAGCTGTGCGCTTCCGTTGGCGGTCAACTCGGGATCTCTTTTCTCCAATGCCGTATCCGGCGAGGGCTCTGCACTGACCCAGATGGTGGAGTATCAGCTGACGTCCCTGGCGCAGTTCAGGGTCATAAACGGATACGGGGCGTTTTCCCAATACGGGGACAAGGGCACTTCCTCGATACTTACGGAGCAGGATGTGAAAAATGCATACAGGAACGCCGTCCAGGCCCTCGAATGTCTCTATTTCAGAGACAGCGGCGGCGAAACGGTCTTCGGAAGCACGGACCTAGCCAAAACCCTGATCCTGAAAAGCGGTTCGCTCACCGTCGACCTGAATTCGGTATACGCACAGGCGCTGTATGCCAAAATGGATAACATCGTCGGCAAATGGTTCGACTATTTCCTGGGCAACGTCACGCTTCAGGTAATCGATACCATCACCGACGTTGTCAAAAATGCCTGGAACTCTCTGACATCCTTCCTTACGGGCAAGAACAACTTCTCCGCGGAACCGTATCTCAAACAGGTCATCGGAGACACATACACCGGCGTATACAGCGGAAAAACCCACAGATTCACCGTGGTCGACAGCGTAAGCGGAAAATCCGTCGATTATACGGTAAACTATCCGAATGTGGACCTCTACGGCTCGGACGTCATCAAGAATTTCAAGAGCAACTATCGCAACAACACCAATTCGGTAAGGGAGTGGATCTCCAACGTCGTCAACACCTCCATCGCAAAGATTGCTAACGGAAAAGGCCTCGGTACCGTTGACCTCCGCATGGGTGATTCCGGCACTTTCTCGGAAACTTTGACGAATGCCATTTCTTCCGCCCTTTCGGGAAACATGGAATCGTTCGAAAACATAACAAAGGGTACTCTTGAACACGACCAGCTGCCCGATCAGTTCTACGCAGCGATCTATTCCGACATCCTGTCGAACCGCGACCGCATATTCACCTACAACGACGGCAGCTTCAACGGCTATATTCTCGATCAGATCCGGGCCAATGTGAAAAACGACTTCCGTACCGAAGACGGACTCGAAAGATCAGATTCGGAACTCAACCGCATCCTGTCGGAATCGTTGTCACTGAGAGAGAATCGCGATGCCGCGACGGATTACCGCCGGGCCGTCGATTCCCTTATGGAGAAACTCGATGCGCTTAACAGCGTCAAAGGCCCGTCCGACGACATAGTCAAGAAGGTCTGCATCGGAATGCTGAGTGCGGGCTTCTTCGCATTGGATCTTGCGACGGACATCCGTTCCGTAGCGATCGCGATGTGCCAGGAATACAAAACATACATGGAGATCAATCCGTATTGCAATTCCCTGGACCTTCCCGATTCCGATACTTTCGTCCTTCAGGGAGACAGCAGATTCACGGAGAAACTGTCGGTCACCGATCATTCCGACCCCGTTGCCAAAGTCGGACGCCCGAGCAGCAAAAGTTCGCACGAGGTCGGATTCACGGAAAACAGTGATGCATCATTCACTACCGTCATTCCTGTGGAGCTGCAGGATACGTTCGCCTACAGGATAGAATCCGCAGGAACGCTGATGTCTGCCCTGGGCATCTCCGATTCCTCGTACTCCGACACCGTGACCGTCGATATCAGTACGGAGATAGTCGTCGTGTCGGGATGGGGACTATCGGGTGTCGATTACGCTTCCAGCACCAATGTCGCCAAGGACCTGTACGCACTGCTTCTCAGTGCCCTTGAACCTCTCCTTGAACCGCTCCGCAAGATCATGCATATGGCCGAAGAGCTCATGGACAAGATATCCCAGGCACTGATGGTGATCAACCAGTATCTGGAAGAAATCATCGAGAAGATCTACAACACGCTCATGGGCCCGATGGAACAGCTGAAGGAGTTCATGACGAAATACGTGACGGAGGTATTCTGCGAGAACATCGTCAGAATCGCGGAAGGGGCCGAGGCGATCGTCGACGTATCCGCCGTCAGTCAGACCATTGGGTTCACCTACATGGGCTATACCCTGACCTTTACGTTCAACCTCAAATCCCTTGAAAAGTATACGAAATACCTCGTCAAGGCCGAATTCAGCGGAACCGCAAGCGGGGTCGATATCGGGGCATTCGTCAAGGTCAAAACCAAAGGAGAAGAGAGCAAGACGCCCTACATCACCGGCGGGTTTTCCCTGGACGGGGACGATTGGAAGCTGTCCGGCACCATAGATCCGACCATGACCACCAACAAAAATCTGGTCACGCTCTCCGGGACCGTGAAGGGCATAAAGATCGATGCGACCCTCCCCACTTTGGTCCAATACCGTGAGATCGGCATCAAACTTTCCGATTTCCCCGGGATCTCGACGGTTCTGTCCAACATACCTTCGCCCATCCCCGGCACCAAGCTCGATATCGATGCGGGGCTGACCCTCAAGTACAACATTCCGATCAAGACCGGCGTTCTTATAAACGAATTCGAATCGAATCCCGAAGGAACGGACAAAGACCATGAATGGGCGGAGATCCTCAACCTGTCCGGCACCGAGGTCGATCTGAATGACTGGACGATCACCACCTCGAAAAAGAAGGTACACATCATCAAGGAGGTGAAACTCGCACCCGGCGAAAGGACCGTCATAGAATTCCAGGGAACTTTCCTCGGGAACAGCAAAGAATACCTGATCCTCAAAGACCCGGACGGAGAAGAAATCGACCGTACCGAAAAATGCACCGACTCCCACAACGACGGAAGAACCTATCAAAGGATCGTCGACGGTTCCACAAAATGGGCCTTGGCACAAGGCACTCCGGGAGCGGCGAACAACAGCGGCATCTTCAGCAAGGACGGGGTCGGTACCGAGCTCGTCATGGATATCGTGAAAACGGCGGCGGTGAAGGCGATGACCGAAATGAAACACGTGTACACGGTCGATGCACTCGAGGAACTGTTCACCCGGACCGTAAAGTACGCCATCGATGACGGTATCGATCGCATATCCGGCTGCATCGTCGAGGGATCGATCTATGTGTCGGTGGATTTCGCGGACCTTACCTCGACAGGCAGATCCGGGTTCAAGATCTATGTATCGGCGGGAAGCGAACTCGTAAAGGATGTTCTCCAGTACCTTCTCGGCAAGGCGGAGGCCCTGTTCCTGAACATCGACGACCCGTACAACATAAACATCGACAGTGTGGTGTACGACGATGTCTACGTCGGGATATCCGTTTACGGAGGTATCAAACTCCCGACGAAGATATCGGCGGCCACGGATCAGAAGGTCACCCTCGGGGTCGATATCGCAGTGAACCTGTCGGCGATCGGAGGACTGTTCGGATGCGATCTCGGAACTCCCGAGGTCAAAGCAAGCATCGGGATCAAGAACTGTCCGTCCGAGATCATCCCGAAAGCCCTCAATCCGAAGAAGGGCATGATCTACGACTACTACCTGATGACCCTGACGTTCACCGCAGCAGGGTCCTGAGTTTCCGATGACCCAGACCGCAGGAGACGGTCCCGTTAGACTGCATGAAAGTATGGTACACCGGATCCCGTATGCCTGCCCGAACGGAATCCTGTCGGTAACGGCAGGGGCGGAAGAGCACGACCGTTCGGAAGAGCCTCATTCATAAGCATTAATTACGCGATTACAATAGAGCAGTTATGGCCGGAATGAACACATCTATACCGACGGTCCTCACATCGGAGGAGCTAATGGACAAAGCATTCCGCAGGGCCGCCAAAATCTCCAAGAAAGGCAGCGATTCTTTGGACACGAAGAAGAAGACCACGCTTGCACGGATCACGGCTTCGGGCGACATAGTCGAGACGACTCTCGTCGGCTACATCCAAAAATTTCCCAGACTAGAAAAACAGGATGATTTCTTCCCCGAACTGGTGAATCTCGTCATCGGCATCGACAGATACAAAAAAGCGTTGGGCGCACTCAACTGGGCTGCCGGAAGGACGGAACTTCTGAAGAACCAGTCCCTGAGGGAAGTGAGGCGTACCAAAGACCCTGCGAGAATCGAAGCGATCAAGAAAGGTTTCTACGGACGCCTCGGATCATATGTCAGGCAGATCTCCAAGGACCTGCTGTTCCTCCAGGATGCCAAGAACAAATTCAGAGAGCTCCCGACCATCGATCCGAAGGTCCCTACCGCAGTCGTGGCGGGATTTCCGAACGTCGGAAAAAGCAGTCTCGTCACATACATCAGCACCGCGGCACCGGAGATCGCGCCGTATCCGTTCACCACCAAGGGCATCACCATCGGCCACATAGAGGACGATTGGAGGAAGTACCAGATCGTGGACACCCCGGGTCTGCTCGACCGTAGTTTCGAAGACAGGAACGACATCGAGAAACAGGCCGTCCTCGCACTGAGGTATCTGACCGATCTGATGATATTCATCATCGACCCTTCCGAAACCTGCGGATACGGACTCGACGTCCAGAATAAACTTCTGGATAACATCAGGACCAACTTCCGGGATGTTCCGATCGTCGTGGTCGAGAGCAAATGCGACATCATGAAAACCGAGGGCGATGCCGTCCGCATATCCACCAAGACCGGCGAAGGCATGGAAGAGTTCAAGCAGGACCTCCTTCCGAAACTGAGAGAGATCTTCAGAAAGAACTCGTTGGCCGCACCCCTTGACGAGGCTGAGTGAGTAATGTCCGAGGTTGTTGTCAGTCCGGAGATGAAGGAGTATTTCTCTAAACTCACCTCCGAAACAGAGAAGCTTTACAAGATCGCCGAAGCCGCAAGGAAGAAAGGCTAGGATCCGACCACGGAGGTCGAGATCCCCCGCGCCGAGGACCTCGCATCCCGTGTGGAAGAACTTCTCAAGGATTACAACGTAAAGGGCCTGGCGGAGGATATCCGCAGACTGACCGCGATCCACTACAACCGTGAATTCGTCGCATTGAAGGTGGCAGAAGAATACGCCGATAAACCCGCGGAAACCCGCGAGGCCACTCTCGACCGCGCAGTAAGGATCGGTCTCGCCATCATCACCGAAGGTGTCCTCGTCGCTCCTTTGGAAGGTATCGCCTGCACCAGGATTAAGAAAAACGACGACGGGACCGATTTTGCCGATCTGGTGTTCGCAGGGCCGATCCGTGCCGCAGGCGGTACCGGTCAGGCGATGAGCGTCCTCATCTGCGACGTCGTACGTCAGAAAATGGGTATCGACAAATACAAACCCACCAAAGAAGAAGTCGGCAGGCTTCAGGAAGAGATCCCTCTGTACAGGCAATGCGCCGCACTGCAGTTCATGCCGGAAGCCGACGATATCGAACTTATCGTCTCCAAATGTCCGGTCATGATCGACGGAGAAGGCACCGAAAAGGTGGAACTCGGCGGTTTCAGAGATCTGGCACGTATCGAGACCAACCGTGTCAGAGGCGGTGCATGCCTGGTCATTGCCGAAGGTATGTGTCTCAAAGCATCCAAACTGAAAAAACACGTGGACAAGCTGAAGATCACCGGATGGGATTTCATCGCGGAATATCTCAACCGCCATAAGACCGTGGACGACGGGAAAAAGGACCACGTAAAAAAAGTCGAACCGGCCACGAAATATCTGCGTGACATGGTCGCGGGACGTCCTATCTTCGGGCATCCCTGCGCCAAGGGCGCATTCAGACTCAGGTACGGTCGCGCCAGAACCTCCGGGCTGGCATCGCTTGCATACAATCCGGCAAGCATGTACGCCATGGACGAGTTCATGGCACTGGGTACCCAATGCAAGATCGAACGCCCCGGAAAGGCGTGCGTCGTGACCCCGGTCGACACTATCGAAGGACCTACGGTCCTCCTCAACAACGGAGATCTCGTATACTGTCAGACCAAAGAGGAGTATCTGGAGATCAAACGCAGTGTCGCGGAAGTGACGGACAACGGCGAAATCCTTGTCCCCTACGGAGAATTTTGCGAGAACAACCATGTCCTCGTACCCTGCGGTTATGCCTTGGAATGGCACCGCGAGGAGATCAAAGCGCATAACAACGGCGAACTTCCGGAAGACTGGAGATCCCCCACCTACGAACGTTCGAAAGAAATGTCCAAAATGTACGGTGTCGCACTCCATCCCAAATTCAACCTGTTCTGGAGCGAACTCGAAATCGAGCGTGCGATCATCCTTCAGGACGCTTTGGCGAAAAATGGATCGTTCTCGGACGGGCACCTTGTTCTTCCCAACGAACCGGATACCAAGAGGATCCTTGAGGACCTGAACGCCACGCACAGGGTCAGGGAAGGACTAGTCTATGTCGACACAGTTTATTCCGAACCCCTCGTCGACTGCCTGGGTCTTAGTATCGAAGGCGGAAAACTGAAAAAGATCAAAGAACTGAAAGGGGAAAACACCCTGGAAGCCATCAGCGAAGTTGCCGGATACGAGGTCAGAGCAAGGGTCCTCACCCGCATAGGCACCAGGATGGGGCGTCCCGAAAAGGCCAAGGAAAGGGCCGGTTCCCCCGTCTGCCAGGTACTGATCGGGCTTGAAGACGAAACGCACAAAGGTATCAAGGACACGTCTGCCGCCAGGAAAGCGTTCGAAAACACCAGGAAGATCGATGCACCGTTCAACAAAGAACACATCCTGCACCCGAATCTGGGTCTTCGCTGTTGTCCCGTCTGCGGAGACAAGACATTCCGTGTTTGGTGCAGAGAATGCAAATGCCACACGGAACCCACCCATAACAGTGAAAACACCGTTGACCTGAACATCGAGAAGGAATACGACGATGCCGTCGACGCCCTCACCAAACGTGCGTTCGAGATCAAGGCGGAATACGATAAAACCCATGACGAACCCATGTACATTCCCGAGTTCAACCCGAAGAAAGAGGCGTTGAGATGCCAGGACAAGATGACCTCCCGTACCAAGACCCCCGAGACCCTGGAAAAAGGAATCCTCAGAAGGAAGAACAATATTTCCATCTTCAGAGACGGGACCGTAAGGTACGATATGACCGATATCCCTCTGACACACTTCAAACCGAGAGAGATCGGACTTTCGATCGAGAAGGCTCATGAACTCGGTTACACTCATGATTGGAACGGGGATCCGCTTACAGACCCAGAACAGACCGTTGAACTGAAGGTGCAGGACATAATTCCGTCCAAGGACTGCGGAAAATATATGGTCCAGGTGGCCAATTTCGTCGATGACGAACTCCAGTACATCTATGGGATGGAGCCGCATTACAATGCAAAGAAGGCATCCGACCTCATCGGAAGCATAGCCTTCGGCCTTGCCCCGCACACATCCGGATGTATCCTCTGCAGGATCATAGGCTACAGTTCGGTCAGAGGATGTTACGGACATCCCTTCTACCATGCCTCCAAGAGAAGGAATTGCGACGGCGATGAGGACTGTATCATCCTCGCATTGGACGGACTGTTGAACTTCTCCAAACTTTACCTTCCTGACAGACGCGGAGGTCTTATGGACAGTCCTCTCGTTCTGACCACCAGATTGGATCCTAACGAGATCGACAAAGAAGCCCATAACGTTGACTGCCTCAGGGCATATCCGCTGGAGTTCTATCAGGCGGCCATGGATATGAAGGATCCGAAAGAGATCGAAAGCATCATGGACCTGGTAGCCGGCCGTATCGGCACCCCGAATCAGTATGAAACGTTGGGTTTCACCCATGATACCCACGATATCTCCGAGGGCCCGAAAGAATCCTCCTACACTACGCTCGGCAGCATGAAAGAAAAGATGATGGCCCAGCTGGACCTCGGAAAGAAATGCCGTGCCGTAGACGAAAGAGATGTTGCGAACAAAGTGATCAACAAGCACTTTATGCCGGATATGGTCGGAAACCTAAGGAGTTTCGCAACACAGACCGTGAGATGTACGAACTGCGGCCGCAAATACCGCAGAGTGCCTCTGAGCGGCAGATGCGCCTGCGGAAACGAACTCACGATGACCGTCCGCGAGGCTTCCGTCAGAAAGTACCTTGATGTATCATTGATGGTATGCGACAAATACGGTCTTGACAGTTATACCGTCGAGAGGATCGAGATCATCAAACTGAGTATGGATTCTCTTTTCAAAAACGATAAGGTCAAGACATTGCTTGACGACTTCTTCTGATATCCCGGCCCCCGATGCCGAACTGCCGGAATATAAAATCAAGGTAATTTGGATCCCCCGTAAGGGGGAAAATGATTTGAGGTCAGAATTCCGTTTCGCAAACAATAGCGTAGAATTCCTTGGCCCTTGAGAGAAGGATCTCTACAGCTTTGTCGAGGACCTGTTTGGCGGTAAGCGAACCGTCGGTCTCGAATGTGAATATGAAATCTTTGTCATTCCATTCGACGGATACGGCGCCGTTGAGCTTCGGATCCTGATTGACCGCCTTTCCCACAACGCATGCTTTGAAGAGATCGTCGACGACGAGTGTTCCGCCCTCGGTCTTGAAGAGGCCGGGATATTCGGAGAGGGCCCAGTCCCGAATCTCCGGATCTTTTGCCTTTTCGGCATCGATCTTGATAACAGGCATGTAGGAATATCCGACACCGAAAGCAGCCTGCCATTTGACATGCTGTTTGGCGGTACCCATCACGGCTATCGCATAGATAAGGACCGCCTGGGTTTTGGTCAGTTCGACTATCGGAATGTGCTCGTCTATAACCTTGAGGGACGTATCGCCCAGGGGCTCGAGATCTCCGGAGAGAACGGTACAGGGCCCCGTCTTGTTAAGACTGTACATGATCGTACAGCCGGGGCAGCCGACTCCTTTGCACGAGCATTCGTTCTGGAACGTAAACTGGTCGGTGGTTGGGACGGGAACGAGACCGAGTCTGTGTGCGATGACCTCGTCGAAGAGAGAGGTCACGGACTCGTATTCCGTGTCATCGACACCAACGGGACCGAGGTGGAACTCCACCTTGTCGATCGCCATCTTAGGAATGTCCTGGAGCATGGTACGCCTGAGGGCGTTGGCCATGGCAGGCGAAGAGTTCCTGAGGATGAACTTCGCCTTGGTATCCTCCATCGAGACAATCTGTATCTGCATGACGAGCCCCCTCAGACCCTGCGTCCTCTGCGTCCGCCCTTAGGTTTGGTACCGTCATGGGGTATGGGTGTGACATCCTCGATACGGCCGATCCTGAGGCCCGCACGGGCGAGAGCACGGATGGCGGCCTGTGCACCGGGGCCGGGAGAGGTGGATTTGTTTCCTCCGGGAGCCCTGACCCTGACGTAGATTCCGGTGATCTCTTTCTCTGCGGCGATCTCGGCGATCTTCTCGGCAGCTTTCTGTGCTGCGTAAGGAGAAGACTGGTCCTTGGCCTGTTTGACGATCATACCGCCGGTCACTTTGCCGAGGGTCTCTGCACCGGTGATGTCGGTGAGAGTAATCATGACGTTGTTGTAACTGGCGAAGATGTTGGCAATTCCCCATTTTGAACTCATTCGGAAACCTCCTCTACGACTTCCTCGATCTCTTCGGACACTTCGACGGATACTGCGGGGGTCGCGCCTCCGTTCCTCATTGGGTGCATCTCGTCGGTGAAGGGCGATGCAGGGTTGTAACCTACGGAACCTTCCTCCTCGCGGAGAACGATGTATCCGGGAACGGTGACCTTGTGCCCGTCCACGAAGATGTGTCCGTGGTTGATAAGCTGCCTTGCCTGTTTGATCGTGGTTGCAAGACCTTTCTGGAAGACGATGGTCTGAAGACGCCTGCTGAGGATGTCCTCGCTCTTAAGGACAAGGATGGCGTTGAGGTCGCCTCCGGAGACGGGAAGCACTCCGATGCGGGAACACTTCGCGATAAGGGCATCGGCCTCGATCTTGGCCTGCTGGTCACCGCTTCTGAGACGGGACTGGAGCTCTCTGGACTGTTTCCTGAAGTTCCTCAGCATAGTATCTGCTTTCCAGACCTCGGTCTTGTTCTTGAGACCGAACTGGCGTACGACCTCGTTCTCGTTCTTGATCCTCTCGCCCTGCCAGGGGTGCGAGGGGGTGTCGAAGCATTTTCTTGAAAATTTAGGATCTCCCATTCAGCTCACCTCAGCTCTTCCTCTTGACTCCGAGTCCGAGTCCCTTCCTTCCGTTGGACCTGGTCCTCTGTCCTCTTACCTTGTGGTTGGTGGAGTGCCTGACACCGCGGTAACTGCGGGCCATCTGCATCCTGTTGATATCATCGGTCTGGATGATGTTGAGATCGTTACCGAGAAGGTGCATGTCCGCTCCGGTCTCGTAATCCATCTGACGGTTGACGGCCCAGTTGGGTGCGTACTCTACGTAGCTGAGAACGAGCTTCTCGAGATTGGCGATGGTCGCGTCATCGAGCGAACCGATCTTCGCAGAGGGGTCGATGGCCGCCTTCTTAGCGATGATCTGAGAAACCCTCTTTCCGACGCCTTTGATGCTCTGAAGTCCGATGACGGTGTATTTGAGACCGTCGATGTCGGTGTTCGCCATACGGACGATATAGTTGAAATCCTCGCCCTCGGATTTTGCAGATTTCTTCGGACCCTTCTTTTTCTCGGCGGGTGCGGCATCTGCTTTCTGGTTAGCTGCTTTAGGTGCTGCCATTGTTCATTCCTCCGTAAATGTTCCGCGCCATCTCTGGTGCGGAAAGCTCAAGCGCTCGCCTTTGCAAGGTTGCGCTCTCAGTTTTCGTTCCGTGTCCGGAACGGGTCCTGAGTTTACGTAAGTTGGTTGATTAGCTCTTTATTTATATAGCTATTGGGAACCGAACGATGTCGGAGAAAACCAGAACCGATATCCAGGCGATCGGACCCGAAGATGTGGAAAATGGTGCCGACGACCGGATTCGAACCGGTGAACCTCTACGGAGCAGATCTTGAGTCTGACGCCTTTGGCCGCTCGGCTACGTCGGCAGTTGTAATCCCCCATAAGGGGGAAACGATTAAAGGTTTATGGAAGGGTCGTGACCTCCGCCCTCGTGTCGATGGCATAGAACGTGTACTCGTGCTGGCTGACGATCGACCCGGGAACTTCGACCAACTGGGCGAAGCTGCTCAGAACACCCAGACGGACCAGTTTCTTCACGCATTTCTCGGGATTCACGGAATCGCCGAGCTGCCAGTCTCCGCGGCTCCTGTCGCAGCTCCTGGCACAGAAGGGAAGCCCGTGGAATTCCTTATCGATGAAATCCACGAAATCCTTAAGCACCGGATCGGTGAGCTCCTTGTCGCGCACCTTTATGACGATATTTCCGGGCTGTCCGTTGTTGACGAAGCCCGCTCCGTTCGTGACGAAAGGTTCCACGGCAAAGGTCTGCCCGGCCTCGATCCTGGTCTCGTCGCCGGCATCGAACGGGGGGATGGAGTAACCTGCATGGAGGTCCCAATGCGCGATCTGATGTCCGCAGAGGTTCTCGACGACGTTGAAGCCGTCCCTCTTGACGCTCATCTCGATGGCCCGGCCGATCTCGCGGATGGGCACACCGGCACCGACGAACTCCGCAACGGTGTTCCTGGCACGTTTGGAGGACTGTACGAGTTCCTTGTACGCATTGGTACCTACCTCGACGGTTCCGGCGGTGTCTCCGATGTATCCGTCTAAGAACCCTCCGCAGTCCACCTTGATGACGTCGCCGACGCTGAGGCGGGTTTCATCGTTGGGGGAGGGGGTGTAGTGGGCGGCGACCTCGTTTACACTGAGGTTGCAGGGAAATGCGAGACCGCACCCGTGGTCGCGGATGTATCCTTCGACCTCCTGTGCGATATCGAAGAGTTTCGCACCGGGTTTGCACAGGCTGAGGCCGAGTTCCCTGGCTTCGGCAGACACGCGGCCCGCTTTGCGTAATTTTGCAAGTTCGTCTTCGGTCAGCAATTTAAGACCTCTTTGATCATCTGCTCGGTGATCAGACCCTGACGGACGAGCTCTATGTTCTTATCTTTGATCCACACGATGGTCGAGGGCTTGCCGAGGGGACTGGGTCCGCAGTCGACATAGGTCGAAACCGATTCGCCGAATGCTTCGACCGCCATGTCGATGTTGACGGCATCGGGACGGAAATGGGTGTTGGCGGAAGTGGCGACGACGGGACCGGCACGTTTTGCGATCTCCATGGCCATGGGGTGATTGGGTATGCGGATGCCGACCTTCTGGGAGCCGGCGGTGACGATATCCGGAACATCCGGCTGCTTCTGAATGATGATCGTGAGCGGACCGGGCATGAACGCGGAGATCAGCTTTTCGGCGGTCTCGTTCAAAACCGCGACGTTCTCCATCTGGGCCATATCGGAGACGGCGACGGAAAGAGCCATATCGAAAGGCCTCTTCTTTGCCTGGTACAGTGCTTTGACGGCAGTTTCGTCATAGATATCGGCGCCGATCCCGTAAACGGTATCGGTCGGATACACGATGAGCTTGCCGGAACGGACGGCTTTGGCGGATGCTTCAGCGGCACGGATCCCGTCTATATTCATTCCATCTGACAGGTCGCATTTGTAGATCTTCAATGTAACACCACCATCATTTTCCTTGCCTTCTCGACCGAATCGATTCCGCGCTCGGCGGAAGGTCCATGCCCTGGATAAAGAATACCGATATTTACATTACACAGTTTCCCGAGCGAGGAATACATGTCGGATTGGGAACCGGTCGGCAGATCGGTACGGCCGTACCCGGATGCGAACACCGTATCGCCGGAGAAAAGTGCGGTCGTACGTTCATCGTAAAAGCAGACGCTTCCCGCCGTATGCCCCGGTGTCGGGATAACGGAAAGCCTGTGATCGCCGATATCGAAAACGTCGGTCGGCAAGAGCTTCCTGCATCCGACGGGAGTGAGTTCTACTCCCAACCCGTCCGCAAAGGATACGACGGGATCCCCTTTGGACACCACGTCGCATTCGGCCTCGCTGATGTATGCGGGACAGCCGAACTCGCCGACGATCGCCGCAAGCCCCCCGATGTGGTCCACATGGCAGTGCGTGAGAAGAACCGCCGAAAGACGGAGTCCCGACAGCTCTCTCCATATCCGGGAGATCACGTTCTCCGAATCGAGACCGGTCCCGGTATCGATAAGGATCGCGGAGCGTCCTTTGAGGAGGTAGATATTGGAGTCGAATCCGCACCTTGAACGGATGGTTGTGACCGTCATACGCTGTCGATAGTCCGCGAGGGATAAAAGGTTTCAGACCGTGAAACGGACATTGTTCTGACCCAGCGCCCGGGAATAGGCCATGGTCCTGCACATCCCCTTCACGAGCTGCAGCCCGTTTCCGTTCCCGTCGAATGTCATGGGGTTGAACAGCGGACCGTCGTCCTGTACGGTCACGGCGACCTCCTCGCCCGCCCTGACGACTATGTCGATGAATCTGCCGGGATTCAAGAGGATCGCGTGTTCGCAGGAGTTCATGACCAATTCCTCGCAGCACAGAAGCGCACGGTCGGTCCGATCCTTCGTAACCCCGTTGGACTCCAGGAAAGAGGAGATGGAGCACAGGGCATCCTCTATATCGCTGCTGTCGCCCTTCACGGAGACCACCATGGTAGGTATTGCGGGCATACGGCCGAGCAGGAATCCCCGGAGGGCGGGGTCCCGGTGGCGCACCCACAGGGATATGACGAATGTTATGGCGAGCATCGCCAGCTCACCCAGCGAGAATGCGGCCCACACCATATCCGGGTCCGTTCCGACGGTGGCCACCGCGATCCCCATCACCAGCAGGGGCTGGATTACGGAGACGGCTATCGAGATCTTCCTGTTTCCGAGCACCTGGAAGAGCACCATTATCGCATAATTGACGCCGTACAGGAGCACGCTGGGTGCGAATATCCTCAGCGCGGCGGAGGACGATTCCACCATCGAAGCATCGGTGATGCCGAACATAACGCAGAACAGGCCCGGAACGATCAGGATGAGGGCCACAAGTATACCCAGGAACAGCAGAAGGACCTTCGCCATCATCCTTGTGAGGTACGATATCCCTTCGGTGTCCCCCGAACCGTAAAGCGTTCCGCCCACCGGCTGTATGGTCTGGCACGTTCCGCCGATCACCATGACCCCGAGCATCATCACGTTCATGGCAACAGCCATGGTGGCGATTCCGGAAGTACCGAGATACTCCAGGGTGAGGCTGTTCATGCAAAGCATCTTGGCGACCATCATCAGCGATGCCAATGCCACGGGGGCGCCGAAGAACAGCAGCTGCGGAATGTATTTCGCTCCCCCCGACTTCAGCCGGAACAGCGTGGTCGCACGGTCTGTGAAAAAATGCCTGACGACAACGACGGCACCGAGAAGGAATCCGACGACCATCGCCGCGGATGCTCCGGCGATACCGAAACCCAGACCAACGAATACTACGCAGAGGACGGCGGAAGAAACGTTGGCAAGGACCAGCCCTACTGTGACGGTCCTGGGCGAACCGTCCACTCTGACAAACATACCCAGACCCGGCAGGAACAGATATGCCGCCGCACCGATCAGTGCGATCCGGACGTAGTCCCTGACAAGCGGACGCAATTCTTCGTTCGAGCAGAACGCTCCCGCCACGGTATCCGGCATCACCAGGCCGACGACCGCGAACGCTATGCTCAATGCCGCCAGTAACAGAACGGCGGAGGTGAATATGCTCCCGACCTTGCTGTTTTCCCCTTTTCCGACCAGTACGGCACAGAAAACGGCCCCTCCCGCACAGATCAGTGCGGTGACCGCATTGTACAGCTGTATCAGCGGGGACACCAGATTCACGGCGGATAATTCCGCATGACCCAGCATATTTCCGACAATGATTCCGTTGACGACGACGCCTAGGGTTATTGCCATAACCGCCAAGATCGTGGATGCGGCAAAGGTCTTGAAGGCCCTGTTGACCAGATACGGCGAACGGGTCATCTGCGGTCCACCACCGGAGTGATCTTGAGGCTGGTCGAATTGACGATAAATCCGCCTATGCCGACGTTGCGCACTTCGAAATCCATCAGACCGGTCGGAACGGTCTTCTCGAATGAGTCATACTCGCCGATGAGCATTTTGGCTGCCAGTTCTGTAGATATTGAGTCGTTGTCGATACACACGGTCATTCTATCCCTGAGGTTGTTGTTTTCTAAGATTATCTGCATGTTCCCCGCATATCCCAGATTGTCGTCGAAGATCTTCTGGATTCTTCTGAAATTGAAGAACGTTCCACCGATACGCATGATGTCTCCGTACCTTCCGAGCAGTCTGAACCGGGGTTCTTTCCTGCCACACGGACACCGACCCCCGATCCACTCTCCGAGATCTCCGATCTCGTACCTTTCGGTCCTGCCGTTCTCTCTCAGGTAGCCGGTGAAAATGAGCCTCCCGGACTCGCCGGGCCCGACGGGCTCGTCGGAATCGGCCTTGAGGATCTCCAGTTTTTGGATCTCGGAATTCAGATGGAATTCGTTCCTGCCGCACCATTTACAGCAGTATCCCATATTGCCGAGTTCGTTGGACGCATAAAACATGGATTGTATCTCGGTTATGTCGAATTCATCGCGGAGCCAATCGACCTGACCCTTGGAAAACATCTCCCCGCCGTAGAATATCTTTTTGATTCTGCCGTACTCCTTCAGGATCTTTTGATTCTCCCTGAACACCTTGATGATGTAGCTGGGCGCCCCCAGAACCGCGGTGGCTCTGCCGATCACCATATACTTCGCCACAAGAGCGGTATCGTCGAGGCCCCCGATGTTAAGATTCGGGATGTGCATCGTATCGAAAATGGAAATGAAGAAATTCATCCCCCCGTAGAGATTTCCCGCTCTGAGCAGGTCCGCCACCACGTCGGTCTCGGGATCCAGTCCGACGGCCATGAACGCTTTCACGGAAGCCTGCAGAACGTATCTCCGGTAATCGTTGTCGCTGTAACTGCAGTACACGGGATCCCCGGTGGTCCCCCCGGTTTTGGTGAGTATGCGGGTACCGCGGTCCGGTATCGGCGGATAGTCCTTCTTTCCGCAGATAGGGCCCTTTCCCTCGAACGGTTGCGGTTCGCGCAGCTCCTGCATGCTGACGATGCCGTTCATAGGCATATCGGTACGCATCGAAACACGTCTCATGAACCTGGGAAGCGCGAATCCCCCGTCATGGGGTTCCCCGGAATAGCTGACGCCCATGGAGTCTGCGGGAGTTATCCTTTGGACACCCGCACGATAAAGCATTGCGGAAATTCCTTCAAGTTCTTCTAGCGTACAGGCCAGCCCGCACGTCTGAAGATACCTGCGCATTCCCCTGAGGCCCCCTACGAGGTCGTCACGCCTCAGAGGGGACAGCCATACGGTCCTGAACAGAGGGGACGGCATGAACTTCGCGGAATAGCTCACCAGTATCCTGTAGGTGTGCTGGGGATCCTCGACCACGTCCCCGTCGTTGTAATAGAGGTCGCTGCGATGCAACTCGCGGACCGTGGTGATCTCGGCAGATTCGGCACGGTCAGGGAGAGTGCGCGGATACAGCTCCCTTGCTTCGTCCAGGGCCTGTGCCAGAAGTGTCGCCATCCTGTCGATTTCGGCTCTGTCCCCGGTGTCCACGAGCACGCACTGGGGACTGGAACAGGACCGTTGTTCGTTCCTGCACACGCTCCTGGAGATCTTGCGTGCGGTATCCCTGTCGATGCAGGACGGTGTCACATACGCAAAACTGATCTTGTGACCCCATTCGACGATGGGGGTGCCGCGCGGGGCCTCGGCACGTATGGCGGATATCGCCTCTTCTCCGCCCCAGGCGCTGATGCAGTCCGCACGGGCCATCAGCATCTGCATGGTCGCCTTGTCCGATGACGGCATCCTCAGCAGATAGATACGGTCTCCGATCCCCGGAAACTGACAAAGATACAAAAGCACTTCCGTCGCAAAATCTCCGAGATTGCCGGCTACCTTGATCAGGTTGATGTTTCCGGAAAGCAGACCTTCCATGGCCGCGGCCGGAGCGACGATCGGGGAATTGCCGGCAGTGATGTGCAGAAGGACCCCCACGGGACTCCATCCTTCGTAGTGCTGTTTTTTCAGATCGACCCTGGATATTTCGAACGGGTCGTCGGTCCCCAATTCGGCAATCAGTTTTTTGGTCAAAGACTCACGGGACATCATATCCGCCAAGGCATACAGTACCGCATCCGGGCCCGCAGATCCTTCGCGGATCAGCGCGTCCTTCATGGTTCCGGCATCGCCGGACCTTATCTTATCGGAGAGAGAACCGCAGGCATTCATAACATCGGAGATCTTAAGCGGATGTGCCAGGGTCTCCTCGATCTCGGCATCGAGGTTCTCCAATAGCCCGTCGAGCGATCCGACCTTCTTTCCTTTCCATATGTGGGACATTTCAGCGCCTCCGGAGCAGCTCGGATGCGGCGATCGCACAGCTCTTATTCTTGCTGGTGCCCGCTCTCCCGAGAATTTCGAACCACGGTGCGGGATTTCCGCACCCGCAGGAGCCCGCGGAATGCATGATCGCCAGATCGCCCAGCAGAAGACTCGGTACCGGCACTCCGGTGTTGAGAGGCGAAACAACGTTGAGGAAACCCGGTTTCCCGTCTTCCACGGGCTGCAGGGTGACCGGGTCGCGAATGACCACGCGGCTGTAGACCGGAACATGCAGATGATGGTTGTCGCAATCCATGTAGGCGACCCCGTGCTCCACGGCTCCGAATGATTCATGACAACAGTTGTGCGGAAGACCCAGGCGTTCGCCTATGTACCTGCGGAACTCCTCGGGGGAGAGTTGTTTGTCCGCGAAACCCTTCCACCCGCCGCCCATCATTACCAGAGAATCCGAATTCAGTTTCAGAGGGGGCATGCCCATCTCCTTCATCCTCTCCAGCGTGAAATAGAGGAATGCGGGAAATCCCAAGATCCTCACCGGGCGCCCGTCGGCCTCGAACCTCTTCAAGGCATCGATACAGCCGAAGAGATCGAAATCGTGACCGGACCCGTTGAATTTCAGACCGTATTCCATGTCGTGTTCGGGAGCGTAACGGCGCATCATCTGCCTGGTGCGCAATGTACCCGTATTCACCCCCGGTGCCGGCTCATAAGAATACATCATGTAATTGCAAGGCGTGTCGGTGATACGGCCGTACCAATCGAACTGCATGTCCGCAGACTTGTCGGAAGCGTTCAGCGTCCATTCGTCGAAGAACATCTGGGTCTTTTGTCCGGTGGTCCCCGAGGAGGTCAGGGTCATGACAAAATCTCCGTCCGGACGGGACTTGATGACGTGCGTCTTATAGAAATTGGCGTGGAGGAAGGGGATCTTCAGAACATCATCCATCGTACGGATCGTGTCGGGATCGAAAGAATTCCTCGACAGCCAATCGGCATAGTACGGACAATGCGAGGCGTGCCACTTCACAACCTGCCTCATGGCTTCGATGAAGATATCGTCGGTCTTGCCGACATCGTACGGATCTTCGACGGCCCACAGCTTCTGAACCGCGGAAAGCTCCGAAGGCAACCTGGGATCGTCGGAACCGAGCCTGCGGATGTGATAGTCCGGTTCAGTCGGCACGCGGATCTCCTTCCCTGACAAGATTCAAGAGGCCCGTGTACGGTTCGATTGTCTGAAGACTGTCGTAATCGACCTTCGAGAACATCACACTTTCCATGATCAGATAATCTCTGTCGGAACATGCCATGAACAACCCGGTGCAGAAATATCCCAATTCGACAGCCGTATCGTAAGCCATGGCGGATTCCTCGACGTTAACGGTAAGGTACAACATAATGACCTTGCAGTTCTGGGTGCGCAGATAGTTGTCCGAAGACCTCAGACGGGTGATGATATCGGAACCGATGTGGTTCACGACGATTCTTCCGGATTCGCCCCTGGTATCTACCTCTACGGTTATTGACGAGTCCCCCGCGGGATCGACGTCCTTATCCACAACATTCAGATTCCTGTCGGACCCGGCGTGCGACAGGACATAGGACACGATTTTCTCTACGGAAGATCTGATGTAGATCTCCCTGTGCGTATCCGAAATGGTCAGTATGGAAATACCGCCGCTGGCCCTGACCCCGTTATTGAAGGAAGTCGACAGGTCATCGTTGATGATATTGAACATGAACCCGCAAGGGTACATGCCCATCCTGTTCGAACTTTTTTGAGTGTATACATGGTATACGACGGGCATGGCGTTCACGGACACCAGATCGATGGTGCGGGCATAATCGAGGATCTTGGCGGTCAGGATACTGTTAATTCTGTAATTGCGATACTTTTTCTTGACAACGCCCATACACATTTCCATGGTGCCGGGAAACACGGATGTACCGACAAGTGCCAGGTGACCTGCGACCTCCCCATTCGGTGCGGTGGCGACCATGGAGATGCACTCTCCCCTTTGTACCGATTTATAGAACTCTTCGGGATAGTAAACGATCTCGTGCAGGTATGTGTACCCGAACTCGTCATACATGCACTGCGCCACTTCGATCGCCTCTTCGCGCCGGAGGATATGGAAATCGAACTGTATGTCTTCTGGAACAGGTGCCTCGGCGCACAGAACCTTCTCCGAAGAACGGCGATATTGGGGAAGCGCGCCCAGGTGTTTCATCAGCACCTGTTTCCTGCCTCCGAAACCGATGCTTGTCAGGGAGACCTTGTCCGCAAATCCCTTAAGTAAACGCAACGACACGCCGGCGTCGGAATTACCCTCTAGCATATCATAATCGTAGGGAATGCCTTTGTCGATGATGGTGACGCTGAGATCGAGCCCTTCGATTCCGACCGATACGTCGAACATGGAATCCGGCTTACCCGGGAAGCCGTATTCAATAACCAGAACTATCGCTTCCTCTACAGGGATCAGGAAGCGTTCGATCTCGTCCGAAGGAATACCGTGTATGCCCGCATAATATCTGATTATGCCCTGAACCAGCGAGACAGAATCAGATTCTGCCCTGACGCTTACGCGGACCAACTCCAACGTTCAATCCCCCAACAGGGTTGTGATCCCAGAGATAACAAAGACCTCACGGACGATCCCGCGGGCATTGATTACCTTTATGTGGTCCGCACCGACGATTGCACGAAGAGCCATAAGGGAGCGGATCCCTGCACTGGAAAGGAATTCCAGTTTGTCGAAATCGACGATCACTTCACAGGGTCCTTTGACATTGGTTTGAACGAACCGATTGAATTCCGGAGCGGTGGTAGTGTTAAGTTTTCCCTCAACCTTCAGGATTACTGAACCCCCATCATTCACAATGCGAACATCCATACCGTGTCATCTCAAAAAAATAATTAAAATTATGCAATGGATTTTTCGGGGGTCGGAACCGGATACCATTCGAAATACGATCATGGATCGGTTCTGTCCGCATAACAGACAGACATGATCGTGAGATCGTCCGACAGATCGACAGAAGAAGAGTACTTGCGGATGATCCTGAACACATTACCGGAAATATCCGGGCCTTCGGAAATCAGGAACGAATCGGAAAGGCGCTTGATACCGAACATCTCGCTATAACGATTTTCGGCATCGGTCGCCCCATCGGTGAATAAGAGGATCGAATCTCCGTCCGACATTTGCAAAACGGTATCGGCATACTTCTCTTCGAACAGTCCCAGCAACGGACCGCGAGAGACAGAAATCTCGGAGACCGTGCCGTTATGCCTCAATAAGGGGGAAGGGTGCCCGGCACATGCTATTTTTAATAATCCGGAAGGGGAGAGAGTACACAGGATCATGGAAACGAACATGAACGATTCGTTTCCGGAAAGAAGTCTTTTATTGATGCGGTCGAGGCATTCGGAGGGGGAATCTGCCGATTCGACGGCTTCGTCGAGAAGGACCTTCGATTTCATCATGAACAATGCCGCGGGCAGACCCTTATCCGAAACATCGGCGACAACGAAGGTCAGACTGCCGTCCGCGCCCCTGTGAATATCATAGAAATCGCCTCCGACCTCCTTTGCGGGAATAAGATGGACGTTTATGTCGGCAAACGGCACATCGGGTAACTTCTCGGGATCGGGAAGACATGAATTTTGTACTACCGAAGCGGCATCAAGTTCCCTACGGTAACGGTCCACGCTGATAGACCCGGATAAACTTCCGATAAGAAGGATGTAGGAAAGGCAACAAAGTAACAGGGTCAGATACGTGTAATAAGAATCGAGCAGACCGATACCGTTCAGATAAAAAGAATAATAGAAACTCCCGAAGAAAACACAGAAGAGAATGATAGGGATCGGGAGATATTTTACCATATTGCCGCCCGTGCGGAGTATCATATTGCGCATGATCGAAGGCAGGAACAAGAGCAGCGGCAGATAAATCGCAACGGTAGCAATAATATGGAGGGTAGTACGGGGTTTGAAAACCAGATCGGGGAACTCGAACCCATAGAAATGGGAATAGATAGAATCGATGGCAACGACCGATGCAACGCAGATAAGCGAGTAAATGAAAGTTACCATCAGCTTTGAAGACCAGGATCCCTTGTAGGTAAGAAGCGTGATAACGGCCCATGTGACGATATAGAATGAAATACAGATCACGGTGGAGGTCTCTACGCAATTAGGTTGAATCGGCCCTAATATTATGGTGGGCGACAGAACATAGATGTTATCGACAGCATGATAACAGAGCAGATTGACCAAAACAATCCCGACGGCCCACAATCCGATATGGACATAAACCGGAAAACGGCGTTCGAGAGAAAGGTGGGTCATGACTGCGGTGGCCAGAAACGGAAAGATTACCGAAACCAAGATGGAGTAGTACAGCCAGACATACACCCTATCACCACGGCAACATCACCGAACAATAAAAAATACTATCGTCCAAGAAAGAATAAAAAGAAGATGAGTTCTCATGCGTAACCTGTTTGACTGCTAGACCACATCCAGCGGCAAAGATGTTAGTAAGCCAGGACTGAACACCTCGGCGAACCTCGGTGCTTACATCCGGCTTCTATCAAACCCGTCATATACGGATATCTTATGATGTCTCTTTTTCAAGGCGGCTTCGAGCTTAGATGCGTTCAGCTCTTATCCGCTAGTGCGTGGCTACTCAGCCTGCCCTGTCGGACAACTGATAAACTAGAGGCACCGAATCCCTGTTCCTCTCGTACTAAAGGATCCTTCTCGTCAGACATTAACAATTCCATCAAAAAGCAACAAAACTGTCTCGCGACGTTTTAAACCCAGCTCACGATCC
>CAVIXW010000002.1:0-40626 GCA_963646785.1 Acutalibacteraceae bacterium
TATTTAAAGAAAGGATGGGGGTATGTACATACCACAAAATTAGGGTGTTAGAGTTATAACAGGCGCAACCGCGCTGTTTTGCCGCCTCGCATTCCCCGCCAGGTTTCCGCACAAGGGGATATTCTCGGGATCGGAATCCGATTATATTCAAAAATGATTAATTAATGAATATATTTTTATGTGATGATCCTATCGGACGTGTGATGAACGAATCTAATGCCACAGGGTCCAGTAAAGTCATCATCAAAGATGACAGGGAAGTTCTGATCGAATGTATCAAAACTAGTAGGGTGCTTTCTGAACTCCACGCTATCATGAAAAACAGGTTCGTTCCTCCGGTGGTGTCCGCCTACTCCGATATGCAGGCGGTCAGGTCCGTTTCGAGATCCGCAAAAGGAGCTCCAGATCTGGAGACCATGTTCCTGGCGGGTGTTGCAAAGGAAAAGGATTTCGGAACGGATATCCATTCGGCATTGTTCCGTGCGGATATTTTCAGAATGGGTTCGACACGGGAGCCCACGCTGAAGAATATCTGCGATGTACGTATCGAGTACATGCGGGGCGAGGCCGAACATCCCATTAGGAAATACGGGCCTGTTCAGATCGATTTTCCCGTTGATGTTTCGAAGAGTCTGGAACATCTGTCGAAGGATGATACGAAAGACGAACTGCTGAGGGCTTTGGGCGCATTTCTTCTGTTCGAGACGGATCAGCCTTTCGGAAACAACCAATATTTTTCGCTGCTTGTATTTCATATGTTCCTACACAGTTTCGGACTGTTGGAAGGCTGTTCGCTGTGTCTGCTGCCCTACGAGGAATATATCAAAACGAATCAGAAGATGATCTCCGAAATCAAAAACGGGGGCGATTCGAAGGAATGGTTCCTGTTCATGCTGGAACGCGTGCGCGACGCCGCATTCGATCTGATCCGGAAAGCGTTTTCGATAAGGGTGTATGCAGACGATCTCAGAGACAGATATCAGGATATGCCGATCTACAGCGAGCGGTTGCTGAAAGTTCTGTATTCGAATATCTACATCAAAGGGGCGAATGTGATCGATGCCGGAATCGCGGAAAGGGTGACCGCCATGAAATATCTGAATACCTTGGAGGACCTGGGTATTTTGAAAAGTTCCAGGATCGGCAGAGAACGTATATTCAAAAATACCGAACTGAGCAAGATCATTCTCTGCTATTGATCATAACGACCGCGGGGAGAGCGTCGTTCAGTAATCCGTCATTTCGGATTTCATGAATTCTCTCATAAGACAAGTGGCGTAATTCCCTTTGGGGAGACTGAACGAAACCCTGTACGTCTCCTGTTCTGGCAGGTATTTAAGGTCCTTAACGGGGCAGAGCACTTCCCTGTTGCTTCCTTCGGAGCTGCAGTGCGAGAGTCCCGGGACCACGAAGTTGTCCGCAGAGACCTGATGGTCGTTCAGGATCTTTCTTTCGATCTCGCCCATCTCTCCTTCGGCAAGGACGCTTTTGCTGCCGAAAAGGGTGATCGATACGAACGCCTTCTTCAGTTTTACCTGCCTTTCCACAAGATCGATGTTCTTCGCGGTTGTGAGCACAGGGTTTTCATGATGGGGAGTACCGTCCGAATCCAACGGAATGACCAGATCTCCGACTATGGGGCGGTCAAGCGGAATGCCGCGTGCGATTCTCTCGCTGAGCATCAGATTGAAAAGGTATGACTGATAGGCATGGACGAACATCATCTGAAGATTCGTGGGAAGAGTGGCGATCGCACCGACCCAGTCTCCGGGATTGTCGCTCAGGTATCCGACAAGTCCCTTTTCGAAGCTCATGGAGTCGGGAATTATCTTCGACATGTCGGTCCAGTCGTCGGCTTCTCTCAGGGCCTCTCTGATCTTTGCGGCATCGGTATCGTAACTGTTCGGATCGGCAGGGTCGGTCACATAGCACCTGACCGCGCCTTCCAGGTCGCCGCGGATGATGTGTTCGCCGACCTTGTGGGTTATGGGGCGCATGACCCCGAATCTCTGTACGCCGAAGTAATTGGGGAACCCCCGGGTTTTATTGATCTGGGAGACAACCTCGGTACAGATATCGTTTATCTCCGACATCGGTTTCGAAAGTCCGGATACGCGTATCTCGAATTCGTTACCGATCAGGTCCCCGATCTGGATTCTGCGTCTCGCAGTGTAAGGGTCGCTGATCGTTATGTCCTGAAGTTCGATTTTGTCCAATTGCGATCTGGGGCATTCAAATGACATAAGCTGGGTCGTGACGGCTCTTTTGTCCTTGGTGCCGGCGAAACCTATACGTTCCCGGGAGATGCCCATCTCACGCGACATGAGACGGATCATACGGTTTGTTTCCCAGTTTTTGGCGGTGACCGTCGCAATGGTGAATTTGCCGTCTTCGGCAGGTTCCGGGTGGGAGGAGATCTCTCTGACGACAAAGTCCTCCGCATCCGCTTTGAGCCGACCGCCGGTACCTTCGGTATCGCTGATGTAGTACAGCATTCCGATATCGGTCTCGGCGGTCGAACATTTTTTGAAGGACATGAAAAAAATCAGGCGTCGTCCGAGGAAGATTTGGCGGCCTTGCTTTTGGTCGATCTTTTGGATGACTTGGCTTTGCCTTCGGAGGGGGCTTTGGCCGAACCGCTCTCTGCGCCGTACAGGGCGGTATCTCCGTCGGTCGAGAAGTAATCGACAACGGCTTTTGCGGCACGTTCGACGGCTTCTTTGACGGTGCCCTTCTTTACTTTGACTTCGAGCATACGGTCGGTGAGATCGGGGTGGTCTTCGATGTACCTTGCGTAGACTACTTCGGGATCTCTGTTGAGTCCATCGATGATCTCTTCGATGATTGTGGTGTCGACGTCTTTTAGGCTGAGCCTTGCGGTGTTCTCATTTTTGTCAACGACACTGATCTGCATACCCTGTCCATCGCGCGATATATAATAAGGTTTTTCCCGTTTCCAGGCCGCATCGGGATCCCCGTCGGCGACGGATCCGGTATGTCGGGGGCCCTGTTTCGATCCGTTCGGCACGGGATCAGATTTCTGGGTCTTCGGGATCCTTGTCCCTGTCTTCCTGAAGTTTGTAGAATTCGACGATCTCTGCCGACGTAGTGCACTGTTCGGGTGTCTTGTCCGTCCTGACGATCCCGGTGAAACGCGGGAATCTGAGGCCGAGTCCCGCGTCTTCTTTTACCGAACCGTAGGCGATCGTGTGGATGGGGCTGATGCTGATATCCGCCGCGGTCACTTCCAGAACAAGGTCCGGCTGGAACCATACGTCCGGAACCATCTGGGCATCCACCATGTTCGGTTTGGTGTCGGTCTTCGATTTCTCGAGCATCTCCGGGAGGGAGGCGAGGAAGGCATCGTCGAATCCGGTTCCGAGTTTGCAGGCGGTACCGAATTTTCCGGTTTCTGGGTCATATGCCGCCATCAGCAGAGCGCCGTAAACTCCCGCCCTTTTCCCCATGCCGTAGAATGCTCCGACGACGACCAGGTCGAAGGTGTCCACCAGGGCCTGCGTGTAATCCTTCTTGTATTTGATCCAAAGGAATCCGCGGGAACCTGCACGGTATACGGAGGTTTCGTTCAGGGATTTTGCCATGATCCCCTCGCATTTGGCCGCTATGGCCTGGTCGAAGAAGGTCTGCGCCTGCTCGTCGGACGAGATGATGGAACGGACCGTGTAGCCGACCTTGTCATGACCATCCCCTTTGTGTTCGGCGAACGACATCTCGAGTTTCGATCTTCTGATGCTGTAGGGTTTGAGGGTATAATCGACCCCGTCGTGGAACAGAAGATCGAACATGAAGATCTTCACGGGAACCTCTTCGACGGCCTTGTCCATGCCGTGCTTTTTCCTTCTGTGGGTGACGGTCTGGAAAGGCAGCAGTGCCCCCGTATCGGGATCGAGGGCGACGCATTCCCCTTCGACTATCGCCTCCGTTCCCTTGAGCTGCTCCGAAAGGGATTTCGCCACGTCCGGGAAATTGGAGGTTAGATCCTCCAGTCTTCTGGAGTACAGTTTGACGAATCCGTCCGGACCTTTTTTGATGTGGGCCTGGACCCTCATTCCGTCGTATTTGTATTCGAACGCACACTTTCCGCCCATTCTGTCCATGATGTCGGGCAGGGAGCGGAGACGTTCGGCCAACATCACCTTGATGGGGCTGCCGACGGTCACACCGATCTTTCCGAGTGCGGTCAGGCCCCCGGAGGCCAGCTGCTCGGCCACCAGGCCCATATCGCAGGTGACATTGAACGCTCTTTCGATCTCGGGACGGTCTTCCTTCGTGGCGAAGGCGGATGCGAGAGCATCCATGAGGGTCATCGCACCGGCACCGACACGCATTCTCCCGGTGACGATCCGGCAGATGTATCTCGCCTCCAAAGGATCGGCATCATGCAGCAGCCTCGAGAGATACTTCATCTTCTTGTCCTGGGAGTTTTTCCCGGAGGAGTTTTCGATGGCGGTCAGTCCCTCGACCACCGATGCGAATGTCAGCGGTTCGGAGAACAGGGTCATCTGTTTTTTCTTTGCCACCAGCTGCTCGGCCACTTCTCCCGGGTCGCCTGTTTTCACCCATAGGTCATCGACCTCTTTCTGGGTTCTTCCGGATACCGCCGCAACGGCTTTGAGGACGAGTTTGTCGGCCATGCCGAGTTCCTGAGGGTAGAATTCCGGATGCAGCCTGCCTACGGAAAGGTAGATTATCTGGCGGAGTTCGTCCGGGTTGACGGTCTTGATGAACTCGGAGAAAATTTCCGTCATTTCCAATCTGCTGCTGGTGGATTCCAGTTTATCGAAAACCGTGGCGAGGCTGTTGAATAGCATATTACCTTCCGGATAGTTTTAAACTATATATCCTTAGAACCAGTCCAGATCCTTCTGGTTCTTGGGAATGCCCTTGCCCGACCTCAGATTGCGGCCGAGGGTCACCAGACGGTCCTTCATCATCTGTTCCTTCTTCTGGGCGGATGCTTCCATCACCTCGTCCATAGTGCCAGATGCCACGAGGACATACACTTCCCCGTCGTTTTTGCGTCCGGTCCTTCCGCGTCTCTGGATGGTACGGATCTCCGAGGGGATCGGTTCGTAGAAGATCACCGCATTGGTGCTGGCTATATCGAGACCTTCCTCTCCGACGGAAGTGGAGACCACGATGTTGTATTCGCCGTTGCGGAATTTGTCGAGAATGCCGATCTGCTCTTTCTGTTTGAGCCCTCCGTTGGCCTGCCCGATGAGTTTGCAGACCTTTGCGGCGGGGACCACCGAAAGTTTATCCGCAATGACCTCGCACGATTCCCTGTACTGGGCAAAAACGATTATCCTGTTGTCGGGTTCGGAATCCAGTATCTGGCTCACGAGTCCGAGAAGGCGCGATATCTTGGGATGTTCCGTATTGGACGTCCGCACGATCTCCCAGACGCTCAGATATTCGGCCCTGGCTACCAGCTCTCTGTCCGCTTTGGAGGAATCTTCGGACTCCGCCGCGGCATTCAGCGAACGGAGATACGTTTTCAGAACGGTCATCCCCTGGGTCTCGGCAAGATTGATCGCATGGAGGATCTTGATGCATATCGACTGCACGGTCAGACCGCGGTAGACCCTGTTCGTCCTCTCCCCTCTGGCGAGACGCATCTGCAGGGACTGGCCTATCTGGAGCATATGCTTTGTCGAAGGCGGCCACCCCGGCGAAGTAAGATGGAGCTGACCGAGTTCGAAGAAATAGTGGTCGAGAAGACCTTTCAGCTTATTGGAGATCTCAGTAAGGTCCTCGGGCATGCGGACGGTCAGACGGTTGACGTACGTGTCGAACACATACGGGGACACGTCCGGATCGTCATCCGTCCTGACCTCTATGTTCGTCAGACAGAGATTCGCGCAGACCTGGGCGATCTTCTTGAGGTCCGATCCCGGTGACGCGGTCATTCCGATGATCCGTGCATTGCCTGGAACATATTTTGCCACGTTCACGTAGGCATAATTGCCGGTTCCCCTGTGGGCCTCGTCGAAGATGACGAGTCCGAAGACATCGAGGGAGTATGTCCCGTTGACAAGGTCGTTGGAAACAGTCTGCGGCGTGGATACGATGAATTCGTTGTTCTCCATGATCGACTGCCGCTTCTGCGGCGCCTGCAGCCCGTTCATGACCCCGACGGAATGCCCGGAGATCATTTTTTCAAAGAACGCGTGGTGCTGTTCGACCAAAGGTTTGGTAGGTGCCAGCATGAGTACCTTCTTTCCTTTTTCAAGTATGTCGGCCGATACGAGAAGCGCCACGGCCGTCTTTCCGAGACCTGTCGGGAGGATGACAAGGGTGTTTTCCTCGAGACATTTCGCGGAAATGTTCATCTGATACCTGCGGAACTCCAGGCAGCCGGGGGCTATGCCTGGGGCGGAAACGTACTCCATGGCACAACGATGATATCGGGATATATAAGCGGAACCAGTGGGTGCCTGAAAGTGCAAAATTAAAATGAACGGAGCCCCCGTCCGTCGGGGGCATCCGCCGAACGGCCTCAGTTGCCCGAGCAACCGCCGCCGCAGGAAGCGCAACCGTTGAAATTGGGGTTGCGGATGGACAGACCGGTCCCGAAGTTGGGATCGTCGACGAATTCGATCACGCACTCGGCGAGCGCCTTCTCGGTTTCCTCGTCGTAGTACATCTCGAAGCTTTCTGCGGACTTGTCAACCTTTTCGCCTTCTTTGGCACCCTGCTGGAAGGACATTCCGAACTGGGGGCCGGAGCATGCATATCCGGACAGGTACACTTTGATGCCCCATCCGACCTTTTGGTTTTTCTCGAGGAGTTCGTCGATGAACTTCTCTGCGTCTGCGGTAATGGATACCATGTTCAATAGAATTCAACTCACATATTTATATCAAAGGTTTCGCCGCGGTAACCTGTATTTTTCGAAGCGGTTCGGTGATAACTCACGAACTGTAGTATCCCGTTTTAATATCGGTCGAGAACGAACACCTTCGCAGGCACAGTCGTGCCGGGAGATACTGTATGTTGACCGCAGAAAGCAACAGGAAGCTCGAGGAGATCTTCTCGGGCGTTGGCAGGAAGTACGGTTTCGATACCGTCAAAGCAGAGTATGTGGTGCTGAAGGATTTCAAGATCCGTTGGCAGAGGTCCTACAAATGGGCCGATTTCAAAATTTCCGATTACCTCGAGGATGCCCCCGACGGGGTCATCGCCGCTCTCGCGGATTCGATCTTCAGGAGGATCCTCGGAAAAGACGAATCCATCGCGAAGGAACTGATCGAGTGGGTGACGGAACCCGATTTCTGTCATCGGAAGCAGGGGATCTATCTCGAAAGGTCCAAGAACCTCACAGGGTCGGTCGTCGGCGAATACAAGAACATCAGGGATTCCTACGACCGGCTTATCGGAGCCGGCCTGATACCCTATGACCCAGATATAGCATTCTCATGGACCAGTTACCCGGTCACGCGCAAGGCGGCCAACTGCTCGGTCCTGATGAAAGTGGTGTCGGTCTCCAAGGTACTGGACAAAGAGGAGGTTCCCGACTTCGTTCTCGATTACTGCCTGTATCACGAGCTGTGCCATCTGTTCCTGGGATACGATCCGTCGGGTACCGCGCACAACGACAACTTCTCCGCTCTGGAACAGAAATTCCCGACCAGGGTCGAGGCCCAGGTCTGGCTGAGAAAACTCTACACCTATGTCTGATGGGAATGCCGGCCCGCGGAAGATCTCCCGGGCCGAATGTCCCCCGTTCGCTAACACACTTTTTCATCGTCCCGCGATGACGCGGGCCTCGGAGCACTGACTTACGCCGGGGGTATGTGTCGGACCATGTGTTGGCTCCCGGTCATCGCCGCACGGCGTCACGCCGCTGCTACCGCAAGTGCCCCAATAAATTGGGATCATGGCCGCTGTCGGCAGCCCTGTACATATGGTGTTCACATATCGCACCCCTTCGTCAGAACTGCACATCCCGGTCTATATCCTATAGATATAGTATTTTTTTCATCGACGATTGACGATTGTACAGTTCGATAATTGTATATTTAATCGTTTTTTGACGTTTTTTACGAAAAGAATACAAATATTGGCAGAATTTCTACGAAATTCGTAAATAATTTTTGGTCATTTTTACGAAATTCAGAAATCGTAGGTTAGGATTATAAAGAAGAAGTTATTACAGCGGTCTATGCAGGAATTCTTCAATCCAAGTTCCGTAGCCATCATCGGTGCTTCTAACGATGAGACCAAACTCGGTGGAATGCTTCTCAAGAATATGATCACTGCGGGATACAATGTCGAAAAACTCTATCCCATCAACCCGAAAGGCGGACATATCCTCGGACTCAAGGCATATACCAGTGTCACCGAGGTACCCGAACATATCGATCTCGCCGTTGTCGCGGTCAAGAACGTCCTTGTGCTTCAGGCCGTGAAGGACTGTGCCGCCGCAGGCATCAAATGCATGTCGATCCTCACCGCCGGATTCAAAGAGGACAGCCCCCAGGGTGCCGAACTCGAGAATGAGGTCGCCGAGGAGGCCAAGAAATCCGGTATCCGCATCGCCGGACCCAACTGCTTCGGCGGAATGAACGTCAGGAACGGCGTCAACTACACCTTCTCGCATCTGGTACCCGCGGTCGGTAACATTTCGATCATGTCCCAGTCCGGTGCCGTAGGTTCCTCCATCCTCGATTGGACGTGTTCCAACGGTGTCGGTCTCGCCAACTTCATCACCTTCGGTAACAAATGCGACGTCGACGAAGCCGAAATCATCAAATATTATTCGGAAGACCCCAACACCAAGGTCATCGGGATCTATTCCGAGGGTTTCAACGACGGCGAGAAATTCATCAAAGCCGTTCAGGAGATGCCCATTGACAAACCCATCGTCATGTTCAAGTCCGGCAAGACCGTCGCCGGTTCCAGGGCGGCTTCTTCGCACACCGGGTCCATCGCTGGTTCCGATGCCGTGAACAACGTCGTTCTCAAGAAGCTCAACATCCACAGGGCCATGGACCTCGACGAGTTCTTCGACGCACTGCTTGTGTTCTCCACCTGCAGCCCCATGAAGAAGAGCGAACTCGCCATCATCACCAATGCGGGCGGTCTCGGCGTCATGTCCGCCGATGCGGCATACAACGCCACCTACTGCCACGCGGCCCAGCTCGCACCCGAGACGATCGCGGCCATCAAAGAGGGCCTTCCCAAGGTTGCAGGCATCACCAACCCCATCGACATCCGCGGAGATGCATACGCCACGGATTTCGAGATCGCCATCCGCAAGGTCATCAAAGATCCCTCCGTCGGAGGTCTCGTGGTCATGGGTTCGCCGCTCGATACCGCAGATCTTACGGCCGTCGCCAAGCTTCTCGTCAGGATCATGGACGAGATCCCCTGTGCAAGCGCTGTCTGCTTCGCAGGCGGAAAGAAGTGCGAGGAGGCCATCGAGATCCTCAGGCAGGGCAAGTTCCCCGCGTACCCCACTCCCGACAGAGCCGTCCGCGCCCTCGACATCCTGAGGTCCTACTGCATCGGAAAAGAGAAGAAGAAGACCGCACTCGCGATGCCCAAGAAATCCGGGCGCGACGTCGTCAAGAAACTTATCGAGACCGCCTCCAAAGAGGGACGCAACACGCTCACCGAGGCCGAAGGAAAGCAGATGTTCGAGGCCTACGGAATACCCGTGCCCGGTGCCGCCGTCGTAAAATCCGCCGCAGAGGCCGCCTCCTCCGCCGACAAGATCGGATATCCCGTCGTCATGAAGATCGTATCTCCCGACATCCAGCATAAAACCGATGTCGGCGGCGTCGTGGTCGGGGTCAAGAGCTCCGAAGAGGCCAAGAAAGCTTACGAGAACATTCTCAGCAACGTCTCCAAGAACGCACCGAAAGCGGCCGTCGTCGGCGTATCCGTCGAGCAGATGCTCAACGGCCCCGAGGTCATCCTTTCCATGATGAAGGACAAGCAGTTCGGCCCCGTCGTGTCGTTCGGTCTCGGAGGTATCTACGTCGAGATCCTCAGGGAGATCTCCCAGAGGCACATCCCTCTGACCGAAGAGGAGCTGGACGAGATGATCACCTCCACGAAAGCGTTCAAACTCCTGTCCGGAGCACGCGGACTGCCCAAGTGCGACATCGACGCCATCAAGGACGTGATCAGGAAGATCGTCCTCATCACCGTCGAGAATCCCGAGATCGAAGAGCTCGAGATCAACCCCATCATCGCCGGCAAAGAAGGCCAGGGGTGCTGGGCCGTCGACTGTCTCTGCGTCCTCAACCACTGAAACCCCTGCGGGGCCCCGGCCCCGCCTTATTCATTTTATAGCACGTCTTTTACCGATGACTCCCTGTCAATCTTTATAGCAATCCGCCTATACCAGCCCATTATGACCTCCGAGCTTATTTTCGTAGGATTGGGCCTGAGCGGAGTGGACGGAATGACCGTGAAGGCACTCAACGCCCTGAAGGAATGTGATAAGATATACGCCGAATTCTACACATCCTCGCTTATCGGGGCCTCCATCGAAGACCTCGAGAAAGCGGTCGGAAAACCGATCACCGTCCAATACCGTTCCCAGGTGGAGGAGGACAAGGATCTTCCTGACATCATCAAGGATGCGAAGACGATGCGTGTCGCGTTCGTTACCGCGGGGGATACCATGCTTGCCACCACCCACGTGGATCTGAGGATCCAGGCGATGTACGAAGGGATCCCCATCAGGATGATCACCGGCGTGTCTATTTTCACCGCCGCCCCGGCCGTGTTCGGTCTTCAGCCGTATAAGTTCGGCCGTACCGTGACCCTTCCCTTCCTGGAGCAGGGCTATCTGCCGAAATCTCCCTACGACCACATCAAGGCGAACAGGGATCTGGGTCTTCACACTCTGATACTCTTGGACATCAGGGCGGAAGAACTCCGGTACATGACCGCCAAAGATGCCATAGAGTGGCTACTCACCGGGGAAGAGAAATGGGGAGAGGGACTGATCACGGACAAGACCCTTCTCTGCGTCGTATCCCATGCCGGTGCCGACGATATGAAACTCAATGCCGGATATCCCGAAGACCTTCTCGGCAGGGACCTCGGGGCGCCCCTCCAGAGCCTGATCCTTCCCGGGAAGCTTCATTTCATGGAAGCCGAGGCGCTGGTGGATTTCGCCGGTGCGCCGAAAGAGATCCTAGAGGATGAATGATGGTCAGGTGCATCAGGGTCCCCAGGTCCGACGGCGAACCTTTTAGGAAAGGACTTCTCGAAGAGGGGCTGCTGGATCTGGAGCACCGCATACGCCGCGACGGCGAGTTCATCCTTCTGCCGTGCGTGTGCGACGAGTACCGCGGTGTGAAGGCGGTCGAAGCAGAGCTCGGCGAGCAGGCCCGCCCCAACGGGGACTACCGTTTCTACGTCAACATCCCGGACGACCTGAAGATACTGCTGCCGAACTCCCATGATGTCGTCGGAGACATAGCCATCACCAAACTGGACGATGATCTCCTGCCTTACAGGGAAGAGATCGGAAGGGCCATGATGTCGGTCTCTCCCAACATCCGCGCGGTTTTTCTCGACGGCGGAGTAAAAGGGGAATACAGGATCCGCGAACTCGAACGGATCGCGGGAACCGGCGGTTCGGAGACGATACACAAGGAGTTCGGCACCCGTCTGAAGACCGATCCCTCCAGGGTCTATTTCAATCCGCGTCTCGCGAACGAGCGTTCCAGGGTGGCGGCGATGGTAGAACCCGGGGAGACGATCATCGATATGTTCGCCGGGGTGGCGCCTTTCGGCTGCGTCATCTGCAGAAACGCGAAACCGGAAAAGATCTATTCGATCGATCTGAATCCCGACTGCGAGTACTATATGAACGAGAACGTGAGGCTCAACCATATCGCGAACATGGAATGCATGATCGGGGATTCGGTGAAGCTGACCCCGGAGCTTCCCGAGGCCGATCGCGTGATAATGAACCTGCCGCAGATGGCAGATTCGTTCCTGGATACCGCTCTTTCCGCAGTGAAGGATACGGGGATCATCCACATGCACAGGATAATGGAACGTTCCGAGCTTCCGGGTTACGGGGACGAGCTGAAAAATAAAATGGCCGGGAAAGGACTGGGCATGGAGATCCTGCGGGTCTCCGAGCTCAAGACCTACTCTCCGACCATGAGCGTCTACGTTTTCGATATAGTTCCGCGCAGACCCGAATGACCGAAAGGTCACTCTTTGGGTTTCAGGGTGACGCCCGTCTGTCCCTGATAGTGGCCGCTTCTTTTGGCGTAACTCTTTTCGGACGCGGAGGTCATGGTCTGGAACACGAGCTGGCAATATCTTTCCCCGATGGGGATCTCCAGTTCGGAATCGGAACTGTTGTACGAACCGAGGGTCAGCGTGCCTTCGAAACCGGCATCGACCATGCCGAATGCGGCGATGGTGCCTTTTCTGATCCAGGTGGTGCGCAGCCAGAGGTTGCCGCATACGTCGTCGCCCATTCTGACCCGTTCGACGGTGGAAACGAAGAACATGGTCTTCGGAGGGATCTTTACAACTCCTGCGTCCTTCCCGTAAACGGTGCCGTTCACCGAGATCTCGGCGACCCGGAGGTCGTATCCGTTGGGGGTGAGTCCCCTCTCGCTGAAGTCTGATATGCCGATGCGTCCGTTTTCCATGCCGTACAAAATGTCTCTGTCTGAGAGGACTGCCATAGCGATATTATGCAGGTGGTGATATAATATGTTGGGGTGCGGCCGATCCGGCCGTATCGTCCTTTGCATAATCATTCCATCAGATGAAACGCTGCTTCGAGGCGATGATGTTCAGGATCCTGTCGATCAGGATCAGAGTCCCGGTAACTCCGATGGGGGGTTCCGGACATACGCAGACATATTTGGTCACCGGGGTCTCGATCTCGACGAATCCTTTCACGATCTTTCTCGTCATGCAGGATGAACCGATCGATCCGTTCGTGACGATAACGTCGGCTTCGGTGTTCAGGGCATCGTCGGAGCAGGGGATGTTGCGGGACCTTATGCGGGTCACCGTCTCCTCCTGCCATTTTTTTCCGTTGGAACAGGTTACCGCAACCGGTATCATTCCGAGGTAGGAGTACAGAAATTCAGACACCGCGGACGCGGTAGAACCGTCGCAGAACAGCGAGAAGGTACGTCCTTTCGGAAGCATATGGTACGACTCGACAAGTTCCAACGCACGGACGGCTTTCCTGCGGGCTTCGCGGATACGATCGAATGCCGGAGCGGGGTCTTTATCCAAAGCCTCGCAGACATTCGATACCCATTTCTCGATATTGTCGAATCCGACGGGGACCGGGCCTCCGACGAAACCGATACCGTATTCGGTACTGTAGAAGTCCGCTATCCTGTCGCCGTATTCGGGATATACAAGAACATTGATCTTCGCCGAGGCGGAGTTTGCGATGTCCTCCGCGGACCACCCGGCGCCGATGGTGCAGTTGACCGTCACGCCGCAAAGACCCAGAAGATGGGAAAGCTCGTCGATCGTATCGGACCAGTTCTTATGTAGGGTGCTGATCCCGACAAGGTTGACGTCCTTCGTCTTCTCCGTGCGGAGCGGTTTTATCTTTTCCAGGATCTTCAGGACGGCGGTTTGGAATCCGTCCGCGCAGGTTCCGGAATATTCGGCATGGTCGATATGCACGGTGGGTATCTTTCCGTCTACGGATGCGATATCCTCCCCGGTGAGGGAGGCGCCCGGAGAATTGACTATCGTTATCAGCGAGGGGGACAGCGACTCAACTTTTTGGTACAGATCGAGCAGCCTGTCCTTCCCGCCGGTGACGAACCTGCCCATATCGAGATATGTACAGGGCAGACGGGGCTGGCTGAAGAAGTACCTGTCGGCGAATCTGAACATATTCCTGATCTCCGCCCTGCCGTCGCGTTCCGGATATCTGCTTTCCGATACGGATGCAGGATAGTATTTGCAGCCGGTGGGTCCGTGGATGATGCAGTATCCGTCGGATACCCCTTCGGCGGCCATCAGGGCCCCGAGGAAACTTTCGGGTCTTTCGTTCTCGAGCGACATCTTTTCTCCATCCCTCCTCTTTGGGAGCCAACGTACCTCTGATCCAGTCTTCGGCGAGCAGTCTTCCCGCGAACGGGTCGGCGGGCGGCGCACAGGGCAGGCGCGACTGGTAGATCGAGGGATCGACGTCGGCCGTTGCAGGTGTCAGAAGAACATCCGGCCTGAGACCGTTTATCTCCGACAGTTTCTCCGATATGTCCCGTTCTTCCACCGTTTCGACACGGGGGTCGGAGGATCCGTATGAAAGATCCCTGCTGTAATCGGAACGGTGCACCAGTATCGCCTTCTGAAGCACCATCCCACACCTATCGACGGTTTCGAGGATCCAATCCACGTCGTCGCCCACCGTCATGATGCAGCACGTTTTGCCCTTCAGGAGGTTCCTGGGCCCCGCCATGAGCTCGGAGTAGCGGTCGGAATATTCCCTGATGACCGATTCCGCTTTATCTCCGACGTCAAAGAATCCGGCGACGCAGCGGACCCATGCGGAAAGACCGGAAATCCCTCCGCGGACAGGGGTCCGCAGGGTGGGCGTTCCGAACCTCTCTTCGAGGAACGAACAGAGCTTTTCGCTGAACCCGTCATGGTTCAATTTCAGACTGGCACAGGCATTGCCGCATTTTTCGAGATGTGCCAGATCGCAGAATCCCGGAAGAACGCAGTTTACCCCGATACCCATTTCGGAGAGTATCGAAGTGACCTGTTCCAGTTCGGACACGGAGCTGCTCGACATGGTTTTCACGCCGACGAGATTGACCGTCATGGGCTCCGTTACCGTTCTTTTCGCATATTTTCCGATCAGAGCGGTCCCGGCATCGATGACGCCCTGCATAAAGTCTCCTGCGGCGTTGCCGTCTTCGTTCAGGACCGTGATCCTGACGCCGGGGTGTTCGGATTCCATTTCCTCTGCAACGGCAAGGACATCATCGCCTATGATCCCGGGCGGACAGGAGGTGATGACCGCAAGGTCTCTTTTTCCTGCCGAGATCAGCCCGGAGAGTTCGGAACGAATCAAAGCGGTCCCTCCGAACACCATTTCGTTTTCCGACATGTTCGTGCATACCACATCGGGGTCGGCGAACGTGTCCCACGCGGAATATCCTCTGGCATAAGCCCCTTTTATGCAGTTCGCATCCAGTTGTACGGTGAAATGGGCGCAGCTCTGCGGAGAATGAAGGACCGTCGTCAGTCCTTTTACGGAAGTGCATACGGAGGAGGCGCCGGAGAACGCGCATCCGTGGAGGGGGAGATCGTAGGTCAGGCCGCCTTTGTGCGGCAATGCCGGCTTCGGAACCTCCGGGAGAGTATGCCGGACGGAGGTTTCGGTCTTTTCGACCCTGACCCTTCCGAGGACCAATTTTTCCAGATCCGATTCGCCGAGATATTTCGCGCCGTATCTTTTTCCTTCAAGAACCTTATGTGCCAGATCCCGGAATATCTGTGCGATGTCGGAGTCGGGGAACAGTTCGACGACCGTCTTCCCGGCCTTTTCGGCTTCGAAGAAAAGCGGAGATCTGGGTATTTTGCAGATAACGGGGATCCCGACCGCTTCGGAGAACTGCCTGACCCTGGAATCCTCGTCCGCATCGCCTTTGCAGTTGAAGATTATGCCGCCGATACGGTCCGGATCGTAGTTGGAGGTTCCGCGCAGGATGTTGTTGGCGGCATACAGGGACATGAACTCGCCGGAGGTGACGATGTATACAGTATCCGCATAGCCTTTTCTCAGCGGTACCGCGAACCCCCCGCATACGACGTCTCCGAGAACGTCGTAGACCGTGATATCGCGGTCGATGTCGTCGGCACCGAGGGCCGAAAGGAGGTCGAAAGCGGAGATTATCCCTCTGCCGGCGCATCCGACGCCGGGTTCGGGCCCTCCCGCCTCGACACAGGTGCATCCTTTGTAGCCGGGGACCATAATGTCCTCGAGATGCCTGTTTTCCGGCGCGGTCTCCCTGAGATAATCGAGTACGGTGGTCTGAACGCCGTCGACGAGCGAAGACGTCGAATCATGTTTCGGGTCGCAACCGATCTGAAGCACTTTGCGCCCCATATCGGAAAGCGAGGCGGTGAGATTGGAGGAGACGGTCGATTTTCCGATCCCTCCCTTTCCGTAGACAGCTATTTTCCTGTCGGAGGTCCGTGGCATCAGGAATTGTTACGATAATATCAGAATTTAAAGTTGCCTTCGGACTCTGCGCCTACGCATCGGTTATTTCTACCAACTATATAGTACAGTAACCTGTAAGCAATAAATACGGATAAGGATTAGTTAGGTTGCTGGATGAGTCTGCCAATCGGATCTTGAAAGCTCGAACAGATTCGACACAGGCAGTGCAGCCTATGGTGAAATCATGAGTAACAAACAATACCTTCCGATCGTCGTGGCAATCATCGCCGTTGTGGTGCTTGCGGCAACGATCGCTTGCGTAACACACAAAGACAATAACGGGGGGGACGACGGCGAGACCTACTATTTTTATATCTCGACTGACGCCTCCACCAGCGGATGGCACTCTGCCACGGGAAAAGATGCGGCAGATGCGTTCGCTAAAGCCATGAATGATGACGACATTGCGTACGAATTCAATGAATACGGATATCTCTTCAAAATAGGGGATCAGACCGGATCCTGGTATTCCGCCAGGTATCTTTACAACAACACTAGCAAGGCCGCCGCCGATGGAAGTATCAAGTATCCTGTCAACGATCCTTACGGATCTTACTACTCCTCCAACGGTTGGAAGACGGTCGTCGGATACGACGATTCGAGCAGGTCCGGAGACAAGCTCTGGGAGATGAACGGAAACGTGTTCTTCTTCTCGTTGTACGATCCCACCACCTTCGAGCATACGAACCCCACAACCGACACCAATTGGATGTCTACCGGTCCGTTCAAGAGCACCATTTCGTTCAACAACGGCGACGAAGTGTATAACTTCTACATCAGCTGCGGAGGCATCACCGGCTGGTATTCCGCTTCCGGAAAGGATTCGGCAGATGCGTTTGCCAATGCCATGAAAGCCGCCGATCTAGATTATAAAATCAACGAATACGGATACCTTTCCAAGATCGGAGACTACGAGGGATTCTGGTATTCGGCCATGTACAATTACGGCAATACGAGCAAGATCGCCGCCGAAGCAAGTACCAGGTACGAGATCAAGGACAGCTACAATTCCATGTTTGCCTCCAACGGTTGGATAACGATCTGCGGATACGACGATTCGAGCAGGGCCGGAGACAAGCTCTGGGAGATGAACGGAAACGTATTCTTCTTCTCGTTGTACGATGCGACCTACGCACACGACAGCCCCCTCACCGATTCCAGGTGGATGGTCAGCGGTCCTTTCGGCGACAGCCAGTTCTACTACTTCTATATCTCCACCGATCAGTTCACCGCAGGCTGGCACACCGGTGTGGGGGCCGATGCGGCCGAGGCGTTCGCCAACGCCATGAAAGCAGACGACATCATCTACGAGTTCGGCGAGGATGGGTACCTTACAAGGATCGGAAATGAGAGCGGATATTGGTATTCCGCCATGTATCTTTACAGCAATACGAGCAATGATGCCGCAGTTAATAGTATCCTGTATTCCGTCTACGATTCTTACGGATCTTACTACTCCTCCAACGGTTGGCGGACGATCTACGGATACGATGATTCGAGCAGGGCCGGAGACAAGCTCTGGGAAATGAACGGAAACGTGTTCTTCTTCTCGCTGTATGATCCCGAAACCTTCGCTCATACGAATCCCACCACCGACATCAAGTGGATGTCCACCGGCCCGTTCGAGAGTACCATGATCCTGAAGGGCTACGATGAAGAGTATTACTTCTACATCAGCTGCGAAGAGATCACCGGCTGGTATTCTGCCACCGGCGTGGATGCGGCAGAGGCGTTTGCCAATGCCATGGACGCCGTCGGCCTCGACTACGAGTTCAGAGCTGGGTACCTTTCCAAGATCGGAGACTACGAGGGATCCTGGTATTCGGCCATGTACAATTATGCCAACACGACCAAAATCGCTGCAGATAACAGTATTCTGTCCCCTGTTGAGAGTGGTTGGGGATATCAAGGCTCCAACGGTTGGTTGAACATCGCAGGGTATGATGATTCGAGCAGGTCCGGGGACAAGCTCTGGGAGATGAACGGAAACGTGTTCTTCTTCTCGATGTATGATGATTACTGGATGCCCAGCATCAACCCCACAACCACCATCGCAGATTGGTCGACCACCGGACCGTTTGCTGCCTAAACCCAGAGGGGGCATACCCCCTCGAATTATCTCAGTGACCAGTATGATCGATAATTCTTGGATTCACAGTTCGAATGGTACCCGTCCGAAACGTTCGATTTCGAAGATCAAAGTAAGTCTGACCTTGTCGATCTTACTGGTCGGGACCATATTGACATTATGTCTGAACGGTCTCGGAGCCAACAGCACCCAATATCAGTCCGAAGGCATCGTCATCGATTTCGGCGGATACAAGACCGTTTGGACAGATGCCGATTACAATACGGTTTCGGATCCCGTGGAACTTTTGGACAACGCATGCAAAACCCACAGCTACACACACGCGATCGACGGTGACGGAAAAGTGGTCGAGATCAACGGAATCTCGAATACGGAGGACCATACCTGGGGTCTCTGGTATGTTCCGCGCGGAGAATTGGATTTTGTCAAAGCCGATTCGTATTCCTGTAGCGCGAAGGATTATACGGTCATGGCATGGGCGTACTGTTCTTCCGACGGTGCTCCCTCGGTCGGGGTGGATGCGTCCGGAACCAGCATTTACGGATATTCCACCGCCCGGAGCACGATCACCCTATCTCCCTCGGCAACCGAGATCCTCGGATCCCTGAATGCCGTCTCCACCCTCGTTGGAACGGATTTTTACAGCGACTATCCCAGCAGCGTCGTGGACGGCAAGGCGAACAACAGCATCAAAGTGGTCGGGACATACACGGATCCGAGTTACGAATCCATTATGAAACTAAGTCCCGATCTTGTCATCTGCGACGGTTCGCAATACAATCACATTCAAATGGCAAAGACCCTCAGGAATTCGCAGGTCGGAGCCGTTCTCCTTTATGACGGAGAAAGCATTCAATCGATCCTCAACAACATCTTCATCGTCGGTGTCGCCATGGGTTACGAAGAGCGTTCCGAATGGGTCATCGAACAGCTGGGCGAAGCACTGCAGAATCTGGCATCCCTGATTGCAGGTCATTCCAAATCCAAAGTGATGATCGCCCTTTCGACCAGCCCGTCACCCTGGGTTGCAGGCATGGACACTTACGCTTTCGACGTCTCCGAGTCAATGGGCGGATCGAACATCTATAGCGATATGTACGGGTGGGCGCACATAAATTCGGAATATATCGGAAATAGTTCGAAATACGGCGACACCTACAACCCGGACGTGGTTATAATCCTCTCTTACGGCGAGAACTACACCGCCACCAAAGAGTGCTATGACGAGATGATAAGCAAACTCCCGTCGAATTGGAAAAATACGAACGCATACGCCAACGAGAAGATCTATCTCTTCTGCGAATCGCTCGGCGAGATGTCCCAGAGATCGGGGCCGAGGGTCGCCCAGTTATCGGAATTGGTGGCAAGGATCCTCTGTCCGGATTCGTTCTTCGACGGAATACCTCTTTTGAACTACCTCGGGGACGAGTATGCCAAATACCTCACGATTACCAAAGATCTCGGGTTCGGTGATTGAATGAGGGGAAAAGTGTGTTCGGTTGCAGCAGTTCTTTTGGTTGTCATATGCTGCATTCCGAGCATCAACTCCGATGCCGCCGATTCCGATCCGTATATGCTGATCGATTACGGAAACGGATCGACCGAATGGTCGAAGGTCACGGGCGACAGCGGAACCGTTTACGATATCGTACACGGAACACTTGCAGCCGATAATCATTCCTGCGAGTACGCAGGAGGAGTTCTCACGATCGACGGGAAATCCGCCCAGACCGTCGGACAGGCCGCCGACGGAGGATCGTATTCAGAGTCCGGAACCACGGGGGTGACCGTGTATTCGTATTGGCAGGTCTACAGATGGTCGGACAACGAATGGGCCGCGATCTCCGCCCTCGATGAAGATTACCAGGGAGATAATCTCGCGGTAGGCTACTATCCCGAGGGAATGATCCCCGTCGAGACGCCCGAATACAGGTCCTCCTGGACCTGTATCGGGGGCGACGCCGAGAACAGCGTAAACCAGAATGCCGAGATCTATACCGGTTCCGGCGAAACGATCTGGCAGTTCGAACCGCCGAGCGGAAATAGCAAAGGTGTTTACGGCGCGGTTCTGTATGCAAGAGGCCAGGTTCTCGTGAAGTACGGTATGGCCGATGGGGATCTGCAAGGAAGCATCGTTTCGTACAACGTCAAAGACGGAACACAGAACTGGTCTTTCTCGTTCGATCTTGGCGATCAGCTGTCCGTCAGTGCTCCTCTCGTGGCGGGACAGTACATCTACGTTCAGACCTCGGATAACCAGATCTATATGTTCGATTGGAGGATCGGTCCCGGCGAGGACGGATCGAACGTCCGCACCATCGAAGGGATGCCGGTAGGGTCTGACACCCCCATCCCGGAGAGCATCGACGGCAGCGGGGTTGTCGGAGGTTACGGTTTCGGATTGACCTCCATGGTATTCGATTCCGGGTGCGTATTTGTCAAAAGCGCCAACGGAATGTTATATTGCTTCAACAACCAGCTGAATCTGGTATGGTCCTACCTCACCGGCGGCAAAGGGTATTACACGCCTCTGACCGTTCACGGAGATTATGTCGCCGCAGGAATGTACGACGGCGGGATCTATGTTCTGAACAAGGCCGACGGCAGTCTGATCGACAGTATGATCGTGTATCAGAAAGAGTATGGCAAACAGATGATCGGATGTCTCAATACGCCCGTGTTCGTGGAAGATGCCGGAACGGTATACTTATTCGCCACGTACAACGACGGCCGCGGAATGAACACGACCACGTACGGTATCGCGGTATTCACCCTTTCCGGCGGAAAACTCGCAAAAACATATGATTACCTGGGTGTTTTCGGGGCGACCTGCAACCGTGTGACCTTGGCCCAGGATTTCAAAGGGATCTACTTCAATTCGGACCAGGGAACATACTATCTGAAAACCGACGGCTCGTCGGGACTGATATCCGATTTCCTTTCGGGCAGCTATGCAACGCACAGTGCTTCGGTCCTCGTAAACAACCAATACCTTTACTCGACCACCTACAGTACCCAGACTCATGCGATGGTTCTTATCGAAAAGGACGGAACGGTCATCGGAACCTACGACTATCCCATCAACAACTACTGTATGATAACTCCGACCGTGGTTGACGGGTACATACTCTGCGGTAACGACAGCGGGATTTATGTTGTCAGAGGGGATTTCAATCCGTATGTTCCCCCGGTTGATCCGCCGGTGCCTGATGTTCCTTCCGGAACAGAATCGGATAACCACGGCGGGCTGGTAGGCTATTTGATATTGGCCATAATGTTAATTTGCATCGTCGGGGTCATTTTGAGGATTATCCTGGGAAAAAAAGAATCGATCATTCATAAATGAGATGGGGGGACGGGTATGCCAAATATTTCACATTTATCAAAGATATCGGGTTCGGTGATCGAATGAGAGGAAAAGTGTGTTCGGTTGCAGCAGTTCTTTTGGTCATCATATGCTGCATTCCGAGTATCAATTCCTCTGCCGCCGATTCCGGTCCGTATATGCTGATCGATTATGGAAACGGATCGGCCGAATGGTCGAAGGTCGCGGGCGACAGCGGAACCGTTTACGATATCGTACACGGAACACTTGCAGCCGATAATCATTCCTGCGAGTACGCAGGAGGAGTTCTCACGATCGACGGGAAATCCGCCCAGACCGTCGGACAGGCCGCCGACGGAGGATCGTATTCAGAGTCCGGAACCACGGGGGTGACCGTGTATTCGTATTGGCAGGTCTACAGATGGTCGGACAACGAATGGGCCGCGATCTCCGCCCTCGATGAAGATTACCAGGGAGATAATCTCGCGGTAGGCTACTATCCCGAGGGAATGATCCCCGTCGAGACGCCCGAATACAGGTCCTCCTGGACCTGTATCGGGGGCGACGCCGAGAACAGCGTAAACCAGAATGCCGAGATCTATACCGGTTCCGGCGAAACGATCTGGCAGTTCGAACCGCCGAGCGGAAATAGCAAAGGTGTTTACGGCGCGGTTCTGTATGCAAGAGGCCAGGTTCTCGTGAAGTACGGTATGGCCGATGGGGATCTGCAAGGAAGCATCGTTTCGTACAACGTCAAAGACGGAACACAGAACTGGTCTTTCTCGTTCGATCTTGGCGATCAGCTGTCCGTCAGTGCTCCTCTCGTGGCGGGACAGTACATCTACGTTCAGACCTCGGATAACCAGATCTATATGTTCGATTGGAGGATCGGTCCCGGCGAGGACGGATCGAACGTCCGCACCATCGAAGGGATGCCGGTAGGGTCTGACACCCCCATCCCGGAGAGCATCGACGGCAGCGGGGTTGTCGGAGGTTACGGTTTCGGATTGACCTCCATGGTATTCGATTCCGGGTGCGTATTTGTCAAAAGCGCCAACGGAATGTTATATTGCTTCAACAACCAGCTGAATCTGGTATGGTCCTACCTCACCGGCGGCAAAGGGTATTACACGCCTCTGACCGTTCACGGAGATTATGTCGCCGCAGGAATGTACGACGGCGGGATCTATGTTCTGAACAAGGCCGACGGCAGTCTGATCGACAGTATGATCGTGTATCAGAAAGAGTATGGCAAACAGATGATCGGATGTCTCAATACGCCCGTGTTCGTGGAAGATGCCGGAACGGTATACTTATTCGCCACGTACAACGACGGCCGCGGAATGAACACGACCACGTACGGTATCGCGGTATTCACCCTTTCCGGCGGAAAACTCTCAAAAACACATGATTATCAGGATGTTTTCGGGGCGACCTGCAACCGTGTGACCTTGGCCCAGGATTTCAAAGGGATATACTTCAATTCGGGTCAGGGTACGTATTATCTGAAAACCGACGGCTCGTCGGGACTGATATCCGATTTCCTTTCGGGCATTTATGTATCGCACAGCGCCTCGGTCCTCGTCAACAACCAATACCTTTACTCGACCACCTACAGTACCCAGACGCATGCGATGGTTCTCATCGAAAAGGACGGAACGGTCATCGGAACCTACGACGCCCCCATCAACAACTACTGTATGATAACTCCGACCGTGGTCGACGGATACATACTCTGCGGTAACGACAGCGGGGTTTACGTCGTCAGAGGGGATTTCGACCCGTATGTTCTCCCGGTACGTCAGGTGTCCAATCTCGAGAGGCTGGTGGTCTATCTTGTGCTGATCATCGTGCCGGTCACCATTCTCTGGCTCGTTCTGAGATTCGGACTCAAGTGGGAAAAACCGTTCAGCCAAATCGTCACCTCGATCAAAACGTTCCTGTACGGGGAACAGTACACGCACAACACCCGCAGCAAACACCGTCTCTGGCTGGTGCTGTCCATCGGAGCGATACTGACCGCGGTTCTTGCGCTGTTATCCCTATGTCTGGGTCCGGAGACGACTTTGAGCCCGGGAGAAGCTTTGTCCGCATTGATCTCGTCCCTGTCCAAAGGCGGCAACCATCTTACCTATGAGGAGATGCTGATCTATAATTCCAGGCTGCCCCGTACACTCACGGCATTGGTGGTCGGTATCGGTCTTTCGGTTGCGGGTGCGGTATATCAGGCGACCATCAAGAACCCGTTGGTCGAACCGTACATCATGGGTGTGTCTTCCGGTGCTGGAACCCTGGCGATTGCCGTTATAATGTTCGATTTCACTTTCTTCGGGCTGTTCTCCCATCAGAGTCCGTTCTTAACCGCCATCGCCGCCATCGTCGGAGGCCTTCTGGCATTCGGGCTTACCATGCTGCTTGCCGAAAAGACCGGCGGAAAGTCGATGAACTACGTGCTTGCGGGTATCATAATCGGATTGGTGTTCTCGGCCGTACAGTCCCTAATGATGGTCATGGGCGGCAAGAACATCAATTCGGCCCTGTCCTGGCTGTATGGATCGTTCGCATCGATGACCTGGGAGAAGATATGGCTGGTCCTGATCCCCGTGATCGCCCTGTCCCTGATCCCGTATATCTGGTCGAAGGAGCTGAACCTCGTCCTGCTCGGAGAGGACCAGGCCCGGCAGATGGGTCTCGATGCGGAAAGATTCGACCGGTGGATGCTCATCATCTCCTCGGTACTGACCGCATTCTGCGTGGCGTTCGTCGGGATCATCGGATTCGTCGGACTGGTGGTCCCCCACCTCTGCCGTATGATCCTCGGCGGAGACCACAGGCTGATGCTGCCCGCTTCGATGGCGTTCGGCGGAATACTGATGATCGCCGCGGACGTGCTTGCAAGAGTGCTCGTGAGCGGGTACGAGCTGCCCGTCGGAGCCATCACGACGGTCATCGGCGTGCCGGTGTTCGCATACCTGCTGATCAAGAGAGGTAAGAGCTATGATATATGAGGTGCTCTGATGTCATTCAAAACCTTCATGCTCCGCCTGATCAGGGGTACCGGAACGACCCACATACAGATCAAGAAGCACAGTTCGATGTTCCTGTTCGTACTTGCCGTGATCGTGGTGTTCCTGGTCATCGTCCTGTCGATATCCCTCGGCCCCAGCGGATGCTACAACCCCGTCACGGCCCTATCCTCGCTGTTCTCCGCGGCCTTCGGTTCGGGCGGAATGACCGATATGGAACTTGTGGTCTTCGATCAGAGGTTCCCCCGTACCGTTGCCGCGCTGGCGGTAGGTATCGGATTGTCGATAGCGGGATGCGTCTACCAGGCTATTATTCGGAACCCCCTGGTCGACCCGTATATCATGGGCGTGTCTTCGGGTGCCGGAACCACCGCGATAGCTTCGATAGCATTCGGATTCACCCTTTTCGGACTGGTTCCTTCCGATTCGATCTACCTTACCGCGATCATGGCCATCATCGGAGGTCTTCTGGCATTCGCATGCACGATGATCATAGGCGAGCTGGCCGGCGGGAGCAATAACGCATACGTCCTCTCCGGAGTCGTCGTCGGACTGATATTCTCGGCAATACAGACGGTCCTCATCATATTCGCCGGAGAGCATCTTTCGAGCGTGCTTCTATGGCTGTTCGGTTCGTTCTCGGAGGTCACTTACAAACAGGCCATCCCGGTCTTCTTCGTGGCCATAGCGTTGTCTTTGATATGTCTCAAATGGTCGAAGGAGCTCAATCTGATACTGCTCGGGGAGGACCAGGCCCGGCAGATGGGACTGAACGCCCATCGTTTCAGCACGTTCATGCTCATCCTCGCATCGGTACTCACCTCGGTCTGCGTCGCCTTCGTCGGGATCATCGGTTTCGTCGGTCTCGTGGTCCCCCACTTCTGCCGTATGCTGTTCGGCGGCGACCACAGGCTGGTCATGCCCGCCTCGATCGCCTTCGGAGGCGCATTGATGGTGGCGGCGGACATCGCATCCAGGATGCTGATGTCCGGTTACGAGTTGCCTGTGGGTGCGATAACCACACTGATCGGAGTTCCGGTCTTTGCATATTTACTGTTCAAAAAGGGGAAGATGTACAATGGATGAAACTACGCCGCTGTTGGAACTGCGGAGAATGAATAAGATCTACGATAACGGTTATCACGCCGACAAGGACGTTTCGTTCACGATACCGTCCGGAAAGCTGGTGGGGCTCATCGGTCCGAACGGCTGCGGAAAGACCACCATGATGCGGTGCATCAACCGCATGCACGAGCCGTCCAGCGGAGACATACTCATCGACGGAGAAAGCGTTCTGGACAAAACTCCGGGGGAGATCGCGAAACTGGTATCGAACGTGCCGGCGGAGATGAACGCCTCCTTCGGACTTACCGTGTTCGAGACCGTGATGCTCGGACGCTACCCCTACCTTCAGAACATGTGGTGGGAGACCGAAGAGGACGAGACAATAGTCGAGGAAACCCTGAAAAAGTTCGGCGTGCACCATCTCGAGGACCGTTCCCTGAACATGCTGTCCTCCGGAGAACGTCAGAGGGTTCTGATAGCCAAAGCATACGTTCAGGAGCCGAGGCTGATGCTAGTCGACGAGCCCACCTCCCACCTTGACATGAAATACAAGCTCGACGTGATGGAATATCTGAAAGCCATGGTCAAACAGGATATGACGATCCTGGTGGCAGAGCACGACATCTCCCTTATGGCCCGTTACTGCGACCTCTGCATCATAATGAAGAAGGGCAGGGTCGTGTCCATGGGCAATCCGAAGGAGGTCATCACGGAGGAGCTGATCCGCGATGTTTACGAGGTCGAAGCCTCGGTCGGTTTGGACAAGGACGGAGAGATCTACGTTCTTCCGAAGAAGTTCATCGGAAACGGACTGATCTGACGATCTGTTCGTTGGAATTATAATAAGCGTATGCGATATCCCGACTGATCAGATGCAGACAGGGCCAAGGAAGGAACTTTCAGGATTACCCAAAACCGTTCACGGCGGACAGGGTTGGAAGATCGAAGGAGTGGACGATTATAGTCAGAACCTAAACCCCTTCGGCCCTCCGGAAAGTCTCGGCAGGGTCATTTCGGATTCGTTTTCGGATACGGGACATTATCCCGATGCGGACTGTACCGAGGTTCGGAACGCGATCGGAAAACTTTACGGGCTCGGCCCCGACTGCGTGACGATGGGTGCGGGTTCCTCCGAGATAATCCGTAACTTCCCCAACGTCTTCATACGTCCCGGGGACCGCGTTCTTATCCCCGCGCCCTCGTTCGCCGAATATACCCAGCAGTGCAGGATCACCGGTGCGGCCGTCGACCTCTTCCCGCTTCTTCCGGAGGACGATTTCCGGATCGACGAGCAGAGGCTGTTCGGTTGCCTGGATTCCGGGAACTACCGGATCCTGTATCTGTGCAACCCCAACAACCCTACGGGACGCATCGAATGCAGAGAGAAGATCGAACGCATCGTCAGAAAATGCGAAGAGCTCGGGGTTCTCGTCTTCCTCGACGAGACCCTGCTGGAACTCGTGAAAGGCGAACGGTCAATATCGCTTTCCGGAGAAGTCTGCAGTTTTACCAATCTCCTTGTCGCGCATTCCTTCACCAAATCCTTTGCCATCCCGGGCATAAGGGTGGGTTTCGCACTTTCCAATCCCGACATAATACGCGAGATGGAGAAGGTCAAGCTTCCCTGGAACGTCGGCACCGTCGAGCAGGCCGCCGCATTGCATCTTGTCGACAACTGTCCCGGATACGTAGAGGATGCGGCCGACGTCATGAGCCGCGAATCCGACCGGATGTTCGCACAGCTCAGGGACATGGGATTTCCCGTCCGGGCCATATCGGATTCCTTCTTCTACTTCCTGGACCTGAGCCCTATCGGACTGACGGGGGCGAAGTTCAAGGAACTCATGCTGAAAGAAGGCATCATGGTCCGGGACTGCGCCTCGTTCGGCCCGCAGTACGATTCGTACGTGCGGTTCTGTGTCAAAAACAAGGAACGTAATGACCGTTTCCTGTCGGCCGTCAGAAAGGTCCTGGGTTCGCTAAGGTGATCTGGTGGATATCTGGATCGACGGAGTTCTGATGGTTGTTCTCGCGCTTTTGTTCGATCGTTTCCCGGGAGACCCTCCGAACAGATACCATCCTCTGCGCTGGATGGGGAATCTCCTGCAGGCCATCGACGACCGTCTCCGGAGAAGACTGTCCGCTACCGCCACCGTGTTGGGTTTCCTGTCGTATGTTCTGGTCCTGCTGATATTCGGAGGCGTCGCACTGCTCGTCACCGGGTTCATCCGCATCGAGTTCGGAGACCTGGCGCAGTTCGATGCGTTCGGGATCGGTTCCTCGGTCGGGGAGATCCTATGGATCGTCGTTTCCGCATATTTCCTGAAAATGACCTTCGCCCTGTTCGCATTCAGAAAGTTCTGCAGACCGATCGAAGCCGATCTCAGAAACGGCGATCTCGATGCGGCCGCCGACAAGACCCAGATGATGGTAAACCGCAAAATGAGGGGAATGGACCTCCCGCATATCACCAGCTCCTGCTGCGAGACCATATCGGAGAATCTGGTGGACAGTGTCCTGTCCCCGCTTCTTTACTGCGGGGTTTTCGGACTTCCCGGGGCCATAGCGTTCCGGTGTGCCAACCTGATGGATGCGATGTGGGGTAGACTGAATGATAAATACTGCTGCCTGGGTCATTTTCCTGCCAGGTGGGATGACGTGCTCGGATTCATACCTTCGAGGCTGTCTCCGGTCTTCATACTCATCGCTTCGAAACTGATGCGCATCCGCTCTTCCGGCAGCGTTCTGAAGGCTGCCCTCCGCGAACACAGGAAGACCCCCAGCCCGAACAGCGGGTGGCCGATGACCGCGACCGCCGCCGCCATGGGCGTATCGTTCGAGAAGGAGGGAGTGTACGTAATGGGCGAAGGTCCGCTTCCCTCCGTCGACGAAATCTCCCTGTGCTATCGTCTGATCGAACTGACCTCGATCGTCTTCACCATCATCGTCGTTCTTCCTCTGACCGCATATCTGGGAATCCACGTTCAGATTATATTTGAGGACTTTATTCACGGATTATTCGGAGTGTTCAGATGAAATATATCAAATCGACCGAGGTCCGCGAGGAAGGCGAGTACGAGGGAACGGCTATTATTCGCCTTGCCGAGAGGATGGAGGTTTTCAGCAGTGCTCCGCTTAACGGCGGCCTGACGGTCACCGATACGCTGTTTATCATGCAGGTGCCGCACAAGTTCGCCTGCAGGGATTATCTTTCAGTGCTCAAGGCAAAAGCCGAACAGTACGGTCTGCCGGAGGATTCGGTCGGGTTCATGACCGCCGCCGAGGTCAGATACGTGTTCAACCACGCCGTCGAAACGGTGGACGGTACCGAGGTGTTTTCGGCCGCGACCGCCGGCGTGACCAATTGCGTCTGCGCGGGTGATGTTCTCGAAGACTGGGAACGCAAGGCCCGGAGGTCCGAGGAGATCTACAGGAGACTTATCGGAGGGACCATCAACATCGTGACCGTCGTCCCGGTTCCCCTGACCGACGCCGGCAAGGTCAACCTTCTTGCGCCCATGATCGAGGCCAAGGTTCTTGCGATGAGGGATCTGGGATATGCGGAGACCGGAACGACCTCGGATGCCCTGGCCGTCGTCTCGCCCGTCGGAGAGGACAGACTTCCCTTTGCGGGGACCGGCACCGCGGTCGGTATCGCCGCCGCCCGTACCGTCAGGAAGGTCGTCGCACAGGCCCTGCATCTACGCGGCGAGTCACCGGAACCCCCCACCTCCCTGGAGATGCTCGGCCGCAAAGGCATCACTGACGAAATGCTCTGGGACTGCGCATCCGCATGCGGTCTCAACGAAGATCTCAAAGGGGAATTCGACGACGTAATCGACTCGATGGGTTCCGATCCCGACATCTGCGCCCTGATCTACGCGATACTTTCGGCCGGAGAGATGGCGGAGAAGAACTGCATCTGCAATCAGATGGACGGCGAGGTCCCGGATGTTCTGGTCGACGGTTCGATCTCCATGTTCCTCGCGGGCCGTATCTCCGAGACCCGCGGGAGCGATGCCACCGTCGATCTGCTGAGGATGAGGCCCCTGAAGGAGGCCGGCCTTCCGGAATATCTGGAGAACGCCGCGTACGGACTCGTGGCCGGCGTGGTCGGATACATAACGGGGTACTCGGATGAATGAGGGTCCCGAAGACGGTTCTGGCGCGGATCTCGGCATATGCGATACGGAGGAACATCCGACCATCGCCGAAGCTCCGGAAAGAGCGGGCATCGGGGGTGCTCTGAAGTGTATGGTATCCTTCTTCACCGTCATCCGTCTCGATGTCGGCGAGCGCGAGATGGAGTCCATGGAACGCAACTTCTGGCTCGTTCCCCTACTCGGTGCGCTGAACGGTCTTCTGGTGTTTCTGGTATGCATCCTTCTTTCCCTTTGCGAAATGTCCACCATGGTCATCGCGGTCGCAGCCCTTTTCACCGCATATATTTTCTCGAAGTTCCTCCATTTCGACGGACTCACCGATTTCGGCGACGGGATCATAGTATCTTCCGGAAAGCGGGAGGACCATATCCGTGCCCTCAAGGACAGTCTGATAGGTGCGGGAGGGTTCGGTGTCGCGCTGTGTGTGGTCCTTCTGACCGTTGCGCTCTACGAGCATATCGGATCGGAGACCTATTCCATTTTCGGGTCAAAGTTCCTGTTCCTAGGTACTTTCGCCTTCGCGGCCGAGATCCTGGTAAAGAACGCGCAGGTCGCCGCCGCCGCATTCGGAAACCCCGGCACCGGAATGGCTTCGAGACAGGTCGGCCTGACCAACGGAGGGTCGCTGCTCAGATCGACCGTTCTGGTCGCCGTCCTGCTTCTGGCCCCGTTCCTCATCGAACGGGCCTTCATCACGAATGCGGACAGCTCCTGGACCGCGGACGTTTCTGTTCTGTGCGTCATCTACGTGTTCGGCCTGATCTCATCGATCGTTGTGGGATATCTGATGGCACGCAAGGCCAACGGCACATTCGGATTCGTCAACGGGGATATCCTGGGGGCCACCAACGAGATCTCCCGCTGTGTCGTCCTTCTCGTCACCGCCGTGATCCTGGGACTTATGCTGTGATAACATGGAGGCGCTGATCAATGCGGGCGGAAAAGGTACGCGGATGGGGCAGTGCACCGTCGAGAAACCCATGCAGCCTGTGGGAAAGGCCCCAATCATCCAGCATGTGATCGACGCAATGCGCAATTCTACCGAAATAGACCGTATCCTGGTTTCGGTAAGCCCCCATACCGTGAACACCGAGAAGTATCTCCGGGACCAGGGGATCGAGACGATCAGAACGAGCGGGGAGGATTTCATGATGGATCTCCGCGCGTCCTTTTCGACGCTCGAAGGGGAGCATGTGCTCACCTGTCCGTCCGACGTCCCCTTCGTCACTTCCGCGATCTTCGACCGCACCATCCGTTACTTCAAACCCGAAATGCAGTCTCTGATCGTTCTCATCTCGGAAGATACTGTGGTCAACAAAGGCATCGCTCCGTCGTACACCATGAATCTCAACGGCAGGGAGTGGGTCCTGTCCGGGGTCACGGTCATGGACAGACTTGCCACGATCGAAGGAAAATATCTGAATGAGGAATATCTGTTCACGGATTGGGAGGAGCTCGCCATGAATCTCAATACTCAGAACGAGCTCTCCCTTGCACGCAGAATGTGCTGATCCGCGATTGCTGTCTCCGCCTCAGGCGGTCTTTTTGGTCGATTTTCTGACCGTCTTTTTGGCAGCGGTTTTCTTTGCGGTCTTCTTCTTGCCGGTACCGGCGGTCTTGCCCCCATTGTCGGAAGCCGCTTCGGTCTCCTTGGCGGACGATCTGCGTTTCTTCCTCGTGGGGCAGTCCATGTTGATGCATTCGGTAATGGTTCCGAGGGAGATCATCGGCGCACCGCATTCGGGACAGGACTGATCCGTGGGGGTGATGGACCCCCTGGGTCTCAGAGGATAGGTCTGGGTACATTTCGGCCAGGCGGAACATCCAGCAAACCTTTTTCCGTTCTTCGAGAACATAACCCTGATGGTGCCTTCCTTGCAGGTCGGGCAGAGACCGAGATTGTTCTTCTCGGTGTTGGTGGAACATTTGGGGTCGATGCACTGAAGCGAGGGGGGCATCCCCTTCCTTACAACTTTGATCTGCGGGAGGCTGCAGACGGGGCATGCCGTTTCGGTAAGCTGCACCATGGCCCCTCTCGGCATGGGGTATGCACATTTGCAGTCGGGGTATCCGTTGCATCCGATGAAGTTCCCGTTCTTCGATTTCTTGATCGTGAGACTGTTGCCGCACATCGGGCAGACGCCGACATACTGCTGCTTTCTGAGGGCCGATTTGATCTCGGTACCGATGGCCTCGCTGTCGTTCTCCAATTTGACCGCGACATCGTGAAGCATATCCTGGGACTCTACGACGACGTCGTCAAGGGTTCTTTCGCCGTCGGTGATGCTGAGCATATCCCTTTCGAGTTTGGCCGTCATTTCGGGTTCGGTGATGCCGCCTCCGTGATGCTCCAATGCCTTGGTGAGGGCGATACCGCTGGCGGTCGGTACCAGGTAGTTGCCCTGGACATAGTTCCTGGAGAACAGTTTGCCGATGATGTCGTGCCTGGTGGACTTCGTACCGAGCTGAAGGCGGTCCATCTCCTGGATCAGCGAACCCTGGTTGTAGCGGTAGGGGGGCTTCGTCTGGTCCTCCACCTTGCTGATGCTGCGGACCTCCACTTTGTCCCCGACCTTTAGTTCGGGTACGCGGGTCTCGGTCGTGTGGAGGTATTTCTTGTAGTATTTCTTCCACCCGAGTTCCTTCTGAACATAGCCTTCGACGAGGAATCTCTCTCCGTCGACCTCGAGGACCGTGTCGGTCGTTTCCGCGACCGCATTGGGGGCCACGGTGGCCAGGAACCTTCTGACGATGAGCTCGTAGAGTTTCCATTTGTCCCCTTTGAGCTTTGCCTGGGTCGCTCCCGCGGTGGGGTATATAGGGGGATGGTCCGTGGTTCTTCTCTTTCCTTTCGAAGGGATGATCTTCTCCTGTCTGAGGATCTCCTCCGCCTCCGACTTGAAATCGGATTCTTTGAGTTTTTCGAGAACGCTCCTGAGACCCAGACTCTTCGGATACTCGGTGTTCTCGGTACGGGGATAGGAGATGTATCCGCCGGTATAGAGGTCCTCCGCGATCTTCATGGCGGCGGAAGGGGGTATGCCGATCTTGTTCGCTTCGACCTGCATCATGGTGGTGTCGAAAGGCGGGGGACGGTATTCCTCTTTCAGTCCTTTTTCGTAGGAGCTGACCACAGCCTCTTTGACGTCCTTGGTCTTGTCGAATATGGTTTCGGCTTCCTTCTCGTCCCAGATCTGACCTTTCTCGTGCCTGCCTTTGAACGCGAGCAGTCCGAATTTTCCCTCGATGACCCAGTAGGGTACGGGAACGAAGTTCTCGATCTCCTCGTTGCGGTCCACGAGAAGTTTCAGGGTAGGGCTCTGGACGCGTCCCACGGACATGAAGTTCTTTCCGACCTGTCCGGAAGAAAGGGAGATGAGCCTGGTCAGCACGGCACCCCAGGACAGGTCCACGATCTGCCTGGCTTCCGCCGCATTGGCGAGTTTCTCGTCGGGTTCGACGAGATTGGCGAACGCGTTCTCGACCTCTCCTTTGGTCAGCGCACTGAATTTCGCCCTCCTGACCTTCTTCATATCGACATCGGCGGCTTTGACGGTCTCCATGCCGATAAGTTCTCCTTCGCGGTCGTAGTCGGTCGCGATGATGATACGGTCCGCATCCTTCGCGAGCTCGACGATTTTGTTGAGGATGGATTTTACCTTGATCGTCTTGATCTGAGGCGCACGGACGAGATCGACAGGAGAGCCGGACTTCCAATCGCTGTATTTCTCCGGATAGTCGAGTTCTATGATGTGTCCGCGGAGACTGACAACGGTGTACTGGTCGGACTCGGTTTCAAAGGTAAGGGCTGTGACTCCGCCTGCGGATGCCGAGTGCGAATGGCCGTCGGACAGGATCGTGGCGATCCTTCTTGCGGCATTCGCTTTCTCAGTGATGATCAGAATTTTCATTAGTCCGTGAGTTGTATCATTTTATTTATAATTATGAAGGAAAAATCGGTATGCGGGGCGGAATTATCGTGCGGATTCCGACCATAAAGGCGTATTCGGCGGGGAACAAAATCTTCCGTGCATGACCGGATCGCTTCGGGATTCGGGTAGGTTATGGGCCGGGGCAGATCGCTCGATCGCAGTATTTCGATCCCTGGACCGTTATGTCCCCGGTCGGGAAGTCGATAACTTTCGAAGGACAGAACACATCCAGGACCGTCCTGCCTTCCTCCGTCACCCGGTATTTCTTGGTGCCGGGGATCTTTTCGATCCATCCCTTGGACTCCCACCTGCACACATAAACCCGGTAGTACTGAACGGCCTCTCCCCTCTGTCTCGTGACGTATTCCGATTCCTTCGATCTGGGACACGCATATCCTTTTTCCGGAAGTTCGAGTTCGACAGACGTTCCTTTCACCGCGGCACCCTCTTCCAGGGGACCTCTTGCGAGCCATATGTTCTTCAGGATAAGATTTCTGATGACCGTCGTGTTCGAGTTCCTGATGCCGCTGTCGGAGATGACCGAGTATATTCTGAACGCCTTCAGCAGATTCTCCTCCGGCCGATCTATGGGAAATTTCTCCACGGAATACGTTTTTCCGATACAGCTGCAGCTTCCGACCAGTTTTCCGTCCTTTTTGGCATTTGCCAGCAGCCGGGAGTAATCCACGGTCCGTCCGTCATAACCTTTGCTGACGGTGAAGATTTCCACGTTCCTGAACATCATGGAGCATATGGCGGCGGCGGCCGCATATTCCGGCGTTCCGCCCGAGAGGTTCACGTACACGGACGATCTTTTCGAATCCACCTCTTCGATGAGGATCCGGTAGATCTCCGACATCATGCTTCTGAAAATGTAGGTCTCCGCATCTGAATGCTCGACGACCTCGATGCCGTTTTCCTTCAGGGTCCTTTCCGTTTCGTCGTAGAACGACATGTAGAACCGGGCACGCTCGTCTTTCATCGAGTCGTGTTTGACGTAATGGACAAGATGGATGCGGTCGATATTGTTCCGGAGTGCCGGTTCGGTGATCAGCGTCACTTCGCCGACCACGCAGGCTATCATCACTTTGTCTTTTGTCAGGCCCTGTCCCATAGCCGACTTAAAGTCTGTTACATATATTACATTTATTACATTTATGAGTAATATAAATAGATACAAATCCTCCCGGGAGTAAGGTGATTTACTTGGATGACCTTAAAAAAATAGGAATATACATCGATCTGAGCAATGTGGAAGACAGTTCTGCCGACCTTAACTGTATGGGAATGGCAATCGATTACTCGCTTTTGGTCCAGGACCTATCTGAGGGATATAGATTGACGGTGCTCAGGGCATACGACGGAGTCCCAACCACCGGATGTTCGAAATTGCAAAATTCTTTGCGGTCGTCCGGATTCGAAGTTAAATTGTATACTCCTCAGAAGTTTGTCGACGACGGGGGAAAGAAAGATTGGAGACAGAAGGAGGTGGATACCGCCATCACGACGGACGTATCGTGGGATCTTGCAATGAAGAAGGTCGATACCGCCGTGATCGTTTCGGGGGACCGCGATATGCACCCCGCGGTCACGCGGGCCATCGAAGAGGGATGCGACGTGCGCATCGTGGCATTGAGGGATTCCCTGAGCGACGATTATCTGAAAACTCTTGAAAAGTACACTCTGCTGGAGGATTACGAGGTCTTCCTCCTCAGCGATTCCTCGGAGCCCATTCCGAATTTCGTTTCTTCCGTTGTTTCTGTGGAGACTGTCGCCGATGAATAAGTGCGATGTTTTTCTTACCAATGTTCCCAAGAAACTGATTAAGCAGAAGAAGAAAAAACAGAAGGAGGAAAAGAAAGCTTCTGAAAATCCTTCGGATGAGCCTGCTAAGAAGAAAATATGTACCCTGACGGTGGATTCGGAGGATAGGGTATTCACAATCGTCTCGGATGACCGGAACGGACAGCTCATGGCCTCCGACGGAGAGGACACCTATTCTATCCATAACCTCGGTAATTGTGCCGTTGGCGAAAAATGGAACGGTAAACTGATCGATATTTCCGGTGGATCGGTAGCATACCTCGTTCGGCTCAACATCGATCCGGAACCCGAAGAGAACGTCGTGGAGATATCCGAGGATGCGGCGGAAGTGAACGTCGTGGAGATATCTGATGCTTCGACGGAAGAGAACGTCGAAGATGCGCAACCTGATACCGAACCGGCCGTCGATGTCGCCGCCGTCGAAGAAAGCAGTCCCGCAGACGAGGGATCGGATCTTGTCAAAGAGCTGAGAAAAAAGCTCAGGGATGCAAATTTGCGGATAACTGCGCTCGAAAAGCAACTCGAGGAACTGCCTCAGCTGAGAGAGGATAAGAAACGGTTGGAACGTGCCAATAAAAGTTTGACGAAACAGGTACAAATTCTTGAAAAAAAGGGCAATATCCGTGATTTCGAGAATATCTCAAGCGAGCTGGACCGTTACAAATCAGAATGTAATGCGAAAGACAAGGAGATCGCAAGATTACGCAACCTTTTGGTATATTATGGTTCTTCTTCGAAAGAGGATGCGCCGAAAGCGTTCATCACGGGAGATACATCCATTCACTCTATGATGTTCGATTGCATGAAGTACAGAGTATACTTCAGCCCCGGTAAGAAAACACTGCGTTTCATTCCGGACGATAAGGGGTCGGTGACCGTGAATGACAAAGAGGTCACGATCCCCGCCCTCGGCAGATATAGCAATTACCTGAAACCGAGGGCTCTCAAGGTAGAGAAGAACGGGTCGGAAATACTGATCCGCCTGACCTGAGCATGGTTGCACCATGACCTGCGGCCATATGTCGAATGTGACCGCAGGACCATCCGTTCGCACCTGCGAACGGATAAACCATTTCTGAAATTCTATCGTTGCCATTATCTCAGCCGAAGGTTCGCATGCGATCGGAGACCGTACGCTCGTATGACAAGGTGGAGTCCCCTGGGACTAACAGGGATCTTCGGGAGTGGAGCAGCCGAATTTTTTAACAGGACATAAAAAGGTTTTTTTATAGTTGGATGAATATGCCATTATATGTCCGTCAACAGAATTCTAAACAAGATTCTATCTCAGGACGGGGTCTATGACGTTTTCATTCTTGACGGCCCCTCGATGGTTCGTCTCGAAATGGAAGAGTCGAAGAATTGCGGCCTAGGCTGCAAATACGAGAACCACGCACTCACCAAAAGCAGAACCAAGGATTTCAAGGTCTGCGTTTTCTCGAAGAATTTCCTTGAAAGTCCGACCGATATGCTGACCGCGATGGTAGACGACGAGGGCACCGTGTTCGGTCATGACGTGCCGATGTGCATGCCCCGGAACAAGATTCCCGAGGGTGCGGTCTGGGCCACCAGCTCTTTTGTCGTATATCCCAATTCGATGCCGAAATCGGATCTGAAATTCGTGGTCCTTCCTCATACGCTTTCGTTTTTGGGTGAAGCCGACGGAGCGGCCAACGTGGTCGCCTTCAATCCTTCGAGGGCGTCGGATATCTTCCTCCGTGAAAAATTCGGATTCGACAGCTCGCTTCCCAACGCGATGTCGACCATCGTCGCCATGGACCTTCTGGGCAACCGAATGCCTGCGGACGGGGCATCGGACCGATGTGCCGACAGAGGAGAATGAACCGATCTCCCCCGCCGAGGATATTCCGGGAAAAACTTTCAGTTTCTGGTTCCGATATAGTGAAGGTGTCCGGATGATTTGGACGCCATGGTGAGCTTGCACCTGAGGACGCCTTTGAGGGAACCCAGGTCGTTGGTGAGTTTCTTCAGGACCCCGAGTTCGCCTTCCAATGCGATGACCTCCATGCACATCTCGTGGTCGAGATGCATGTGGATGGTGGTGTAGATCGTGTCCAAGGCCTCGTGCTGGATCTCGGTGATCTTGTCGGTGAGTCCGTTCGCATCATGGCTGTAGACGATGGTGATGATCCCGCACATGAACTCCTTGTCGTTCTTCCATTCGTTTTCCGCAAGAGTGTCGCGGACCAGGTCGCGGATAGCTTCCGATCTGCTGACATATCCTTTCTTCTGAATGACCTTGTCGAATTTGGCGAGCAGCTCGGGCTCCAACGATACGCCGATACGGGTTACGCCGTCCATGAGCGTAATATAAGCATTATTCTAATTAAAGTATGTGCTTAATGCATACCAAAATTTTGTTGAGTATTACGCGAACCATTCATTTATAGGTGGTGGAAATACACTATCCCAATATGTCCGAACTATCTCAGAAGCTCGCCGAACTGCTGCAGAGATCTGTGGCCGAATGTACCGAAGGCAGGAACGTGGCCATTGCGTTCTCGGGAGGATTGGATTCCGGACTCGTGGCGGCATTGGCGAAAAGGTACGCCTCGTCCGTGCACCTTTACACAGTCGGTACGAAAGGTTCCCACGACGTGGAGGCCGCAAGAGAGATCGCCCCCCTCCTGGGACTCGATCTGACCGTGATCGATCTGGAGGATGATGCGATAATCGACAATCTCCGCGACCAGATCCGCATCACGGGGACCGACAGCCCGCTCACGCTGGCTTTCGAAATGCCGCTCTACTGCGTGATGAGGGCCTGCTGCGAAAGCCTCATCCTCGGGGGACAGGGGGCGGACGAGCTTTTCGCCGGCTACTCGAAATATGTCGGAATGAAGGATCTTCCGATGAGGGACGAAATGGCCAAGGACCTGGCAAAGCTCTTCACTTCCACGAAAACCCACGAAGCGAAGATGGGGGAATTCTTCGGAAAGACGGTGAAATACGCATATCTCGACAAAGACATCGTCGCATTGTCGCGCAACGCCCCGACCTCCGCCCTCCGTTCCGTCGACGGGGACGTCCGCAAGAAACTGCTTTCGGATGCCGCAAGAGATCTGGGATACGATTTCCTCGCAGACCGCAAAAAGAAGGCCGCACAGTACGGCTCGGGGACCATGGATTCGATCCGCAGAATCTGCAAGCAACGCGGGACCACCTACAACCAGCTGGTGGACGGATTGAAACGTTCTTCGGAGTGAGATCGTGGACCGCAGGGCCGATACGAAGGAGCGTCAGTTGAAATGGCTCTACGGCCTTCAGCTCAACGGGGTGCGCCTGGGTCTCAGGAACACCGAGGTTCTTCTGAAGAGGATGGGCAACCCCCAGAACAGGTTCCGTTCGATCCATGTCGCCGGCAGTGACGGAAAGGGGTCCGTCTGCGCGATAATGGCATCCGTCCTCCGCAAAGCGGGGTACAAGGTAGGACTGTTCACTTCCCCGCACATCCTTTCGTTCAACGAAAGGATCTCCATCGACGGGGAACCGATATCCGATCCGAAACTGGCAGAGCATTCCGCCAAGGCGCGTCATTTCGTGGACGATATGAAGGAAAGCGAGATCTACTGCACATTTTTCGAGGTAACCAGTGCTATTGCCTTCGATTATTTCGCCTGCGAAAACGTGGATATCGCGGTGATAGAGGTGGGGATGGGGGGACGTTACGACGCCACGAACACAATCGTTCCGGAGGTTTCCGTGATATCCAACATCAGTCTCGAACACAAGGAGTATCTCGGCGATACGATAGAGAAGATCGCCTACCAGAAGGCGGGGATAATAAAGAAAGGCGTTCCGTCCGTGACGCTGAACACGGGCGACGCACTCCGGACCATATCCCGGGTCGCCGAAGAGATGGACTCCGATCTCACCTCCATCGATCCCGCATCCGTGACCGTGGTGAGGAATCTTCCCGACGGGTCGGAGTTCATGTACCGGGACAGGAAGCACAAGGTTTCGATCCCGGGGAGGAACGAGGCAAAGGATGCGGCGCTCGCCATAGAGGCCCTTATGAAACTTCCGGAATACGGGGAACGTATCGCGCCCCGTCTCGAGGAAGGTCTTTCGGAGGTCAGATGGCCCTGCAGGCTGGAGGATCTCGGAAACGGATTCCTCCTCGACGTGACCCATACCTCTGCCGGATCGCAGGGTCTTGCCAGGGATGTGGCCGAGATCTACGGGAAGGTGGTGATAGTCCTCGGACTTCTCGAAGACAAGGATGTATTCAATATCTCGCTCAATCTGTCCGCCGTGGCCTCGTCAATCGTGGTCACGGCACCCGGCTGCACCCGGGCCAGATCCGCCGGGAGCACTCTCGAGACGGTCAGACGGTTCTTTCCCGCGGCGGTGGCGGCAGACGGTGTCGGCGAAGCGATAGAATATGCCGAAAAACTCCGGAAAGACCATGAGTACGTGCTTATTACCGGTTCGTTCTATATGGCGGAGGAGGCATTGAGATGGATGGGCAGGACATCTCTGTGATCCTCGGGCGGATGTCCGAGGCCTACACGGGCGGGGCGTATCCCGGACGTAATTCGGAAGGCCTGAATCCCGAATGGCCCTGCGATCCTTTTCACGTTCTTATCACAACCATTCTGTCCCAGAGGACCAAGGACGACAACACCCGCAAAGCTTCCGACAATCTTTTCCGCAGATTCGGATCCGTTGCCGAACTCGCCGATGCGGAACCTGCCGAAGTGGCAGAACTGATCCGTCCTGCCGGTTTTCCCAATCAGAAGGCCAGGGCCATCGTGGACTGCTGCCGCGTTCTCCGCGACAGGTATGATTCGCAGATCCCGGGGAGCACCGAAGAACTGATCTCGTTGCCGATGGTCGGCAGGAAGACGGCCGCCTGCGTCCGTTCATATGCGATGAACATCCCCTCGGTATGCGTCGATACTCATGTTCATCGGATATCGAATCTGATGGGGCTCGTTCGTACGAAAACGCCTGAAG
>CAVIXW010000003.1:0-37709 GCA_963646785.1 Acutalibacteraceae bacterium
TTGTAATTGTTGGTATCGGACAACTGAACTACCAACTCCGTGGTCACCTACCCCAAACAACATTGTAAACGTTGCATCCTATATTATTTTCAGTATACTCGGTATATACACGCAGTATACATGCATAATCCATAAAAATGGCGTGGAGAGGGGGATTCGAACCCTCGAGTCGTAAACGACATCAGATTAGCAGTCTGACGCCTTACCTGGCTGGGCCATCTCCACAGAGTAAATCCTAGATTAACTAATATTATTAAAAAGTGATTGAGAGGGATTCCGCGTGTGAATTCGTATGTTCAACATAAAAAATGCAGAGTCCCGAACGGAAAAACCCTACTGTATGGTACAGTGTTCGGATCGAAAAAAACAGCCGCCCCCTTCTCGAAGAAATATGTCTCCGACCGAAGGAATCATCCGGATCGAAAAATCAAGATGTGCTCCGATGACTCATCAAAGCACGCGGTTTCGAAGGAAACTTATTGCATACCTATATAGATTCCAGAAGCCATTGATCGCTCATGAAGCTACTGGTTCTCACGGACCTTCACCAAAAAACGAACATGGTCCCCTGGATCAACGATCTTATCGATACCGAACGCCCCGACGCGGTACTTTGCCTGGGAGACATAACCGACCTCGGCACGACCGAGGATGCCGTTTCCATCATCTCCTCCATTCACGGAAAGAAGTACGTCCTTCCCGGCAACTGCGATACCTGGGATGTGCCCCGGGCCGTATCTGGCATAGCGGTCGACATGCACGGCAGATCGGCCGAGATCCTGGGACATTACATTGCGGGCCTCGGAGGCGGCACCGTTTCCCCGTTCAACTCCCCCTTCGAGCTTACCGAGAACGAGATCGATTCCGGTCTCCGCCCCATATCCAAAAAGGGCATGATCCTTATGACCCACGCACCTGCCTTCGATACTTTCGACCACATCCCCAACGGAACACCCGTCGGCAGCCGTGCGATACGGAAGATACTCGAAGAATTCGAACCCATACTGGCGGTATCGGGACACATCCATGAGGATATCGGCATCAAGACCGTCGGCAGGACCGTGTGCGTGAATCCCGGGCCCGCCATGGACGGACGTGCTGCAGTGATCGAAATCGAAGGTTCCGATGTGAAGGCCAGACTTATCGGGCCATAAATACGTGAACGAACCAATATTTTATATACAAACCCAGATTAGCATGGTCGATTAACATGGCACTATGGCAGGGTCAATCTAGCAGAAAATCTACCGGAGGAAGGCTTGTCCTCGCTCGCGGTAAGAGGAAATTCGAAATCGGCAGAGAAAAGCAGTACACCAAACTCGGTGCAGAGGTACGCAGGCAGTACCGCGGAAGGGGCAAATCCTACAAGACAGGAATGCTCTCCGCCGAATTCGCCAACGTCGTCGACAAGAAGACCAACACTGTTAAGAAAGTTAAAATCCTCAATGTTATCGCAAACCCTTCGGACCCCAACTTCGTACAGCGTAACATTATCAACAAGGGCGCCACCATCAAGACCGAGATCGGAGATGCGATCGTCACATCCAGGCCCGGACAGGTCGGCGCGGTCAACGCGGTCCTTCTCAACTGAAAGTTTCAAATCATTTCCCGGGGCCTGCCCCCGGGGCCACATTTTAAAAGAAGTTTTTTTACCCGCTGAACGATACGGTGGACATATGGCATACGACGAAGAGACCGCAATCGTTCTTTGGCCCGAATATTTTGATTCGAACCGTACCCGCGCAGAAGGTCGCAGACTACCTCTTTCATACTGCGTCGAAAAACCGTCCCTGGATATGATCGCCAAGGGAGCTATCCTCCTGGATCTGGAATACACGATACATGAAGAGAAGGCCTATCCCGGAAACTGGGTTGCCAGGAACGGATGCGTCAAAGTAGAGAAAGGAAAGATGAAGAAGACCGCTATCCTTTCCGCCGTCGGCGAGATCCTGGTAAAGAACCAGTCCTGACCATGATCTCACCTTTGGATTCCAGAGTGATGGACGCTAATGCGGCGACCATGGGTGTTTCCACGGAGACCCTGATGGGAAATGCCGGCAAATGTGTCGCCGACTTTCTGGCACAGCATTATCCGTCGAAAAGGATTGGCATCGTTTGCGGGCACGGGAACAACGGTGGGGACGGTTATGCGGCCACCTGCTTCCTTCCCGAAAAGGAAGTTTCCGTCTATTCCGTCGATCCTCTGGATTCGATCAGATCCCAACCCGTATTATATTATCTGAAAAAATGTAAACGGAACATAATCCCCTTCGAAGATTGCGGATTCGACTTCGATGTTCTTGTGGATTGCGGTCTGGGAACCGGTATTTCCGGGTCGTTGAAAACTGCATATAAAGAATATGTCGAGAAGGTCAACGCTTTCGACGGAACTATTGTCTCTGTCGATGTACCGACCGGTCTGGGAACGGACTCTGCGGTGATTCCTGATATCACGATTGCCTTACATGATACCAAAACCACGATGAATGGTGCCGATTGCGGTAAAATCGTCGTTGCGGATATCGGAATGCCCGAAAATGCATATCGTCTTACGGGCCCGGGAGATATGCTCAGATACCCTCTCCCGTCTGCAAACAGCCACAAAGGAAAAAACGGAAGATTGCTGATCATCGGCGGAGGCCCGTATTTCGGTGCTCCAGCACTGGCGGCCATGGCCGCTCTGCGTACCGGTACGGACCTGGTGACGGTAGCGGCCCCGGATTCAGTGTATCACGAAATCGCAACCGTCAACCCGACCCTTATGGTACAGGGACTGTCAGGGAATATTCTGTGCCAGGACCATATCCTGAATCTGCTGGCACTTTCGGAAAGGAACGATGCCGTCCTCATCGGCCCCGGCCTCGGGATCGATCCCGATACCGTCAAGACCGTCAACGTGTTCCTCGCCGTGTGTAAAAAACCGATCGTCATCGATGCTGACGGCATCAACGCACTTTCAAACTCGTTCAAAGCGAAAACCCAGACCGTGATAACTCCGCATGCCGCGGAGTTCACCCGCTTTACGGGACAGAACGGTTCGGACGAGAATGCCGTTATAGCCGCAGCCAGATCTAAAAACTGCTCCATCGTTCTAAAGGGCAAAACGGATATGATCTCCGACGGAAACGTCATCAGATTCAATGAAACGGGATGTGCCGGAATGACCGGTGCAGGTACGGGCGATGTTCTTGCAGGGATCGTTGCCGCCCTTCTGTCGAAAGGAATGTCGGCGTTCGATGCGGGTTGTCTCGGTGCTTGGATTTCCGGAAAAGCAGGAGAGAAAGCATTCGATAGATTATCTTATGGAATGATCGCCACCGATGTCATCGATTCCATCCCCCTTGTCCTCAAAGAGAGTCTGAACGGCAGGAAAAACCAATGATCCAGCCAGTTCACGGAATACCTGCGCTCAGAACCGATGATGCGCTGATCATCGGCGATTTGCATATCGGTGTCGAAGCCCATCTTTTGAAAAAAGGAGTTCACCTGACCTCCCGCACGAAGGATATGCTCGCCGCGATCGATAATGCCTCCACTGAAGGAACCGATCGCATAATTATAATCGGAGATGTCAAGGATTCCGTCCCCGGATCTTCGTTTCAGGAGTTCAAGGAGATTCCCGAATTCTTTGACAGTCTGCTCGGTTCCTATTCGAAAGTGGATATTGTTCGGGGCAACCATGATACGGAACTTGAAAAATTCCTTCCGTCAAAAATCAGATTACATCCTGCCACAGGCATGTGTTTGGATGACCTGGGTCTCGTTCACGGACATACCTGGCCTTCTCCCCGGGTCATGAGCCAAAAAACACTGATAATGGGTCATGAGCATCCGACCATTCTATTCAAGGACGGTATCGGATCGACGGTTTCCGAACCCTGCTGGCTACGCGGATATTTTCATTCGGATATCCGGGGTTCCCGTTACCCTGCCCTGCCGGACAGCTTCATTGTGGTCCCCGCATTCAACAGGTTGCTCGGAGGATCGCCGATCAATACCATCGGAGGTCAGCTTCTGGGTCCCGTATTGAATTCGAATCTGGTGGATCTCGACAACGCTCACATCTATCTTCTGGACGGATTGGACCTGGGTAAAAGATGCGAGAACATGGTCTCGGACGGACGTATCAAGAAACGCAATATCGAAAAGACGATCCTCTGAATCTCCAAACAAAACGGTCGGAACCCGGGTCGGGTAAAAAAAGAGATGAACGGCGTCCTGGGACGCCGTTAAATTGTTTTCAGTTCCTGCTGACGGTATCGTAGATGGAACCGTCTGCGTTCCTGATCTCGGCGGTCAGAGGCATCTGGCCGGGGAGGCTGTGGGTAGCGCAGGAGTTGCAGGGATCGTAAGCCCTGAAGGCCATCTCGCACATGTTGAGGAGTCCGGGGGAGACCTCGAAGTTGTGGATAAGGGCCTTGGCGACCTTGGCAACATCCATGCAGATGGGTCCGTTGTTGTTGGTGGTACCGACAACGAGGTTGCATGCTGTGACGATTCCGTTCTCGTCGCAGGTGTAGTCGTGGGTCAGGGTACCGCGGGGTGCCTCGACGCATCCGACACCGCGTCCTCCGGGAACGAAATCGGTCTGCTTGATGTTGGGGTCGGTGAGTTTGTCGGAATTGGCATCGTCGCGGAGTTTCTCGGCCGCGTAGAGCATCTCGATGAGCCTTGCCCAGTGGGTGGCGAGGGTGAACTGAACGGGTGCACCGCTCTCTTTGACACCGAAGGTCTCCCTGTAGATCTGAAGCTGCTCGTTTGCGAGAGGCGTGGAGATCGAGTCGCACACGTTGAGCCTGGAAAGCGGGCTGGCACGGTACAGACCGCTGTCGGGTCCGTCCACAAGTCCCTTGTATCCGGGGTTCTTGAGGTAGGGGAACTTCTCGAAGCTCCAGGATTCGACGGCTTCGCCGATGTGGTCGAGGTAGTCGAACGAATCGTACATGTCGCACTCTTTTCCTTCCTGGTTCTTCACGCGGACCTTACCGTCGTGGAACTCCAGCTGGTTCTTGTCGTTGACAAGACCCATGTGGTAGGTCTCGTGGTAGTAAAGGTCTTTGTTGGTGATGATGTCGAGGTACTCCTTGTTTGCGAGAACGACATCGTTGAAGATCTTCAGAGAGGTCTGGGCGAATTCGACGAGTCCGTCGGCATAGCCGCGAATCTCGGCCGCCTCGCTCTCGCTGATGGCCTTGGAGACCCCTCCGGGGACGCCCACGAGAGGGTGGGTGGCCTTTCCTCCGATGATCTCCTGGATCCTCTGGGCGTTGTGACGCGCTTTGAGCACCGCGGTTCCGGTCTCGATACCGACCGAGGCGACGACTCCAAGGACATTCCTCTGTGCGGCGGGGGCTGCGGGTCCGCAGACGAAATCACCCGCGGCAAGTGCGTAGAAGTGCGCAATGTGCGAGTGGATGAAGTGCGCGTGGTAGAAGGTATCCCTGATGTGGAATGCGGCCTCGGTGGGCTTTGCATTGAAACATCCGTCGATCGCCTTGGTGGCTGCGAGGTGGTGGGCACCGGGGCAGACACCGCAAAGCCTTGCGGTGATCTGGTTGAGCTCGGTGATCCTCCTTCCGATGCAGAATCTCTCGAATCCCCTTACCTCGGGGATCTGCCAGTATGCATTGGATACATTACCGTTGTCATCGAGGAAAATCTCGATCTTTCCGTGTCCTTCGAGACGGGTGATTGGGTCAATGGTCACGCGTTTGGTGTTGACCTTCTGTTTCTCATCCCAAATAATTGGTCCTGCCATGTTTCTTCCTCCTTATGCTTTCTCTTCGACAACAGACCTCTGGATGAGGGACTTTCCGACGGTGTATGCGTAGAAGTATCCGAGGGGATCTTTGATTGTCTTCATGATTTCGATGATCTTGCTCTCGTCCATGGTGGGGTCGTCGTCGAGGACAGGGAACAGCGAGGCGATAGCGGTGAGCGCGGATGCTCCGTGTTCCTGAACGAGCTTGGTCGGCCCGTAGCATCCGCGGCAGGGCTGTCCGACGCGGGTGCACCTGGCGTTGCATCCGCCGAGGGTAGCGGGTCCGAGGCACAGGATACCCTGGTCCATAAGACACTTGTCGGGGTCGATGTTGACCTGGTAGGGCTCGTAGATCTTGGTGATCCTTGCAAACTCCTTGGTCCTGGGGCATTCGTCGCAGAGACTGGTCTTGGTGACTCCGATCTCGGTTCCCTTCGGGGGCAGGGCGACTCCGTTGTACACGAAGTCGACAACAGCCTTCAGAAGGTGGGAGATGGACTCCTGCTGGGGAGGACATCCGGGGATGCTGTAGTCGACGTCGATGACCTCGTCGAGGGGCTTGACCGTGTCGTAGAGCACGGGAAGGGTCAGGTTGCCCTCTTCGACCTTGGTGACGGGGCTGGGAATGACGGCCGCATCCGGGTGGTATTTGGCCTGGAATTCGGCAGAGGTGGGGGTCTTGACGTAGACGTAGTCCAAGAGCTCTTTGGCTCCGCCGCTGACCAGGTTGGCAAGTGCGGTGGTTCCGCCGAACATTGCGCAGGATCCGTAGGAAACGACCAGTTTGGACTTCTTCCTGAGAAGCTTGACCATGTGCTCGTTCTCGGAGTTCCTGACGGCACCGTTGATGATGGAGACGGTGATCGCTCCGTCCTCGAGAGCCTCGATGTCCTTCTCTTTTCCGTCCACTGCGATAGGCCACATGACGATGTCGGCGAACTGGCCGATGGTCAGGACCCTCTCGTCGGTGTCGAGCAGAGAGACGTCGCATCCTCCGCAGGCTGCGGCCCAGTAGATGGCGAGCTTGATCTTTCCGCCGGCGGGCGCGTCCGGAAGGACGGGTCCGAGGTCGGCGGCGGGGAAGTAGTTGGGTCCGCTGCGGGCGGGCGCCGCGGGTGCGGCAGGAGCATTTGCATCCTTGCATCCGCAGGTCTTTGCCTTTTTCTTGAATCTGTCAAAGAATCCCATTTTCACTCCTCCTCGATCTTCTTGGCCTCCGCATGTGCGGAGGTGTTGTTGTACATGTCTTTCTCTTTCTCGGATTTGACGGGGGTGGGTCCGAGCGCCCTGATGACCTCAACGAAATCGGTGACGGTCTTCTGGAATTTCTCTCCTTCGGATGCGGAAACCCACTGGAGGAGCAGCCTCTTGGGGTCGAATCCGTACTGCTCGAGAACGAGCCTGATAAGTGCGACTCTTCTCCTTGCCCTGTAGTTGCCGCCGATGTAGTGGCAGTCTGCGGGGTGGCATCCGAGGACCATCACGCCGTCTGCTCCCTTGGCGAAGGCCCTGAGGATGAACTCGGGGTCGATTCTTGCGGAGCACATGGTCCTGATGATACGGAAGTTGGTAGGCATCTGACGCCTTCCGACTCCTGCGTTGTCGGCACCGGCGTACGAACACCAGTTGCAACAGAAAGTCACGATGAGAGGTTCAAAGTTTTCGTCTGCCATTGTAATCACTCCTTCTCCATTACGGGGTCGAGCAGAGCATCGATCTCTGCGATAATCTGTTTGTTCCTGAATCCGCGCTGTTCCATAGCTCCGGAAGGACAGGATGCAACACAGCAACCGCATCCCTTACAGAGACCGGGGTTGACGGAGGAAACAAGGTTTCCGTCCTCGCCAACGACGATGGAGATGGCGTTGTAATCGCAGCATCCGACGCAGGTTCCGCATCCGTTACAGCTTGCGGGGTTGGCGACGGAGGCGGTGATACCTTCGGATATGATGTGGTCCTTGGTGATGATGGTGAGCATCCTGGAGGCCGCACCGGATCCCTGGGCGATACACTCGTCCATGAATTTGGGCCAGTGCGCGGCTCCCGCTACGAAAACACCTTCGGTGGCGAAGTCGACGGGCCTGAGCTTCTGGTGGGCCTCGAAGTAGAATCCGTCCTTCGACAGAGGGACCTTGACCATGACCGCGAGCTTCTCCTTCTCTTCGCGCATGGGCGCGATACCGACGGACAGGGCAAGGGTGTCCACGGGGATCTTGACAGACTCGCCGAGAGTGGTGTCGAAAGCCTCGACGAAGTTACCGTCGTACTCCGGAAGTGCGGAGTCGTCCGCACGCCTGAGGAACTTGACACCGAGCTTGCAGGCCTCGTAGTAGAGATCCTCGCGGAATCCGTATGTCCTGATGTCCTTGTGGATGATGCTGACGGACGCGGTGGGGTCGCGCAGCTTGATCTCGATCGCTTCGCGGATCGCTCCGGCGCAGCAGACACGGGAACAGTATCCGACCTCGTCGTTCCTGGAACCGACGCACTGGATGAAGACGACGTTCTTGCCTTTGAACTGACCGGACATGATCTCCTTCTCGAGCTCGACGTAGGTCTTGACCTTGGGGTCGGAACCGTAGTTGTACTCGACGGGGCGATACTGTGCGGCACCGACGGCGAACTCGACGGCACCGACAGGGTACTCGGAGCCGTCCTCGAGGACGACGCGGAAGTTTCCGACGTATCCGGGGATGTTCTTGATATTGGCGTTCAGGTGAACGGTGATGAGCTCGTTGTCGTTGATCTTCTTGATGGTCTCGGCAAGGAATTCCTGCACGGCCTTTCCGTCCTCTTTGTGGACGAAGTTGGTGGCGAATCCTCCGAGGTGGTCCTCCCTCTCGAAGATGTGGACGGGGACCCTCTGGGCGGCGATGTCGAGAGCGGTGGTCATACCGGTGATACCTCCGCCGATGACGGCGGCGGCCTGGGTGACGGGGATCTCGGCTCCCTCGAGAGGCTCGAGGAGGCATGCTTTGGCGACCGCCATCCTGACGAGGTCCTTCGATTTCTCGGTGGCGGCCTCGGGGGCGTGCATGTGGATCCAGGAACACTGGTCACGGATGTTCGCCATGTTGTAGAGGTACATGTTGAGTCCTCCGTTCCTGCAGGCCTCCCTGAAGAGAGGCTCGTGGGTCCTGGGGGTACAGGATGCGACGACGACCCGGGTAAGATCGTAATCGGTGATGAACTGGGAGATCTCGTTAAGGGTGTCCTGGGCACAGGCGTACTTTGTCTCCCTGGAAACGACGACGTGGGGCAGGGTCTCTGCGTACTTGGTGACCTCGGGAACGTTCACGATACCGCCGATGTTGATACCACAGTGGCATACCCATACACCGATACGGGGCTCTTTTCCGGAGACGTCCTTTTCTGCCGGGTAGACCTTGGGTTTGCAGGGTTCCCAGCTGGGGTCGTTGACGATGTTGGCACCGGCTTTGGCGGCCGCACCGGACGCTTCTGCGACGGAGGTCGGGATGTCCTTGGGAGCGGCGTATGCACCGGTGACGTAGATTCCGGGCCTGGTGGTCTCCAAGGGGTTGAAGACGGTGGTCTTGGCGAATCCGTACTGGTTAAGCTCGATTCCGAGAACCTTGGCGAACTCTTCGGATCCCTCGGGGGCCTCGAGTCCGATCGAGAGAACGACAAGATCGAAGGTCTTGGAGAGAGCGTTGTTGTCTTTGTCGGTGTAGTTGACGATGACCTGCTTGGTCTCGGGATCCTCTTCGAGGTTGGATACACGGGCACCGCGGTGCATGTGGATACCGTACTCGGTTTCTCCCCTGATGATGTAGGCCTCGAACTCTTTTCCGTAGGACCTGATGTCCATGAAGAAGATGTCCTCGTCGACGTTTCCGTGTTCCTTGGTGATCATGGCCTGCTTGGTAGCGTACATACAGCAGACAGAGGAACAGTACTGCCTCCATTTCTTCTTGTGAGACCTCGAACCGCAGCACTGGATCCACGCGACGGATTTGGGTCCGCGGGTGTTCTCGTTGTGCTTGTCGGGTACTCCCCATTTGTCTTTCGCAATGGTGGACGGTACGGGGATGTGTCCGTCGAACGGACCGGCCGCACCCTCGAGCCTCTCGTATTCGAGAGCGGTGACGACGTTGGTGATCCTTCCGTATCCGTACTCGGTGGCGTTCTTGGCGTCCCATACGCTGAAACCGCAGGCTGCGATGACGGATCCGACCTCGATGGTCTCGATCTTGTCGACGTCGTCGTAGTGGATGGCGTTCTTTCCGCAGACCTTAGCGCAGACACCGCACTTGTCGTTGAGAATCTTCTTACAGTATACGGGATCGATGAGTGCTTTCCTGGGAACGGCCTGTGCGTGGGGGATGTAGACAGCCCTCCTGGTGGTGAGACCGTAGTTGAATGCATCGGGGATTCCCCTGGTGGGACATTTCTCGATACAGTCGCCGCAAGCGGTACATGAGTCGGCGTCGACGTACCTGGCCTTCTTCCTGAGGGTGACAGTGAAGTTACCGGCCTCTCCCTCGACCTTCTCGACCTCGGTGTAGGTCAGAAGGGTGACGTTGGGGTGTCCTGCTGCATCGGCCATTTTAGGCGAAAGGATACATGCGGAACAGTCGTTGGTAGGGAAAGTCTTGTCGAGCATACACATCGTTCCACCGATCGTGGGCAGTCTGTCCACGAGGTAGACATGGATGTTTCTGTCTGCAAGGTCCAGTGTAGCCTGGATACCGGCGATACCTCCGCCAATTACTAGTGCAGATTTTGTAGTCATTTCTTGCCTCCGTTCCCAATTGTTGGTTGGAATGGATTTTATGAAGAGAGACCGTATTAAAACCCTTGTCTAGATATAGTTAAATAGAAGATAGCCCTTATTTAACGACATAACAAAAAATACGGTTTTCCCGTTCAAACAATTTTTAGGGTTGACAAAAAATTTAATGGCCAGCATAGAAAAATCATCATAAAAAACGGATTTAGTTTCGATGCTAAAATAACTCATTTTTTGGTAAAAAATTACGCATACGAATTTGATTAATCGTATGCAGTTTAAATTTTCCTAAATTTTTTTAAATTCACGAAACAATAATAAAGTTTATATTAATCACACGACCGAAATGGAACCGATTTACATCCTGGCAATAGTTCTTTGGTTGGCTGTTATTATAGCCATCGCCATCGTAGGTTATTCCAACCGTTACAGGACGTTTCTGAAGCCTAAAAAGGAAAATTCCGGCAGTTTTTGGACCACCATACCATATCCCGAGATGGGTGAGGACGGGGTGATCTGCGGGCTCTGCCACGGCATGATCGGAGACAGGCCCCTTGCCGCCTGCGCTTGCGGAAAGAAGTTCCATATGTCGTGTGCGAAACTCGCTCCGTGCCCCGTCTGCGGCAACGACGCGAACCACATGCACCTCCGCTATCCGCGGGTGATCCCGTGTCCGATATGCCTCGGGCCGGCACCCGGGGGGCGTTGCGGACGCTGCAGGATAATCGTACCCCAGCGGAAAGGGCTGTTCAAATGCATCCATTGCAACACGGTGGTGTTCGCTTCCGACCCGACCTGCCGCAAATGCGGGGCCGAGTACGCGGCGAGGACCACCAAAGGTTATATGGACAAGGTCCGTTGAGTCCTCGATGACCGTAAAATCCGAACGTGGAAGGCGCAGATATATCGCCTTCGCCACAAACCCGGAACTGACGAAGGAATCCGTCGTGCACAAGATCCCCGGCGGAAAACGGTTCAACGTCATCCAGTGCGCCGAAGGCATGGCCGTGGTCAGATGCGCGCCGTCGGATATCGACGAATGCATCGCGGCCGTCGGCCGGATCGACCCCGCCTCGGAAGCGCTTTCGGTGTCCGGAACCATCAGGACGCTGCGCGACAGATATCCGGTACTGAAGCGTACCGCACCCCCCAAACCCCGCAGATCGCCCGCCCCGAAAAAGTGACCTCGGCCCCCTCTTTTCCCATTAAGTAATTATAGGGTCGAGATATCCTCTGTCAAGAGGAATATACTATGCAACCAGGACAAATGGCATATGATCGGGGAATCACAGTCTTTTCCCCCGACGGAAGGCTATTTCAAGTCGAATACGCCCGCGAGGCCGTCAAGAAAGGTTCGACGACCATCGGGATCAAGTTCAAAGACGGAGTGATACTCATCGTCGACAAGAGGGTCTCCAGCAAGCTTGTCGAGAGGTCCATCGAAAAGATCTACGACATCGATGAGTACATCGGATGCGCCAGTTCCGGACTTGCCGCCGACGCCAGGATCCTTGTTGACGATGCCAGGAAAGAGGCCCAGATCCACAAGGTCAACTACGGCGAGAACATCGCTGTCGAGATGCTCGCCAAGAAGGTCTGCGATTACGAGCAGAACTTCACCCAGTACGGCGGCGCACGTCCCTTCGGCACGTCCCTGCTGATCGCGGGTACCGACGATATCGGAGTGCACCTCTTCGAGACCGATCCCTCCGGAACCCTCGTGGCATACAAGGCGGACTGCATCGGAAGCGGACGCGCCGTCGTCATGGATGCCCTCGAGAAGGACTACAAGGACGGCATGACCTACGATGCGGCCCTTTCTCTCGGACTCAACGCACTCGCGGCCGCCATCGAGGATACCCCCAAGGCGGAGTCTGTCGAGGTCGGGGTCGTCCGCACGAATGCCAGATTCAAACGTCTCTCCGACGAGGAAAAGGAAAAGGCCCTCGCCAAATCGATCAAAAAGGCCAAACCTGCTTCCAAGAAGAAAGAGACCGATGCCTGAAGGCGGATACGTTGGTAGAGCTTGAAGATGCGATCGTCGCCAGACTCGAGAGCCACGGCGAAAGGTTCGAGATACTTCTCGATCCCGCCGCCATGGACGAGATGAGGAAAGGCAACAAGGTCGATCTCGAGAAATATCTCGCTGTGGAGGACGTGTTCAAAGATGCCCGCAAGGGCACCCGTCCCGCAGAGGAGAAGATCAAAGAAGTGTTCGGAACCGAGAACATCATCGAGATCGCCGAACACATCATCGAGAAGGGCGAGGTCCAGATGACCGCCGAACAGCGCAAGGATCTTCTCGATATGAAGAAGAAACAGGTCGTCGCATACATAGCCGCCAACGCCATCAACCCCCAGACCAAACTTCCCCACCCTCCGCTGAGGATAGAACTCGCACTCGAGGAGGGTAAATACCATGTGGACCTCAAACACTCCTTCGACAGACAGGTCGAAGAAGCGATGAAGGTCCTCCGCCCGCTTCTTCCGATCCGTTTCGAAAAGAGCCGTCTCGCGATCAAGCTCAAAGGCGAAGACTACGGCAGATGTTTCGACGATCTGGTGAAATTCGGCGTCGTGGAAAAAGAGGAATGGACCGCCGACGGATCGTGGATAGGACTTATCGAGGTCCCCGCGGGCCTGGTACCGGAACTTCAGGAAAAACTAAGGAGTAAGACGAAAGGCACGGCCTCCGTCAAACTACTCAATTCATGACATTCAAAAGTGATACTATGGAAAAAAGAAATGCCAGAAGGACTCGCGAGATCGTTGTCCCCGGCGATGTGCTCGGAAGTATCGATGAGTACAGGGTGGGATCCAACGCTTACGAACTTGACGGCAAGATCCGTGCCAACGTTATGGGCATGAAGACGTACAACGGCGACGCAGTGGGCGTCGTCGTCATCGAAGGATTTTACATGCCGACCACCGGCGACACCGTGATCGGCATCATAAACGATGTCGGACCCTCCAACTGGATGGTCGACATCAACGCCCCCTATCCCGCTCCGCTGCACGTGAGCGAGGTCCCGTGGAAGGTCGAATTCGGCGACACGTCGAGGTTCCTCACCATCGGCGACGTGGTGATCCTCAAGATCCTGCTCGTCGACGAGAGCAAGAAGATACAGGTCACCATGAAGGACGCCGGCCTCAGGAAGATCGAGGGCGGCCAACTGATCGAGATAAACTACTCCAAGATCCCCCGCGTGATCGGAAAGAGCGGTTCGATGATCCAGATGCTCAAGAACATGACCGACTGCCGCATAATGGTCGGACAGAACGGCCGTATCTGGATCGACGGGGACGAAGAAAACGTAGAGGTCGCTGCAGAAGCGATAAAGATCATCGACAACGAGTCCCGGTCCGGTAACCTCACCGACCGGGTCAGGGAGTTCATTGCGGACAAACTCCCGCAGTCCGAAGAGGACTATGAGGAGGATTCCGAATGAGCGGACATACAGATATTGAATTGGTTAACAAAGACGGCATCAGGATCGACGGACGTAAAATCACCGAGAAAAGGCCCATCAAGATCGAAGCGGGCGTTCTCAAGAATGCGGACGGATCGTGCTACCTCGAGATCGGAAAGAACAAGGTCCTCTGCGCCGTATACGGGCCCAGAGAATGCCGCCCCAGGCATCTTCAGAACCCCACCAAGGCCATCATCCAATGCAAATACAATATGGAGTCCTACTCCGTAACGGACAGGAAGAGGCCCGGAACCGACAGGAGGTCCGTCGAGATCTCCAAACTCATCTCCGAAGCTCTGGAAGCCGTCGTCCAGACCGAGCTTTACCCCCGCGCTTCCATCGACGTGTACATCGAGATCCTTCAGGCGAATGCAGGTACCAGATGTGCGGGACTTACGGCCGCATCCGTCGCCATCGCGGATGCGGGTATCCACATGAGGGACCTTGTTCCCGCCATCGCCTGCGGAAAAGCCGACGACAACGTTCTTCTCGACCTCAACAAGGAAGAGGACAACTACGGTCAGGCGGACGTTCCGCTCGCCATCATCCCGTCCACGGACGAGATCGTCCTTCTGCAGATGGACGGCAACATGACCCGCGAAGAACTCGACCACGGGCTCGACATGGCATTCCAGGCCGCACACGAGGTCTACGACATCCAGAGAGATGCCCTGAAGAGGCGCTACTCCGAGATCTCCAAAGAGGAAGGTGAGTCCTGTGAGTAATTATGTGGTATCCCAGATCAGAAGAGACCATCTCATGAACCTTCTCGCGGACGGCAGAAGGGAGGACGGCAGGCAGCTCGACGAAGTCCGTCCCATCAAAGTGGAAACGGGCATCATCGAATCCGCCGAAGGTTCCGCCAGGGTCAGCCTCGGAAACACGACGGTCATGGCAGGCATCAAGATCATCCCGGGAGCACCCTACATGGACGCCCCCGAAGACGGAGTGATCACCACCGGTGCCGAACTCATCCCCCTGGCCCACTCCACCTTCGAACCTGGGCCCCCCAGCGAAGATGCCATCGAACTCGCACGTGTCGTCGACCGCGGTATCCGCGAGTCCGGTATGATCGATGTCAAAAAACTGTGCATCACCCCGAACGAACAGATCTGGATGGTCTTTATCGACATCTACGCCCTGGATTACGACGGAAATCTTTTCGACGCATGCAACCTTGCGGCCGTCTGCGCCCTCAGATCTGCGATCGTACCCTGGAAACAATACGGTTTCGGCGAAGAGGACCTGCCTATGCCGGTAACGTGCCTGCCCATATCCGTTACCGAGTGCAAAATAGGTAATGATTTAATAGTAGACCCTAATTTCGACGAAGAGGCCATATCTGCGGCCCGTCTTACCGTCACGACCGACGACATCGGCAACTTCAGGGCCATGCAAAAAGGCGGAAAGGGTACCATTACCCGTAGCGATCTGTCGCTATGTCTCGACAGAGCTGTCGCGATCGGCAAACAAATAAGAGAAATCATTGGGTGATTCAAATGTCCAAGAGAACAGAGAAAGCAGGAACAGCTGGCAGATTCGGAGCAAGGTACGGAGTCGTTGTGCGCAACAGGGTCAAGGCCATCGAGGCCCACCAGAAAGCCAGGCACGAGTGCCCCGAGTGCCACCACCAGGCCGTCAAAAGGGTCTCGGCAGGAATCTGGCAGTGCAGCCGTTGCGGCAACAAATTCGCGGCGGCAGCGTACAGTCCCAAAATCAAGAGAGCAGAGGATATGATCACCTCTGTTTCCGAGCAACAGGCCTAAGGCGGTTGCAATGGCAGATTATATATGCGCCAGCTGTGGCGAGCCGATCAAGCACGAGTACAAGAGCGAAAAAGCACAGCAGTGCGACAAATGCGGGTCCTGGATCTTCGTCAAAGTAAGAAAATCCGAAAAGAAGACCCTCAAGTCGGACTGAAATGCTATCAGCCGTTCTGACGATCGACCGTCCCGGCGCGGATACCATTGTCTCGGCCATCGAGCCCGAGACCCGCCGGGACCTTCTGAGAACCCATACGGAAATACGTATGGATAGAGAAAGAGCGGTTCTTTACATCGAGGCGACGGATACCTCTGCCATGAGGGCCGCCCTCAATTCATTCCTCGAATGCATCAGGATCACCGAGGACATTGAAAAAATCACGAAGGGAACAGAATGAACGGAATGAGCCCCCAACTCCAAAACCAGATCGCCCAGTATCAGCAAACCCAGCAACAGCTTCAGACCGTTACCACACAGAAGCTGCAGATGCAGTCCCAGCTCAAAGAGATACAGAGAACCCTCGAAGAACTCGGCAAGGCCACGGGAGATGTGTACAAGACCGCCGGATCGTTGCTGATCAAGGTCGGCGACAAAGATGCTCTCAAAGCAGACCTTGAGGAAACCGTCGAAACCCTCGAGATCAGGGTCAAAGGTCTCGAGAGACAGGAAAAGGCACTTCAGGAAAATTTCCAAAATCTTCAGAACGCCATCAACAGCGCGATGGGCAAAGCGGCACCGGCTGCAAAATCCGAAGACGAAGAATGAAACCGCAGGCCTCGAAAAGAGGCCGATTATTTCTATATACAGAGTCAGATACTCCGCCCGATGACTGATGCATTGGTGGTCAAAGACGTCCACAAATTTTACGGTGACAGCGAAGCTGTAAAAGGTATCTCGTTCAATATTGAGGAAGGAGAGATTTTTGGTTTGATCGGCCCCAACGGTGCGGGAAAAACAACCACGCTGAGGATGATCTGCACCTTATTGGAACCATCATCTGGCACAATCTCCATCTGCGGCTATGACGTGGTCGAAAATTCGCCCGAAGTAAGAGCTTCCATAAGCTACCTGCCCGAAGACGCGGGGGCATACAAAGACCTTACCGGCAGAGCGTATCTGAAGTTCATGGCCTCGTTCTTCGCCGACGGGGAAGAATGCGAGAAGATGGTCCAAAAAGCCATTGAAATGTCCAAACTCGGCGACCGCATCGACTCCAAGATCAATACATACAGCAAAGGTATGTCGAGAAGATTGCTTATCGCACGTGCGATCATGAGCAATCCCAAACTTGCGGTACTCGACGAGATCACGTCCGGTCTCGATGTGGTTAATGCATACGAGATCCGCGAACTCGTTCGCACTCTCGCAAAGAACGGCGTGACGGTCCTGATATCTTCGCATAACATGTTCGAAGTGGAAAGTCTCTGCCACAGGGTGGCGATGATCAATCATGGATCCATCATCCTCAGCGGCACACCGGAAGAACTCAAATCCCAGTACGGGGCCGCAAATCTCGAAGAGGTCTTCGTCAGGGCGGTGAACGAATGAACCACCTGCTTAACATCACCAGAAAAGAACTGAAGGAGCTTCTCACTCCCGGGACCCTCGTTTCCATCCTCGTGGTCGTGATAATGTTCTCCGTACTCGGAACCGCCATGAGCGGCGAGACCGAAAAGATGACCGCTCCCCAGCACATGGGCGTTGTGTACAACGGATCTTATGACGAGCCGTTCTACACGTACACGGACCCTTCTTCGGAAAAGGAGGAATCCCTGACGGTACAGAACCTCGTTTTCAGGGCTTACGGAAATGTGTTCGGTTCGACCGATTACGATCAGTACATCCACAAATTCCAAGCTTCGGCTACGGATCCCGATGCCATCGCGAAAGAGATGATAGACAACAAATGCACCTTCGTGATATCCATACCGGCTAATTTCAAATCGGAGTTCGAAGCCGAAAAAGCGGTCACAATCTCGACATATTATTCCTATTCGAACGGCGGAATAATCGGTACGGCCACAAGCACCCACGGATCTACCGTCATCAACCGTATGGGCGACATTCTCACCTATGCCCTTACCTGCAGCTACTCCGGCAATCCCGATTTCATCCTCAACCCGCTGATAAGCAACAACAGCTCGACATACACGTACATCAACGGAAACGTCCACGGGGGCGTCACTCCCAGCCAGATATACAACACGCTCAGTGCGCAGAGCCTTATCATACCCATCATAGTCATGATAGTCATCATCATGGTCGGCAGTGTCGTCATATCCTCCATGGGAAGCGAGAAAGAGAACAAGACCCTGGAAACCCTGCTGACCATACCCATCAAGAGAACCACGATAGTCACGGGAAAGATCCTCGCGGCCACGATCATGGGTTTGGTCTACGGCATATGCTATCTGGTGGGAATGATATTCTATTCCAACGGAATGACCAGCGGCCTGACCGGCAATTCTGTCAATCTCGCGGACTACGGACTTGCCCTGAATGCAATGGACTGGGTCATTCTGCTTTTGGTCCTGTTCCTGTCGATCTTCAGCGCATTGGGCATCTGCATGATCCTCGGTGCGTTCACCAAGAACTACAAAATGGCGCAGACGATGACCCTGCCAATCAGCGGTCTTGCCGTCATCCCCATGTTCGTGTTCATGTTCGCATCCTGGGACTCTCTCCCGGCGATCGCCCAGGGATTCATCTTTGCCATCCCGTTCAGCCACCCGATGATGACCATGAACAACCTCATGTTCGGAAACATGGGTCTGATCGTGGCCGGAATCGCATACCTCGTCGTATTCGACATCATCATGATCCACATCACCGTGAAGATATACAATTCGGACATCCTTCTCACAGGACTCGCTCAGAATCCCACCGTGGTAAAACTCAAGAAAATGTTCAAAATAACGGAGAAGGAACATGGAAATAATTGATCTCGTAAAACGTCTCGAAAATAAGAAAAAGGTCATCCTGACCCACGGTAACTCCGACCTTGATGCCATCGGATCCGCATACGGTATCAAGGCATCTTTCGGTCCAGCCGACATCTACGCTCCCGCAGGCATAGACAGGGTCTCCAAGATGGTGATCGAAAAGCTCGGCATCGCCGTGCTCGAAAGCGCGAACCTCGAAGATTACGAGCTTGTGGTGGTCGTGGACAGTTCGTCTCCGGACCAGCTGCAGACCGAAGGACTCGTTATTCCTCCCGGAAGCCTCATCATCGACCACCATGCCTGCACGGGCAGGTGGCAGGGGATGGACTTCTTCTATGACGAGACCCGCACGTCCTGCTGCGAGATCGTCAAGGACATCATCGATTGCGCCGGGATTCCCATCGACCGTACCACGGGCCTTATGCTGCTCGGAGGAATGCTCACCGACAGCGGTCATTTCCAATACGCGGACTATCGTGCGCTGAGGGCCTTCGCAGATCTCCTCGAAAAGTGCCGGATACCTATGGACGAGGCTCTTTCGCTGGTCAAAGCCCCCGTCAACATGTCGGAAAAAATGGCCGCACTCAAAGCGATAGGACGTTCCAAATTCGAACGTGTCGGAGATATGATCGTCGCCGTCTCCTTCGGGAGCAGCTACGAGGCCGCATCCTGTCGCGCACTGATGGCCGCGGGAGCCGACGTCGTGTTCGTCGGATCCCAGAGGGATGAGGAATTCCGCGTCAGTGCCAGAGCCACCCAGGAAATGGTCAGGAGAGGAGTGAAACTCGACGCGATCATGGGCCAGTTGAGCCACGAGACGCTCACCGACGGAGGAGGCCACGGAGGTGCCGCGGGCATCACCGGGACCGGCGATGCGGAGGCCATGGTACACATGTGCATGATGAAGACCATGGACGAATTCAGGAACATCAAGAAAAGAATGGATGCCGAGCAAAGCTCGACGGAATGAAAAACTGCTTCCCGCTCCGGACAGCGAACACTGTCCGAAGCATAATGGCACCTCAACGGAGTTTTCCGAGAGATGCAAGGATATTCTGAACCTTCTCATAGTTCTCGGGGTGTGCCGAGAAGTACTCTCCGACAGGAGCGAGAACTTTGTTAATGCCGTCGACAACCCCTGCTTTGAGGTCCACAGGGCTCAGATCTCCGGAGAAGTAGGCATCGGTGAGAGCTTCGTAGCTTTCGTAACTGACATTTCCGCCGTACTTCTCGGGACGCTCGATGTCAATCCTGCTGAGCCTGGGGAACAGAATGTACTTGGCCATCATCAGAATAGGGTTGACACCCTCGTTCTCCTTCTCGGGCGGACAGTAAGCTTTCTTGATCTTCTGCTTGACAGAATCAGGGGTATCGTGGATATTGATGCTGCTGGTCGGATCGCTTTTGGACATCTTCATATCGATCATGGCCGCAGACTGGTCGTCCATGGATCTGGCGACGTCTTTGACCGATACATCCTTCGCACCGTCTCCGTTCATCCTCGATCCGCCTTTGAGTCCCGGAAGCAAAGGTGTGTGGATAGCGACAGGTTTCTTCCATCCGAACCTATCGGCAACCTCGCGTGCAAGCATGTGGACCCTCCTCTGGTCGATACCCGCATACGCGAGATCCACGCCAAGGTGAAACATGTCGACGCACTGCATCAGGGGATAGATAATCTTGGAGGAATCGAGATCGGCCTCATCCTCCTTCCTGCCCATGATGGTCATGGTCCTCTTGATCCTGGAAAGAGAGGTCACCTTTCCGACCTTCAGGATATCTCCCCAGTACGTGAGATCGTTGACCACATCCTGAGCGTACCTGAACTCTACCTTTTCTCTCGGTACCCCGAGTGCGATGAAACAGTCCTCCATGTACCTGGCCACGGCACGGATGTTAACCAGGTCTCCGCCAACCTTGTCGTTAATGGCAGCGTGCCAATCGGCCCAAAGAATGATCACTTTGAACCCGGCATCGCAGAGATCTTTGATCTTGGAAGTGACGAGGGCCCACCCCATATGAACTATACCGGAGGGTTCGAATCCGATATATGCCAGCGGTTCCTCCTTCGTCTCAAGGATCTGACGGAGTTCGTCCTCCGTGACAATCTCCATGGTGTTCCGCGTGATCAATGCGAGCCTTTCTTCTACCGACATGTTGTTTGTAGCCATCTTATCGACAACCGAATTGAATAAGGGTAGGTTCAGCATATATAAAATACACAACGAAAGGGATTCTGGCATATGTCGAAGAGGTGTTTATTTTATAATCGGAGGTACGATGTACAATAATGGCCGAGGGCGAACAGAAGCTGAAACTTCCGATCGGATTCGACGATTTCAAAGAAGTTCGTGAGAACGGATATTATTTCGTCGACAAATCCGAACTTATCTCGGATATTCTTCGGGACGGTGGCAAGGCATATCTTTTCACAAGACCCAGACGTTTCGGGAAATCCCTCAATCTCTCCATGCTCGATGCATTCTTCAATGTCCAATATGAAGAAAACGACTGGTTCAACGGATTGAAGATAACCAGGCATTCCGAAGCAAAAGAACACCAAAACAGATACCCTGTCATAAATTTGGATATGAAAAACCTGTCCGTCAAAAATTACAATCTTTTTCTTTCAATGGTACGCGGAATGCTTTCCGAAGTCTTACTGGACTTCAAATATCTACATAATTCGGACAGTGTGTCGGAATCACTTCGCGAGATATATCTTCAACAGGATCCGATCCACTTTGATGAACAGCGTGCACGTCAGTTTGTCAAAATGTTATGCAGAATGCTGTATGAGCACCATGGAATCAAACCGATTGTACTTATCGACGAATACGACAATGCCATCAACAACGCCTATGGTAAAAACTCGTACGATGAGGTCATCGAGTTTCTGCGTGATTTCTACTCTTCCATTCTCAAAGGTAATGATTACATGACCTTCACCGTTATGACGGGGGTTATGCAGATCGCCAAGGAAGGTATATTCTCCGGCCTGAACAATCTCAGTGTCAACAATATTTTCAGCTCCGATTTTGACGAAAAGTACGGATTCGCCAATTCCGAGGTCAAAGAACTGTGTTCCTATTACGGTCATCCCGAGAAATACGCCGAAGCCAGGGAATGGTACGACGGATACCGTTTCGGAAATGCGGACATCTACAATCCCTGGAGCGTTCTGAACTACGTCAAAAACAGGTTCGTACCCGATACGTACTGGGCAGGTACCAGCGGAAACGACATCATCGATACGCTTCTGCAAAAAGCGGATAATGGCGTATTCGAAGATCTGACAACACTCGGTAACGGAGGCACGGTCGTAAAAGAACTTACGCCGGCTGTGGCCATGAGCGATTTGAAAAACAATAACAACGCAATTTATTCCGTTCTTGCTGTTGCGGGATATCTCAATGCGAGCCCTAACGGCGAGGATTACCTGCTTTCCGTTCCGAACTGCGAGATGTACAGAGTGTTCTATACTCATATCGTGAATCATTTATTCAACGACAGATTCCCGTTTAAAGACCTGCTTAACGCATTGGAACGCGGAGACGTATCGGCCATCAAACAGGAATTGGATAATCACTATGCCAAATACTCTTCGTTGCTGTTGGCCGACGAGGCCAATTATCATGCCATCCTTGCCGCCATTATATTCAGCCGCGAAGGAAGATACGAGATATCGATCGACCGCGAATCGGGCGACGGAAGACACGATATCCTCATGAAAAGCAAATTCCCGAGATATCCGAACATAGTCGTGGAGATCAAGAAGGCAAATCCCGACGACAGCGAAGCTGCCGTCGACCGTCTGGCACATGAGGCGTTGAAACAGATCCATAAGAAAGATTACTGCAGGGGTCTGAAAGGAGGGACGTTACTGTACGGTATCACCTTCAGAGCGAAAACCGCCACCGTCCTTCTCGAAGAAATGGACTTCCGAGAGAGGTTACGAATTTATAACAAGCCCGAATAAAACAGACAGTAACTATGTTCGATGAACTAATAAAAACCTTGAAGGCCAGTCCGATCGTGTCGAAAAACGGATACCAATATTTCGTTCATCCGCTCACGGATGGCGTTCCGGCAATGGACCCAAAGGTTCTCGGAGAAATCATCGAATGGATGAGATCGATCGGAAACTTCCATTGTGACCTGATTTTGGCACCGGAAAGTATGGGCATCCCCCTTGCAATACCGTTATCGCTTGATCTCGGGATCCCGTACAGCGTTGTCAGGAAAAAACAGTACGGGCTACCCCGGGAAATAGTGCTTCGCCAAAAGACCGGATATTCCGACAATATCCTGTCCATCAACGGTGTCGGAAAAGGAGATAAAGTCGTCGTTATCGATGATGTTCTCAGCACAGGGGGAACGGTGACGGCACTTATACAGGCACTCCAGAACGATATCGGTGCGGAGATTGTGGACGTCATCATACCGGTGAACAAGAATAACGGCAAAGACATTGTCAAAAAGAATACCGGCATCGATGTGAAGACCTTGGTCGATGTCTCTATAGTCGACGAAAAAGTCGAATGCAAACTATGCTAACTGTATAGCCCCGGTTCTTAACCCCCGCACCGGGTTGGGTACCATATGGGTCCGGAGATAATCCTGATGGTGCTGGTTGCGGGCATGGTAGGTGCTGCCATAGGCACATTCACGGGACTTGTTCCCGGGATCCATGTCAATACGGCCGCGACCATGCTTCTCGGGGCATATCCGTTCCTGGAGAACATGATCTCCGGGTATACCGATCCTGCCTGGGTCCCCGTACTTGTGTCCTGTTGCATTATGTCCGCCTCCGCGGTCCATTCTTTCGTCGATTTTGTTCCGTCGGTGTTCATCGGTGCTCCCGACCCGGACGATACATTATCGGTTCTGCCCGGACATCGACTAATGATGGAGGGAAAGGGTATGGTTGCCATAAGAGCGGCCGCCATCGGAAGCGTCATCGGTTCCGTAAGTGCCCTGGCACTATGCATCCCTCTGCAATGGATCATGCTGCAGGGTGCGATAGACTATATCGATTATTTCACAACCGGTATCATATGCCTGACGATCGCGATAATCCTTTACAACTCATCCGACAGGCCGGTCACCGCCGCACTGTTCGTTATTTCCGGACTGATGGGGTATATCGTTCAAACCGGCATCATTCCAGTACTCGGGATCATCGACGGCGGCACCATGCTGTTCCCTTTGCTCACAGGCCTGTTCGGTATCCCGCCGCTTTTGGATAGAGCCAAAGGTACCAGATGCAAAAAACAGACGGATAACGGCATAAATCCGGTAGGTTCGGGACCCGGTTTGTTGGGAGTTCTTGCAGGGCTGATCGCAGGATGGTTTCCCGGAGTTACGTCTACGGCAGGGGCCACCCTTATGTCCGCATTCGTCAAAGAACGCGATCCCGCAAGATTCATCTCGATGACCGCGAGCATCGGTACCGTAACATCTGTTTTTTCCATCCTGACGCTTTCCGTTTCCGGAAGCGGAAGATCCGGGACCACGATGGTCATCAAGCAGATAATCGGGGATTCGCTCGACGGGTTCTGTTCGGGGCCTTTTCTCCTGATCCTGTTCAGTATCGCCATCGCATCCGTATTCGGCTATGCGGCCACCATCGGCTGCGGGAGATTCATGTCCCAGATATCGGAAAGGATACCTGCGGACCTGCTCAACAATGCGGTCCTTGCACTCATCGTCGTACTGGTTCTCGTGACGGTGGGACCGTTCGGACTCCCGGTTCTGCTGCTTGCTACCGCTGTCGGGATGATGCCTCCTTCGCTCGGTGTCGGAAGGGTCTGCCTTATCGGATGCCTGATGCTTCCTGTTCTCCTGTCCTGAACGGGACCGTTCGAAAACTTGAATTTATATAGTTTCTAGTCGAATACGCCGGGTATGGTCGAATTACTGGACGAGAAACATACTACTATAATGCTTGCAGTGGTGTTCTTCGCCACGTTCATGGATGGATTGGACGGAAGTATTGTCAATGTCGCTTTACCTACCATCGGCAGTGATTTCGGCGTGGACACGGGTACGGTCTCCTGGGTCACGATAACCTATATGATGGTCCTCGCCGGAACCCTTGTGGCATTCGCCAAGATCGCCACCGACATCGGGGTGAAGAAGATCATGATATGCGGACTTGCGATCTTTACCGTGAGTTCGCTTCTCTGCGGTATTTCGACGTCATTCATCATGCTGATCGTATCGAGGGGGATCCAGGCCGTCGGTGCCGCGATGATGGCCGCCACCGGCCCCATGTGCTGTGTCAGACATCTGCCTCAGTCCAAACTGGCATTCGGCCTGTCGATAGTGACGATCGGCGCATCCGTGGGATTCGCCATGGGTCCCGCCATCGGAGGGGCGATCGTCGAATTCGTCAGCTGGCACTGGATCTTCCTGATCAACATTCCCCTCGGCATCATCACCATCCCCCTGATGATCAACGCAATACCTGCCGGAACGGAGGAAAAGAAACCTTTCAGGCTGGACTGCCTCGGAACGGTCCTGCTTCTCGCCTCGATCATGTTGATCACCTTCGCCATAGAGACCCTGTCCCATTCGGATATGAGGCTCTGGTCGATCGTCTCGGCGGTCGCGGGGGTCATATTGTTGGCATTTTTCGTGCTCACCGAAAGGAACGCAATCGATCCTCTGTTGGAACTTTCTCTGTTCAGACGCCTGGACTTCGTATCGATATTCCTGTGCCTTATGATGGTCAACATGGTGTTCATGGGGATCATGTATCTCATCCCGTTCTTCGGTCAGACGTGTCTTCACCTGAATTCGTTCGAGACGGGCCTGTTCCTCTTGCTCTCCGCTCTGGTGACCGCCATCCTCGGTATGCCCGTAGCGAAGCTGTCCGACCGTAAAGGGAGAAGACCTTTCTGTATCGCCGCAGGGATCTTTGCCGCGATATCCTTCTCGATGTACATCTTCTTCGCCAAAGATATGCCGTTGCCGCTGCTGTTCTTCTGTATGGTCGTCCTGGGCTTATCGTGGGCCTGTGTGGGCGGACCGATGGCGTCCCGCCTCGTGGAACATGCGGGAGATCAATCCGCCATGGCATCGTCGCTGACCAACGAAGCATACTATATCGGAGGTGCCGTGGGAACCGCCCTTGTGGCCATGATCTTCACGATCTCCTCGGGAACCGACGGAGTGAACATCGACGAACTGTCCGAAGCGACGTTCCTGAACGGGTATGTCGCCACGGCAATAGCGCTCACCGCCATCTCGATACTGATAGCGGTGCTGTCCTTCATAGTGAAGGACGAAAAGGTTTGAGCTTCACTCCAGTTTCGAATTGGCTTTGGCCATGAATTTGTCGGAGTGAACGGTGAACCTCTCGTGGAAGCCGGACCCGACCTCGCCGAACCTGTCGGTGACCGTGACCTTGAATCTGGTACGGGCCCGGTCGACCTCGACGACCTCCACTTTGCAGGTTACCTCGGTACCGACAGGAGACGCGGACGTGTGCTTTACATCCACGAGGGTGCCGACGGTGGTGTCCCCTTCGGGAAGAAGGGGCGCGAGAAGGGCCGACGCGGCCTCCTCGATAAGAAGTATCATCTTCGGGGTGGCGAGAACCGGAAGGGTTCCGCTTCCCCAAGCGGATGCCGTGTCTTCTGCAGTGACGAACAACTTTTTTTCACCGATAATTCCGACTGTTATCATCAGGCGGAAATTGCCGATGACCCTATTTATATTTGGCCTGGTCCTGCGAAACCCTGCTCCGGAGGGTCGGACAGTGTTCGGCCGCCCGCCGCATCGGAGTTCCGCATTCATTCGCCGAAGGTTTTACCGTTTTTTCACGTGCGAACTTACCCAGAAGCCCTTGCCGCGTGATTTTATGGTGATTCCGTTCTAATACGTTTTATTAGGGCATATACATACAGTCCCTGATAGGTCCATGAGTTTGGAGAGCGAACTGTACAACGAACTGTACAAACTAAGGGAGAATCTGAGAAAACAGCATATCCAATCCAACGGAAACGAACCGAGGATATGCGGAGACGAAGCATTGCAGGAAATGGCCAAGCATATCCCGACCAAACTCGAGGATTTTACTGCCATCGAAGGCATCGGCGTCAGATTCGTGGAGCAGTACGGGGAGGATTTCCTTTCGGTCACAAAGAAATACGCGGTGACCGCGGCCAAAGGTTCCGCATTGAACCGCCGTCTCGCGCAGACCCTCAGAGAACTCCAGAAGAAACTGGTCAACATCAGCAAGGGAAACCGCCTTCTGTACCATCCCAAGACCGGTTCCAAGACCACCTTCGACCCTATGCTCACCCCCCACGGAAACGACATCATGGGACTCGTGTTCGGATCGAAAAGAGTGGTGACTATATGCGACTCTTCCAAATCCAAAGACGATCAGAAACACTTCAAACGTCTAAACGAGATCATCAGGGAAGTGAACCGCGACCAGAGGGAAAAGGGTACGTTCGACCTCTATCTGGCATATCCGTTCGTCGAAGGAAAACTTGCCGGAGAGGAAGATTTCCCCATCCGCGCACCCCTTGCGCTGTTCCCTATCACGATGGAGAAAGAGGGCACTGCGATCAAAGTAAGAAGCGATGACGAAAGGGACCCCGTGTTCAACAACACCCTCGTCCTCGCATCCATGAAATTCGACGGCAAAAACCGTCCCCTTCCCGACAACGTCATCGAAACCTACGACGACAAGAACTTCCTTTCCGACGTGTGTCAGTTCTACAGCGACCAGGGCATCACCATCACGCCTCCCCAAAAAAAGACCCTCTCCGTATTCACCGAATACCGTGCCGACAGCTTCCCTTCGTACCGCCCCGGCGAGATGAAAATGGTCTGCAACGTGCTGATCGGAAAATTCCCTTCCTATTCCAGCTTCATCCAGAGGGATTTCGACACGCTGCTTTCGAAAAAAGAGATCAACAGCACCCTGACGGATCTCATCAAGGACCTCAACAAGGAGGATTTTTACTCCGAGGGACCCCAGCCTCTGACCGAAACGGAGATCAAGGACAAGGGAATGGAAGCTTCGGAAAAAGATCTGTTCTACATCAATTCCCTTAACAGTGCCCAGGAGAACATCCTCACGGCAGTCGAGAAAAATGACGAGATCGTCGTCCAGGGCCCCCCCGGGACCGGAAAGTCCCAGGTCATCACCGGACTTATCTCGGCGGCCGTCGCGAAAGGTAAAACTGTCCTCATGGTCTCGGAGAAAAAGACCGCCTTGGATGTCGTCTATTCCAGGCTCGGAACCCTCTCGAAATACTGCATACAGATCGACGATACTGCCGACAAGGAATCGTTCTACCGTCAGATGGCCACCATCCTCAGCATCCAACCCGTGCTGGGCACGGTCGATCTCGGGCAGGTGTCCGATTCCATCGACCAGAATGTCGGAAAACTGTCCGATATCGCAACCGAAATCTACGGCAAGGGGGAATTCGGACTCCCGGCCTCCGACCTGTACGGCATGGACAAATGGCTCGATCTCAACGACAAAGCCGATTACGAGACCTACAAGACCTACAAGACCGATGTCGCCTCCAATCTCACGAACATCGATTACGATTCCGTAAAATCCCTCCACACAAAATTCTCGAACCCCTCCCTGATCAGGAACATCGAGGATTACGTCAACGTGCTCGACCGTTCTCCGTGGATGGCCTTCATGAAGGGGGACCTCAGCAATTACGAGATCAGCGAGATGAAAGCGGACCTCGAACGTCTCAACTCGGAAGTGGAGGACCTCAACAGAAAAGGATTCCTTTCCAAGCTCTTCTCCAAGGGGAAGGTCACCCGCGATGCCACCGCGCTTGCAGACAAGTACTTCGCAAACTACACCAACAAGACCATCGAAGATATCAAAAACAGTCCCCGGTCGATCATGGATGCTGTCGACGATTACGATATGTTCTCTGCCAGGTCCACCGTGTATCACGGCCTCTCCGGGATCGAGAAGGACTACAGCAAGAGCATTCTCACGATCGGCAAAGATCTCAAAAGCGACCCCGCGACCGCCAACGACGAGATATACCGCTTCATTCTCAACGATCATCTCCAAAGGTTCGATGCATCCCATAAAGAGGTGCTTCAGGAACTCCAGGACTTCGACAGCATCGTCGCCGACATCGACCGCGAAATGGAACAGAAACGCACGATGACGAGGAAGCTTCTCGAAAGCATCCTCAGCATCGACCTGCGCAACATCACCGAATCCAAGAGACGCGGGGACATCATGAGGATCGTCGACAACAAACGCAAATGGAGCCTCAATAAATTCATCAAACGTTACGATTTCGAGCTTTTCAAAGGTATCCGCATCTGGCTTCTGACCCCCGAAGTGGTATCCGAGATCATCCCCATGGAGATGGGCCTGTTCGACCTGCTGATCTTCGACGAGGCGTCCCAGATGTATGTCGAGAGAGGCGTCCCGTCCATCTTCCGTGCGAAAAAGGTCGTCGTCGCGGGAGACCATAAACAGCTCAGGCCGTCCAATCTCGGAAGCGGAAGGATCGCCTACGAGGAAGACGAAGACGACATCGACGACAGCATCAGCGGCGCCCTCGAAGAAGAAAGTCTGCTCGATCTGGCACGTTCCAGATACGACAGCATCCTCCTGAACTTCCACTACCGTTCCAAATATGAGGAGCTGATCGCATTCTCCAACTATGCGTTCTACGGCGGAAAGCTGTTCGTATCCCCCAATATCATCCAGCCCGAGAGGCCTCCGATTGAGGTCATAAAGGTCGACGGACAATGGACGAACAGATACAATGAGGCCGAAGCGGACCGCGTCGTCGAACTCCTGCGCGATTTCTTCCTCACCCGTCAGAATCACGAGACCGTGGGGATCATTACCTTCAACGTCACGCAGAGGGATCTGATTAACGATAAAATCGAGGCCTATGCCGGGACCGACTCCGCATTCGCCACCGCCGTTGCGGAAGAGTTCAAACGTTTCGACAACGGCGAGGACGTGGGTCTTTTCATCAAGAACATCGAATCCGTTCAGGGAGACGAGCGCGACGTCATCATATTCTCCATCGGATATGCCAAGAACGAAGACGGCAGACTCATGCAGAGGTTCGGATGGCTGAACATGCGCGGCGGAGAGAACAGGCTGAATGTCGCCATATCCCGTGCAAAGAAGAAAGTGTACATCATAGATTCCATCGAGCCGGAAGAGCTTCAAACGGACGGTTTGAAAAGCGACGGCCCCAAGATCCTGAAGAAATATCTGCAGTACGCCAAGGCGGTCAGTGACAGGAACACGAAGCTGGCACATTCGATATTGCAGGAATTCGTACCGCCGGAGGACCTGTCGTTCAACAACGATCCCTCCTGCGAAGCACCCGTTATGGAAAAAGTGTACGTCGCACTGACCAGAAAAGGATACACGGTCGAGAAGAACATCGGTATCGGCGGCTATACCATAGATCTCGGAGTGAAACAGAACGACAGGTTCATTCTGGGCATCGAGTACGACAACAGGATCTACTCCCTCTCCGGCAATACCCGCGAACGCGACTATCACCGCCAGAAATATCTCGAATCCAGAGGCTGGCACATCTACCGTGTCAAAACTCCAGGCATGTACCGCAACCCCGACAGGGAGATATCCGAGATCATCGCGGCGATCGAGAAGGCGCAGTGAGATCGGACGGGCCGGAGCCGTTCCCGATAGGTCCCATTACCGTACGACACAAATCTGCACCGGGAACCGTCCGTAAAGAGATATTGAAATACCTCTAAACTTTCGCACCGCTATGAACACCAAAACGATGGCCATAATCATTGCGGCCATAGTGATCGTTGTTGCTCTCATCGCCGTGGGACGTGCTGCGACCGATAACGACAAGCACGAATCCGGTAACTACTATGTGACGTATTACGGCAACGGCGGAGTCCTCAACAGGGAAACATCGTATACCCTGAACAAAACAGTTGTCGACTCGAATTACTTCACCAGGGAAGGTTACGAGTTTGTCTGCTGGAACACCGAACCCGACGGCTCTGGCACAGAGTACCATTACGGAGAAGACGTGGCGCGCGGTACGAACCTCTATGCGATCTGGAAAGAGAAACCTCCCGAATAAAACCTCATTCTCTGCCGGAATAAACCCCGGCATATCTTTCATCATTCCGGAACGGCCCCCGCATCGGGATCTGCCGGGACCGAATATTTTTTTATCCCCCTTCCGGATTACAAATTATGGCAAAACTAAAACTGACCATCGACGGAATGTCCTGCGAAAACTGTGTGAAAAAGGTCATCGGCGCACTCGACACCATGCCGGGCGTCACCAAACTCAACGTCAAAATAGGCAAGGCCACCATGGAGATCGACGGCGTGCAGGCAACCGAAGAAAAAGTTCTCGCGGCCGTTATCGACGCGGGATTCACCGCAAAGGTCAAGAAAGGACTGTTCTGAGGATGGCCGACTCAAAGGAGATCCTGCATATAGGCGGCATGACCTGTGCCGCCTGTGCGGTCAAAATCGAGTCCTTCGTCAAAAAAGTCCCGGGGGTCATCGATGCGGTGGCCAACTTCGGAAACAACACCCTCTCCGTCACCTACGACGATTCCGTGGCGAAGCACGAATCGATCGCGGATGCCGTTGTCAAGGCGGGATATACGGTCATTGAGGGCTCTTCGGAAGCGGTGGCCGAAGCGGACCGCAAAGAAGCAAAACAGCGCAGGGTCGATCTCGCCATCGCACTGATATTTGCTATACCATTGACGATATACGCCATGGTCGGTATGCTCACCGACATCACGGTACCGTTCGAGCACGACAACAACCACATCACTTTCGTCACGATCCAGCTAATAATGTGCATTCCCGTGATCTGGTCCGGCAGAAAGTTCTTCACCCGCGGGATTCCGGCTCTTTTCAGAGGAAGTCCCAATATGGACACCCTCGTTGCCCTCGGATGCGGGGTCGGTTTCGTCTACAGTCTGTATATGCTGTACCTGATGATCACCGTCAACTCTGCGGAAAATATGGATTACATGATGCATGTATCCTTCGATTCCGCCGCCATGATCATCGCTTTCGTATCCATCGGCAAATATCTCGAGGCAAAGGGAAAAGTAAGGACCAACGATGCGGTCAGCGGACTCCTCGACATGGAGCCTCAGGAAGCATCCGTTTTTCGCGACGGGGGAGAGAAACGCATCCCCGTTTCCGATCTTTTGATAGGGGATATCATTCTCGTCAGGCCGGGGGAGGGCATTCCTGCCGACGGACGGATCCTCGAAGGCGAAAGCACCATCGACGAATCTATGCTGACCGGCGAAAGTTTCCCCGTCGTCAAACATACGGGGGATCTTGTCTATGCGGCGACCATAAATCAATCGGGCAGCCTCCGCATCACGGCGGAGCAGATCGGAAAGAACACTGTCCTCCATCAGATCATCGGAATGGTCGAAGGGGCACAGGGAACCAAGGCACCCATGGCACGTATGGCGGACAAAGTCGCCTCCGTCTTCGTCCCTGCCGTCATCCTGATCGCGGTGGTCAGTTGCCTCGGCTGGTATGTTCTCGGAGGGTGGAGCGCCGCTTCGTCCATAACGGTTCTGGTATCCGTCCTCGTCATCTCTTGTCCGTGTGCTCTGGGTCTTGCCACTACGTTGGCGATCATCGTCGGTACGGGCAATGCGGCGAAGCTCGGAATACTGTTCAAGACCGCCGCCATACTGGAAGCTTCGGGCAGGGTCGACCTTGTCGTACTGGACAAGACGGGCACCCTCACAGAGGGAAGACCAGATGTCACTGATATCGTGACCGACATGGACCATACGGAATTTCTGGGTCTTGTGGCATCCGCTGAATTCGATTCGCAACATCCGATCGCCCGGGCCATTGTAAGGGACGCAGAGAAGAAGGGCATCGGGATACAATCCCACTCCGGCTTCGAAAACCTGATCGGGAAAGGTATCTGTTGCTCGGTGAACGGAATGCAGGTCGCCGTCGGCAACAAGGCCTTGATTGACGACCTGGGTCTCGACACCTCGCACTTCGCAGATCAGTATAACGGCATCGCCCGGAAGGCCAAGACCTGCCTTTATGTCTCTCTCGACCAAGCGGTCAGGGGGCTTATCGCCGTTGCGGACCCGATAAAGAAGACCTCTGCCGAAGCGATCAGCTACATCAAATCCCTGGGTGCCACCCCCGTGATGATAACGGGAGACAACGAGTCCACCGCAAAAGCGGTAGCTTCCGAGGTCGGCATCGACGAGGTGATGTTCGAAGCCCTTCCGCAGAACAAGATCGAATCCGTGAAAAAATACCAGCTGATGCAGAAGACCGTCGCCATGGTCGGAGACGGCATAAACGATGCCCCGGCACTGACCCAGGCAAATGTCGGAATGGCCGTTGGTTCGGGAACGGACATTGCCATAGGCGCATCGGACGTGATCCTGATGAACGATGACCTCAGAACGGTACCCACCGCGATCGAGATTGGGAAGACCACGATCCGCAACATCAAACAGAATCTGTTCCTTGCATTCGTTTACAACGCAATCTGCATACCTGTCGCCGCAGGCCTGCCCTACCTTCTGGGCATGAGCGAATTCAGCCATATGCCCATGCTCGCCGCGGCCGCGATGTCCTGCTCCTCGCTGTCGGTGACCCTGAATGCCCTCAGGATGAGGCATTTCGAACCTATGTACCTCAAAAACAGCGATGGTTCGGATCCTTCGAAGGCCTGAGTCCCGAAACAACCATGGTCCCGTTGTTACGGGACCATTCGTTGACGGAACCGGCGATCTCCAGAGGATACGAGAACAGCGGGGAACATAAGGTCATGGACTCGTACTCCCCGCCCTCGCCCATTATGCTAATCCCGTATTTTTCCCGGAGTTTCTTCAGTTCGGCAAGAGTTTCGGAATTTATCGGACGCCCCAACCAGGATTCGTCGAAACCTTCCGCGTAGCACCCGACTATGACCGCCTGAATGCCCGAGTCGATGATCTGCTCCATGAGCATATCCTGGTCCTTCCTCCACATGGGGGCGATCAGCTTGAGGCCCAGATCCTCACATACCGCGTTCATCCGATCCCACTGGTAATCGGACCATACTGCGCCCGTGACGATGCCTTCGACATCGAGACATTCCAAAGCGTCATGAAGACCCAGGAGATCGCTTTCTTCCTCGCCGGTGCTGTGGCCGAGAACGAGTTCCTTGCCCATGGCCGCGGCCATCGCCGGGACCGCATCGAGGTTCGGAGTGTGGAAGATCCAGGAAGCTTTGTCCTTCGGCACTATGTTCACAAGGTACGGAACCTCGTGACCCATCTGTTCGGCCACATACAGTGAGAACGAAGAATCCTTGCCGCCCGAATACAATGAAGCCAAACGCATACTGGCGGAATAACGTTACATTAATGTAATTTTTCACATATCGGTCACTCAGTGATAGATGTGGCAGAGATCGATCAGAACCAAATGAAAAAGGCCGCGGCGGAAAAAGCCGTAGAGACGTTCGTCAGGGACGGAATGACCGTCGGGCTCGGAACTGGGTCGACCGCATATTTCGTCATCCTGAAAGTGGCGGAACTGGTAAAGCAGGGATACAACCTCAAATGCGTGGCGACCTCCAACACCACCGAACGTCTTGCACTGGAGAACGGCATCAGCATCATGAGCCTGAACGATGTCGACCACATCGACGTCACCATCGACGGAGCCGACGAGGTCGACCCTTCCATGAACCTAATCAAAGGTCTCGGCGGCGCACTTCTGCATGAAAAGATCGTAGCGGCCGCATCTGTCGAGGAGATCATCGTCGTCGACGAGAGCAAACTCGTCGAGAAGATCGGCACCAGGGTATCGCTCCCCGTGGAGGTCATCACTTTCGGACACGAGCATACCGCCTACGGTCTGAAAAGACAGGGTTGCGAACCGGTCCTGAGGATGAAAGGCAACGAACCCTATCTGACCGACAGCGGCAACATGATCTACGACTGCAAGTTCGAGAAGGGTATCGACTACCTCGCATTCACCGAATCGGCGTTGAACCGCATTCCGGGCGTTGTCGAGTGCGGCCTCTTCATAAACATGGTCCGTGCGGTGGTCATCGCCCACTCGGACGGAACCGTCGAGATCCGCGAGTGATGTCGCAGTATTATATAATATACTAAAAGTACCGAAGTTTATATAGAACCTGCGTATAGACGCTGGTTGTATTGAATTTCATTAGGTGATTTTAATGAAAATGCCGAGAACTATCAAAACATACTGCCCCTTCTGCGGCACCCACACCAGCCATGCCGTCGAGAGGGTAAAGAAGAAGAAAGCAAGCGAGCTCAAATGGGGTCAGAGGAGATTCAGGGAGGTCACTTCCGGTTACGGAGGTTTCCCCAGGCCTAAGCCCGAAGGTAGGGAGAAGCCCACCAAGAGGGTCAACATCAGATACAGGTGCGAACAGTGCAAGAAAGCCCACCTCACCTCCTGCATCAGGGCCAAGAAGTTCGAGCTCACGGAGTGATTTGCATGACCAACAACTTTGTTAAAGTCAAATGTCCCGACTGCGGAAACGAACAGATCGTCTTCAAGAAGGCCGCTACCAAGGTGCTTTGCAGTGTCTGCGGATCCGTTCTCGTCACCCCCAAGGGTGGAAACGGAGAGATCAGCGGCGAAGTCCTTGAGGTGGTCGGCTGATGTCCCGGGCCAGAGGCTTTCCCGAGAACGGAGAACTCGTAGTCTGCACCGTTACTTCCGTTAAGAATTTCGGTGCCTTCGTCACCCTTGACGAATACGACGAAAAAGAAGGGTTCATCCATGTAAGGGACGTAGCCACTGGCTGGGTCAAATACATCAGAGACTACATCAGAGAAGGACAGAAAATAGTCTGTAAGGTTCTCGGCGTCGACTCCCAGAAAGGTCACATCGACCTTTCTCTGAAGTCCGTCAACGATCACCAGAAAAGAGAAAGAATCCAGCAGTGGAAGAACGAGAAGAAGGCCGAAAAACTTCTCGAGATCGTGGCCGAAAGGCTCAAGATCGATGTCGACAAGGCCTTCGATGAATTCGGATGCACCATGCTGGAAGACTACGGCACGCTTTACGATGCGTTCGAAAGCGTCGTTGCGGACACGGTCGCATTCACCCAGGATTATTCCGGTAACTGGGTCGATGCGTTCGTCGAAGTTGCGAAAGAGAACATCGCACCGCCCGCGGTCCAGATCGAAGCCACATTGGAGATGACCTCTTCGGCACCCAATGGAATCGAACTTATCAGAAAAGCACTCCTTGCGGGATTGGATGCTGCCGGAAGCACCGATGCGCAGATCACCTGTGTCGGTTCCCCCAGGTACAGAGTGGTCGTCAACTCCACCGAGTACAAATCGGCGGAAGACGCCCTCAAGAAAATCTCCACAGCTGCGATCAACAGCCTCGAGAAAGACGGCGGGGTTGCCGTTCTCAAGCGCGAGAACAAATGATATGAACTCACAGTTACGTAAATGTCCCGAATGCGGACGTTACACTCTTTTTGACAACTGTGAAAAATGTTCTGCGAAGACCGTATCGCCGGCCCCTTCGCGTTTCTCCCCCGAGGACAAATACGGCAAGTATCGTCGCATAAGCATCAAACAGGAGTACGGAGACAATGGAAAATATCGTAAAATTTGATTCCAGGCCTCTGCTCAAAAATCCGGTTTTCATCAGCGCACTCCCCGGGATCGGCAATGTGGGGAAAATCGCCGGAGATCATTTCTCGGAGATCCTGAAAGCCGAGAAATTCGCATCGATATATTCTATGAACTATCCCCCGCAGGTCATCCCGGATGAAAACAATGTCGTAAAGATGGCGTGCAATGAACTTTGGTATGCCCGCACCCCCGAAGGTCAGGATATCATCTTCCTCAGGGGAGATTACCAGGGGAATTCCGCCGAAGGACAGTTCATTCTTGCCGAGGACATCATGGAGGTCCTTCTTTCCTACGGCACCAAACAGATCATCACACTCGGCGGATACGGTGTCGGGCAGATCATAAAGGACAGACATGTGTTCGGTGCGGTCACAAAAATCGAACTTAAAGAAGATCTTGAAAAGGCAGGCGTCACATTCAACCCGGGCGAACCCAAATTGGGTATCGTGGGTGCGGCGGGCTTATTCCTCGGACTCGGTCAGATAAACGACATCGATTCGTTCTGTCTTATGGGAGAGACCTCCGGATTCTTTGCAGACCCAGGAAGTGCAATCTGTATCCTCAACGTACTCGGAAAGCTGTTCCATATCGAAGATCTTCAGCTCAAAGAACTCGAAGAAGAAAGCAGTAAGATCGAAGACCTTACCAGCAAAGCTACCGAACAGCAAAAGTCGACCGATACCGACCTCGGGTATATCAGATGACTCCAATGTGCCAGATTACGGGGCCCGACAATCTTTAAATACCGCATGATTATGCTCTCATAATCCCCACTTAGCTCAGACTGGCTAGAGCGGCTGACTGTAGAGTGTTCTCGGAGAGATCCGATACAGCCGCTGAAATCAGCAGGTCCCCTGTTCAAATCAGGGAGTGGGGACCATACTTATCCAGACATCGCTGGTTTTTCAGGTTCCTAAGCCCCAACGACATTAGGGACTCAAACACATCGCGGAGGAAGATATCGGCATCGGATTCAACTACCGCATATGTCAGTGTCTCTTCCCCGGTATGCTTTATCAAAATTGCTAATCCTCGCATCTGGCTCTTCTCCACATTCCTCTTTCACCCATGTACCGCAAGGTACGCAGGGCGGAGCCCACGCCCTATGTTCGCGCCGACAGGGCGCGTCCGGACGCGCGCAAGCCTCAGGCCTAGCCCCGGACGCGACCCGGCGCACAGGTCCTGCCGAGGCGCCCCGCTCAACCCCAGGACGGATCACGCGAGCGCAACGAACGGGATCTAGACCACGACTTGATAGAGATAACCTGAGTTAAAACCCGACCTAGACACATCTACAATACGCGCGTGAAGGAACGATTTGACCCTAAACGGCGGTATCCCCCCCTGCCCGC
>CAVIXW010000004.1:0-35147 GCA_963646785.1 Acutalibacteraceae bacterium
AACTGGGTGAGCGGCCCATGAAAGCTAAGATAGGTTTCGTCGGTGCCGGCAGAATGGCCGGGGCCATGATCGACGGACTGATTGCCAAGAACGTTTACAGCAAAGACGAAATCGTCGCATGTGCACCTTCCGAGGCCACCAGAAATAAAATGACCCAGAAATACGGAATCAGGATGTTTTCGAAGGCCACGGAGATGCAGGACCTCGCAGATGTCGTCGTACTTGCCATCAAGCCGAAATATATCGCTTCGCTCTTCAGAGAAGAGGGGTTCCGCGTCGGAAAGGATCATCTTCTGATCAGTATCGCGGCCGGCGTCAAACTCAGCGCTCTGCAGACCTATGCGCCCGACGCACGCATCGTAAGGGTCATGCCCAACCACTGCTGCATGGTTCTCGAAGGCGCCGCTGGGTATGTTATGGGCAACGGATGCACCGAGGACGACAGGAAAATTGTCGAGACGGTCCTGTCCGCCATCGGACTTGCCGTCGAGGTCAAGGAATCCGAACTTGATGCGGTGACCGGAATATGCGGAAGTTCGCCCGCATATCTGTACATGGCCGCCCATGCGCTCATCGTCGCGGGAATGAAATACGGTCTTTCCGAGGAACAGGCCACGGTATTGGCGGCCCAGTCAATGGTCGGTGCGGGAAAGATGATCCTTGAATCGGGTATGAAAACAGACGCCCTCGTGGACGGCGTCTGCTCCCCGGGAGGAACCACGATCGAAGGCGTGAAGGTCCTCCGTAACGAACACTTCGAGGACGTCATGATCCACTGCGTCGATGCATGCGTGAAAAGATCCGCGGAAATGGGAAAAGAATGAAACTCCGGAATCACGATCTATGGTGGAACAGATCTTTCATCAATCCGATCGCGACCCGGGGTGCGTTGGACCAGATCGATCCAGTCCTCCAGTCGAGATCGTTCTTGTCGGTGATAGTGGAGTCCATCAGTCTGATGCCTTCGTCCTTTATCGACCATAAGCGTGCATTCTGCTCTTCTGGGTCTTTGAGTTTCAATGCTTCGTCGATGGTGTGCATGATCTCGCGTGCATTCTCGGTACGTTCGTTTCTGGCCCGGGCGGCCTCCTCGGATATGCGCCCGGTTTCCATTTCCCTGAGTGTAAGTTCGATGGCGGCATCGTACGAGGTCTCGGCGATCTCGTCGCGGTTCATCCACACGGTCTCGTACGAAAGGACATGTTTCCAGGAGGGATTGTCGAGCAGCTTCCGATGGTCTTCCAAGGTTCTTGCACGAAGTTTGTATCCCCATTTGTCGGGTTCTTCGAATGCCCTGCTTCCGGGATCGACGAACGGTGCGAACGGCGAGTCGTAGATGAACAGCGCATCGTCCTTTTTTACGCAATCCCATAGTTTTTTCGCACCTCTCGCCGAATCCAACGCAGACTCGCGCGTCTGCTGCGGAAGACCCGTCATGAAGAACATATCGAACCTGCTGCAGCCGTTGTCGAAAGCCGCAGGAAGGGTCTTTTCGATGGCGTCGTTGGTATACGGCTTGCCGAGTGCAAGGCGCACGGATTCGTCATACGAGTCGGGCGAGAACTCGATACTCCAGCCGGCCGGGAATGCACTGTCGCACATACGGAAGTATTCGGCATTCCCTCCACGGAAGAGTTCGATCACGAAATGATTGTCGACATCGAGTTCGCGAACCTCCTTAAGGAACTCCTCCGCATACTTCATCCCTGCCTGTCTGAGGTCTCCGACGATGAATATGGGAGCTTTCATGTAACTGTTGATGCCTGCCACATCCTCCGCCAGTTTCTTGGGGCTGCGGTAGGCGGGGGCGTTCCTGCAGACCACTCTACCGTTAGCATAATGCGAACCGCCGCATTCGGCACAGTTGATAGAACACCCTCTGACCGTGAAAACGGAGGTCAGGGGGGTCTTCGCCCAGGCTTTCCAAGGCAACGACCCGGCAACATCGAGCGTACGCATGACGTTCTTGATCATCACGCCGTAATCGAAAATAACGCTGTCCAGGGAAGTGAGGCTGTAGGTCAGCCCGTTATCACGGATCTTGCCGTCGTCGTCTTTCCATACGAGATTCGGTACCTGGGACAGATCACCGCCCTTGCTGAGGGTATCCAACAGTTTCACCGTAGGAACCTCGGTGGTGTCGCCCCTCATCACAAAGTCGATTTCCGGCCGGCGGATCAGCTCGTCGTAAAAATAAGAGGAAGTGAATCCCCCGAACTCGACCTTCGCATCGGGGTGGTACTTCTTTACGATCTTCGCCAGCTCTATGGCACCGTGGGCATGGGGCATCCAATGAAGGTCGATACCGTACACATCCGCATCGATCTTGCGTATCTTGCGTTCGACATCGAACTTCTCGTCGGCCAGCATCTGACCTGCGATGTTGACGATCCTGGTGCGGTATCCCGCTTCGATGAGGTGTGCGGAGATCGTCATGAACCCGATGGGGTACATCTCGAAGACTGGAGACGAAGGAATGACATCGCTCACAGGGCCGTAGAATATGGGTTTTTTTCTGAAATCGTATACACTCGGTGCATGAAGGAACACCATGTCGTAACGGGACATGGATCACTCTCCGAATCTGCGGTTACGCTGTTGGTACGACCTTATCGCCCTGAGGAAGTCTATGTGTCTGAATCCAGGCCAATAGATATCCGTGAAATACAGTTCGGAATACGCCAGTTGCCACAAAAGGAAGTTTGAGACCCTTACCTCTCCTGACGTACGGAGGATGAGATCTGGATCCGGCATGTTTCCGGTATAGAGGTGTTCCGAGAACAGCTCCTCGGTGATATCTTCGAGATCGATATTGCCTGCCTGTATCTTCGAGGCGATCTCCTTCACGGCCTGAATGATCTCCTGCCGTCCGCCGTATGCGAGACAGATGTTGATCACCATTTCCGTGTAGTCTTTCGTACGTTCGTAGGCGTAATCGATGGCCTTGTTGACCGCCTCCGGCAGAGCGTCGAGATCTCCGATGGCACGGATGGCCACCTTGTGTTTGTGGATCTTGGGATTGTCCGCCATCTGATAGAACGAAGCTTCCGCCATATCCATAAGGAAATTTACCTCGTCCTGGTCCCTCTTGAAATTCTCGGATGAGAATGCGTATAATGTTATGTATTTCACGCCGAGGTCGAGACACCAGTCCATCACCGATTCGATCTTCTTCTCTCCGAGACGGTGGCCTTCGCTGATGTCGGAATTCAGGTACTCGTTGGCATAACGGCGGTTGCCATCCATGATGATCCCGATATGCTTGGGTATCGGCCCTTTGCGGACCTCTTCATCCAAACGGCGTTCGTACCTCGCATACAGCGGTTTTGAAAGGATATCATGGTTGGACAAGAGCTTCAGTCCTCCGAAACGTCGGCCGCATCAGGCCCCAGATCGACGCACCCGATGGCTGCTACCGCCCCGATGGTTCCGCCACTGCCGGTCACCTGGATGATCTGAACGCCGCAGTCCGATGCGATCTTCTCCGCATCTTCGAGTTTGTACATCACGCTCTTTGCACTCCACCCGAAATCCGTAAGGGCCTTGGGAATGGAAAGTCCCTGATATACTGTCATGACCGCATCGGTGGAATAGGAGTGCTTCTTGATGTAATCGTAGCAATATTCGACCAGTTTGGATACGTCCTCTTCCTTTACCGCGAAAGTGACGGCGGAAGAACAGCAGTTGGTGGTCTTGTTTGGAACTTTCGGGTTCATCTGGATGATCTTATGTTCGAGAAAATGTCCCATGGGGCATTCCTGCGCCATTGCGAGCGCGGTGACCCAGGTTGCGCCTTTCTGCTTAGTATCAGTATCGTCGACGCCTACGACGACGCGGACGAACTTGGGCGTGATTATGTCCACGTGTGCCTCGTATCCGCCGCCAATCTTGAAATCGTCGGGATATTCGGTCCTGATGACGTCTTCGCACTGGGGGATGCATGCACCGATCCCCACAGATGCGCCGGCGATACCGTACCAGGTGGTCCGTACGACATCTCCTTCGACCCGGAATGCCTTCAGACCCTGGCCGCCGATATCGTTCGACACGGGGCCGAACCTGAGGTCCCTCTCGCCGATCGTGACATCCATGACAAGGGTGGAGCCGTCCATCGCGATACTGTCGATCACGCCGCCGGCCTTCCTGCGGTTGACCACATCCCATTCTCCCGGCCCGCGGGAGATGCATTTCTCGACGATGCGTGCCTTTCCGCATTTCTCGTCCACAATGGTGAAAAAACCTTTGCAGAACATTTTACCGTATTTCTGACGTACTTCATCGGGGCGCAGAACAATAACCATTTACTCATCCTCGTTAGATCCTTCGTTAGCAACCGATATGCAATCGGCGGGAACTTCGTCGCACAAGAACACTGTTTTGGAAGCTTTCCCTATCGGATGTCCTTTCTCGGCAGACCTGACCGAATCGATCGCAAGGACCACCGGATCTTCCAGCCTTGCCTCTCCGGCGGAACATGCGTCCCCGTAAGTGGCGGACAGATGCACCATTGCACGGTCGGCGGGAAAGAGCCCCTCTTCCAGAATGACGTCCACGTTCTCGGGCGGGGCGGGGTAATACAGTATGTCAGGAATGTTCTCCGTCGGCAGACGCAGATCGAGTTTGACGGTGTGACCGTATGTGGCACGGACGAAATTGCCGCGGATCTGATACCGTCCTTTAGGATCCGTAAGGGCCAATGCGTCGATGTGGAACGGCCTGAGCCATTTTACGCGGGTGTTGTGGGCGCGGATGATGTCCACGACCGACTGGATGCTGACATATCCCTGGTCGTTCATCTCGGGAGAGAACTTTCCGTGACGGAGTATGGCGGCCATCATGCGGCCCAGTTTTTCCACCTCGACGTCGTTCATCACGAATTTCCCTTTGCGCCCGCAAACGGGGCACTTTTCCTTACGGAAATATCCGTGCTCCTCGCACTCGTTGATCATTCCTTGACCCCCGTCTCCGCCGCCTTGACCGTGTTCGCCATAAGCATGCAGATCGTCATAGGACCTACTCCTCCGGGAACGGGGGTGATCGCCGAAACACGTTCCCTGACCGCATCGAAATCCACATCGCCGACAAGTCTGCTGCCGTTTTTGGCCGATGGGTCGGGTATGCGGTTTGTTCCCACATCTATGATCACGGCCCCTTCCTTCACCATATCGGCTTTGATAAACCGCGGACGGCCTATGGCCACGATCAGAATGTCCGCGGTCCGCGTGTAATCCTCTATATTCGAAGTACGGGAATTGACCACGGTGACGGTGGCATCGGCACATTCCCCTTTCTGGATCAGTATGTTCGCCAACGGTTTGCCCACGATGTTGCTGCGGCCAACGATGACAACGTGTTTTCCCGCGGTCTCGAACCCGTAGTAGCGGATAAGTTCGCGGATACCCGCGGGCGTCGCAGGAAGGAACTCGGCCTCGCCGATGATCATGCGGCCCAGATTGAACGGATGGAAGCAGTCGACATCCTTGAAAGGCGATATGGCACGTATCACCGCGGACTGGCTGATGTGTTCGGGCAGAGGGAGCTGTACGAGGATCCCGTGGATATTGGAGTCGAAATTGAGTTCCTCGATCTTTGAAATGAGCTCTTCCTGGGTAGTATGTTCCGGAAATGCGATCTGAACGGACCGGATCCCCAACTCGTTGCATTTTTTATCCTTCATCCCGACGTAGGTCCTGGATGCAGGATCGTTTCCCACCATGATCACCGCAAGACCGGGTGTGATGCCTTTGGCCTTGAGTGCGAATATCCTGCCGCGGAGATCGGAATAGATGGATTCCGAAACGTCCTTGCCTAGGATCAGGTTGGCGGTCATATTCGGCTATACCTACAACTGCGTTATAATAGTACGCACGCGAGTGTTGTGGAAGGTCCAACAAAATGCCGGTAATCGGCAATATGCGGTTCCGAAGAGGGTCCCTATAATCTGGGTCTCGTTATTCCGGACGGATGTCACGGTTTGGCCCACGGTCCCGCAGATACGGACCGTGTTCTCCCGTAAAAATATCGGGGGTGCCGAACCCCCCGGATCACCTGAAATTCGTGGCGGTGACCCTTTTGAGAAGCATGCCTTCGATTATGACCGGGCAGTATCTTTCGGAAATCTCTTTCGCACGTTCCAGTTTCACGGGATTGTCGGCAAAAAGGGTGAAAAGAACATCCCCTTCCTCCACCCGCTGGCCTTTCTTCTTCATCACGAGGAGTCCGGCACCTTTGTCGGACGGTGCTCCGCAGGCCTTTGCGATGGCGACGATATCCTTGTTGTTGATGCTGTGGACATATCCGCATTTCCTGGAAACGATGTCGCAGGTATATGTGCCAGGCACGAGATCGGCGGACTTGAGATCTTTCCTTCCGCCCTGTGCGACGACAATCTCGATGAATTTCTCATGAGCCTTTCCGGACTTCAGGATCTCGCGGGCCATCTCCACACCGTTCTGGAAACCGCCCATTTCCAAAAGGATGCCTGCGCAGTCGCAGGCCTTCTCTATGACGCTGGCGGGATGCTCGTTGCCTTCCAGGATACTTATGCACTCCCTGGCCTCAAGGATGGGTCCGATTGCGGACCCGACAGGCTGGTCCGCATAGGTTATGGCGCACTCGACATGGACCCCTATCTTCTCACCGAGGTCCATCAGGTCGCGGGCATAGCTTTTCGCAACCTCCAAGGTCGGCACTTTGGTACCAGCCCCGGTAGGTATGTCGACCAACAGGTAATTGGCGTTGATCGCAAGTTTCTTGCTGAGGATGGATGCGAGCATCTGGGGCCGCGGGTTGATGCCGAGGGGATGTTCGATGTTTATCACGATATCGTCCACGGGGGCCAGGTTCATGGAACCTCCCCATACGAATGCGCCTCCGACGGATTCTCCAATCTCTTTGAGACGTTCGGCACTGAACTCGACATCGCAGAACGTCTCGACGAAATCGGAAGTGCCGCATGCGCTGCTGATCGCCCGGGAGGAGGTCTTGGGAATCATAAGGCCTGCGGCCGCGACTATGGAAACGACGATCGGGGTCACCTTGTTCCCCGGCACTCCCCCGACACTGTGAAAATCGAAGATGGGCCCCTTCGCGAAGGGGACTCTGTCCCCGGTATCGACCATCGCATTGGTGAAATAGGCAATCTCCTCGATGTCCATGCCGTTGATGTAAAGAGCGGTCAGCCAAGCCGACACCTCGATATTGGAAAGACTTCCCCGATAGATGTCGTGAACGATGGACGTTATCTCCTTCTCCGACAGTTTGACATTGTCCATTTTCTTGCGGATGGAACGCACGCTTTCCGGAGCCGGAGAAAAAACGGCGTCGATCTCGGTACCGTCGACCGCACCGATCCTTTTGGCGACCTTTGAGGGGATCAGCACGGCCCCCAGCTCGACAAACCGGTCGGAGGTCACCAGCAATACGGTCATCTCTCCCTTGGGGCCGGTAAGCTGGATGCGATCGTTCTCTTTGACGCCCAACTCCGAGCTATCCTTCAGATTCAACGCGCACACTGCCATCCCGGACATCAGATCGACGAGTTTGACCTTGAACTTCATCTGGGCCACCTTTCGAGAGCGAGTTTGAGCTCACGGTGCGTCTCGGCATACTCTTCCAAAGAGATCCCTTCCATCGCAGAATCGACCGCCTGGCACATTGCCATGGCCCCCGCACGTACACCCTCGGGATGACCTGCGACTCCGCCTCCGGCCTGGATCTGCAGATTGTTCGAACCGGCCGCCTTGATGATGGACGGAACGATTCCGGGATATACGCCGCCGGAGCAGACAGGCATGACCCTCCTGTAGGGAACGTCATCGGACTGGCAGGCATCCTGGTTGAGCTTTCCCTCGGAAATGGCGCCTTCCATCTTGCCTACGCCGAGAGTTCCAATATGAAGCGCATCTCCTCCGCACATACGGACCAGTTTGGATACCACGCGCATCGAGATACCGTTCCTCGGATCCTTCGTCATGGCGGCATGCATGGTGCGGTGTACGTGCACCGGCACTTTGATCTTCGGATCTTCCGCAACGGCCTGGATCGCTCCGTATCCGCAGGTAAGAACATCGACCATCAGCTGTGTCGCACCCCAGGATTGTACATCCTCGGCAAGGTCGCGGATATCCTGACCGTTGGTGCTGATATTGATCGCGTGGACCATGTAGTGTCCTTCTTCGCGCAGACGGTCCAGTGCCTCCGCAACACGTTTGGTGCGTTCCTCTATGGGGCAGAATGTCTGGTCCACCAAGGTCTCGTCGTCCTTTCCGTTGGTGAGCCCGCCGCTCCCGGCTTCGTAGATATAATCGGCGGTGGCCTTGGGGGAGAGCCCTATCTTCGGTTTCACGATCGTTCCCACCAACGGCTTCACCGGCCTGTGAAGGATCTGTCTGAGTCCCTCATCGCCGAACTTGGGACCTTTGTACTGTTTCAGGATTTCCTTCGGAAATACGACATCCTCCAACCTGACGCCTTTCAGGGCACCTAGTCCGAACAGGTTGCCTGCGATCACCGAGAGGATCTGGGGGACCGCACCGACCTTTATACTGAAATCCTCGACCGGGAATGCGACCGTTATCATGTCCCCGTCGATCTCCGTGACCTTGGCGGCATAATTGCGGAATACCTCGTCGTTGAGCGTGGAGATCCCTGTCCAGGTGCCGGTCGATTGCTCGGCGGCGATGGCTTCCGCCGCCTTTTCCATAGGAAGGTCCGTTGTTACGCGATACTTGCAAACGACGTATCCCTCGAGATCGATATTCTCGCCAAGTGCCAGATATGAATTAGTGCTCATTTCAGATCCCCTTTTCAAAAACAGATTCTCCAAGTTGTTTGACCATCACGCCGTATACGGAGCCGGGGGACATTATCCCCAGCTCGGTGATGATGTTGTCTATGTACCATGCGGGAGTCGAATCGAACACGGGATTGAACACCCTGACGCCCTCGGGTATTTCGCCGGGTCTGACGACTTCCTCTATGTTGCGTTCCTCGAGGGTAACGGTATCCCCGAACATTGTCTTCGGGGAGAATTTGTATGTTTCACTGCATACGTTGAACTCCGCTCCCGCCCCGCGGGCGGCCATGGCCACCTGGGACGTCCCGATCTTGTTGATGAGCGATCCGGACGAGGTTATGGTATCCGCGCCCACGAACACCCTGTCCACCTTGGACATCACGCTGCGGACCGCGCTGTCGATGATCAGGGTGACGTCCACTCCCGCATCGTGAAGATCGTTGACGGTGAGTATCCCCTGACGCCAGGGCCGGGATTCGGTGGCGTACACTTTGATATCCTTTCCCTGACGAACGGCTTCCGCGAGTACGGATATGGCCGCAGAACTGTTGCAATGGGTCATTAGGACCTCTCCGTCGGAGATCCTCCGGGCACCGATCTTCGCGATCTTCCGTACCGCTTCCTCCGAGGATCTGATGAACGTATTGCCGTTCGATATGACGGATTCGCGTGCGGTCGAAAACGCCTCCGCGGAATCAACCTCTTTGATAGTATAGCGGACACCGTTCCATAGAGAAACGGCGGTCGGCCTGGAGGAAAGTAGAACCTCCGCCATCCGGTTCACGTCCGATCTGAAAGTATCGAGATCCGAACCGGCATAAAACTCTGCAAAAGATACGAGGGCGGATGCCCCGGCACGGGCTATTTTTCCTGCACCGCGGACGCGCATTTCGCGTATGTCCGACGCGGTTGTGGCGATGATGTCGTTCACATGATGTAATCCTCTGACAGACATATAATGGGTGCTATGGCGATTTGCGCGGTTTCAAACAAAGATTGATTCGAAACCGACCGAATATATAATTTATCAGCGCGGACATCCCCACCGTATGGCAGAGAAGAAACATCTTAGGATGAGAGGTGTCAAACAGGCTTCCAAAAGATTGGAAGACGACATCATCGGCCGTTCTAAGGATATCGCAGACAACCCCAGTCTCCTCAGACCGATGTGCGCCGGAGGCTGCAGGAAATGTGTGTTCGACAAGGTCTTCAAAGACATAGACAAGGTGGCCGAACACAAGAACGACGAGTCCGTGTGCCTGAAATATGCATCCAAAGGTTTCTTCGACGATATGGCAAAAGCTTATGCAGGCACCATATCGTTGAGCGCCGCCGGAAAGATCCCCCTGCTTGCCACTGCCAACATCGGGGGAGAGAGGGTCCCCTATGCGGTCAGAGGTTCTGTCAACGCATCGCTGCTGATCGGTTGCCAGCACTACGACGATCCGAAGGTCAGGCTTCTTTATTACAACCCCATCATCAAAAGGTACAAACTGCACCTCTATTCGTTCTCCGACGGTCTCGTATGCTCCGACAAACCGAACCTGCCTGAAGACTACCTCTACGATACATGGTGGGACACCCCGTACAAATTCAAAGACGACGGCATCGACTGCGGTCACAAAGGCGCGGTATCCCTCAACATCCACGTGAAATCCCTGGACAGGACCATCCACATATGCGAGGACTGTGTTAAAGAGGTCCCGACACTGGCGCACCTGGTATCCAAACTCTGTGCCGTCGATCCGTTGGATGATTTCGAGGTCACCATCGAACACAAATACCATGCAGAGAACGATTCCGGAGTGGTCAAGATCACGGATGAGGACCTCAAATCGTACATGCTCGGCAAACTGACCGACAAGATCCTGCTCGAAAAGATCAAAAGAGAGAGACTGGGCTACCTTTCCCAGAGCGACGGACTTACACTGATCGTCGGAGAGAAGAACTTCGGTTCGGATCTGGAAGGGTTCATCACAGCTCTGGAGGGCCCGGATGACGAGAAGACGGGCCTCAAGACCCTCCTTGAGAAGAACCCGATGCCGGTCGTCCTTAAAAATGGAAAAACCGCGGAGGCCATATCGATCCTCTGGGACAATAACTGGAAGGAGATAATCGCGGCATTCACCTCCGACGAGTTCTCCGAGAGATACACTGAAAAACCCAGGTCTTCTCCCTCGATGGTGTTGGACACCGCCTACAGAGAATTCATTTCTCTCGATGTCGTCAACTCGCTGCCGGTATTCAACAAACCGGGGTATGTGACGAAATTGGCGGATTCTCTCGCCAAAGCATACAAGGTCGGGGGGTATCCGATGTTGCTGGAAACCGCTCTGGCGTCCACTGCAAAGGATACTTCCTGCCGTGTGCTGATGGCCGCATTCGTCAGATTATACGACGAAAATGCCCAACTGCACTTTACCACAAGTGCCGAAGATGACGATTTCGCCGAATTCCTCAAGCCGTTCGTCAAAGAGGTCATCGAAACCAACGGCGAAAAATACAGGGAAAAAATGAACACCCTCCTCATGGCCTGCCGTTCGGGCGAGTCGGTGTGATCGGAACACACGGACATCCGCAACATAATGCGATACCGAAGGTGCGAAGGATTTGACCTCGCGCAACGACAGGACCTCGTATCCTTCGGGTTCGCAATATCTGTCGAAGATCTCTTTGAGCATAAGTTCCTGCTTGCCCACAGAGAATGTGTCGTGATAGTGGATGATACACCCTGGTTTTGCCAATTCCAGCGCCTTCGGCAGAAATACGGAAGTTGTCTGAACGTAACCCATCAGGATACGGTCCGCGAAATGTTTGCCCGGTATCGAGCGGTTATCGCCCAGAATCGGAATGATATTCCCGATCCCATTAAGACCCAGATTCTTCACCAGGTATCTGTACGAGTTGGGGTTCTTCTCGCAGGACAGCACTCTGCGGGCGCCGGAGAACTTGGCCAGAGGCAAGGAAAAATAACCGATGCCCGCGAACATATCGACAACGGTCTCGCCGGTGCAGTCCAGGTCCTTCATACGCTTCCGCTCTACCAGATTGCCGGATGCGAACATGACCTTTGTCGCATCGAAACAGTAGTGGATCCCGTTCTCGAGCTTGACGGATTCGCCCGCTTCTCCGAACAAAACCCGCATATCCGGTTCACGGAACTCGCCGGAAACTCCGGATACATCTGCCAATACGGTCGTCGCGTCAAGAGCCTTTGCATAACTCTCCCCTATGATCTGCGCGTGCCTGAAAAGAGAAGGATCCAGCTTGATGGAGACCGTATCTCCCGCGATCTCCCACTTATCGGGAAGAAGATCCAGTTCATCCGGCATCAGAACGGAAAGCATATCCCGTATGCGTTCCACCGGCGGTCTCGATGCCTCGGAGTAAGCCGGCCCGCGGATGAACGAAAGACCCAGGCCTATGATGTCCTCCTCATGTCCGTCGAGGATCGGGACCAGTTTATAGCCGTCTTCGGAAGATATGCGGGCGGACAGGTCCACCCACCCTTTGGATTTCAAAAAAGGAATGAGCCTGGATGCTTCGGAACCCGGGACCTTGGCCTCGGACACCTGCTTCATTTGACAGCATTCCTGGAGGTGACGTAATTTTTAAGCAGCTGGGTCTTGATCCCTTTGAGACGCATGATCGGTTTGACGACGTTTCCGGGATCATCGATATCGATGTTGGATAATTCCGCAACAACGTCTTCCCGCGAGAACAGGTGACCTATCGTATTGAGATTTTCATCGCTCAGGCGGTCGTAATATCTGCGAAGTTTCATACCGTTAGAAATCGATTTTCCGATCTCGCGTTTCCACCCGCGTTCATACAGTGCCAGTACGGACGAACTGAAGACGTTCATGGAGTATGCGTGGTCGACGGTCTCTTTCAGGATCGGCACCACCTTCGTGATAGGGTATAATCCCCCTCCGGATACGGGCTTTACCTGTCCGGCGGCATCACCGACCAGCAGAATGCGGTCGGAGTAGGTGACGCGCCTCCCGCCCATCGGAATCTTGCCCGCATAGGCAGATATCCGTTCCGCATCCTGATAACCCAGGTTACGGAGGAGATTTGCAAGATATTCCGCAGGGGATCCGCACTCAGGCCTAATGGCGAGACCTATGCGTGTCGTTTCATCGTCGATGGGTAACTGCCAGGAGAAGAACCCGGGTGCCAGATTGTTTCCGAGACGGAGGATCATCTTGTCCATGCATTCGGGACGGAGTTTCAGATCCACCTGAAGACCGAGAAGATTGAATTCTACCTGATTGCTTCCGATCGAGGCTGCAATCAGGGAGCTTTGCCCGTCGGCTCCGACAAGCAGGTCCGAAGAATAGTCCTCCTTGTTGGTCTTGACAACAACCTTGTCCTGGTCCACGGTAAATTTCTTGCAATGAACGCCGTATTGGATATCGGCACCGGCCGCCAAAGCCCTGTCCGCGAGTTTCGAATCAAGATCGCAACGATCGATTATGAATGCATAAGGCACCTTTTTGGACGTCTCGATTTTAGAACCGTCGGGCAAGATCACGTCGGCAGAGGTTATACTCCCGTAGATGTTGGGGCGCACTTCGAGGTTCTGGATAACTGCGGGGGAAACGACCCCCGCGCAGTGAAGAGGCAGACCGGATTGGTTGTGTTCCTCGAGAACTACGACTTCACGACCGGACGCTGCCAGATATTTGGCAGAAAGTGTCCCGGCGGGACCTGCTCCGACAACGGTGATGTCCGGCACGAGGGTTCCTCATTGTTTGCCGTTGACTTTCTCGTAGTCGGCTTTGAATTTTGCGATTCCTTCGTCGGTCTTCGGATGTTTGACCATCAGCTGAAGAATGTTGTAGGGAATGGTTGCGATGTCGCAACCCATCTCGGCAGCGTCGAGGACATGCATAGGATTCCTGATGCTGGCGGCGATGACCTCGGTTCCGTATCCGTAGTCTTTGATGATCTGGACCGTCTCTGCGAGCATATCGTTTCCGCGGTCTCCGATGTCGTCGAGTCTTCCGATGAAAGGCGAAACATACCTCGCACCTGCCTTGGCCGCAAGAAGTGCCTGGAGTGGAGAGAATATGAGTGTCACGTTCACGTCGATACCTTCGGAAGAAAGGACCTTGGTGGCCTTGAGAGTCTCTACGCACATGGGAAGTTTGACATTGACGTTGGGCGCGATTTTCGCGAGAGCGCGTCCCTCTGCGATCATTCCCTCTGCGTCAAGGGCCATGACCTCGGCAGAAACGGGGCGGTCTCCGAGGATCTTTGCGATCTCGGCAACACGGGTGGGGGTGTCGGTGTTCTCTTTTGCAACAAGACTGGGGTTGGTGGTTACCCCGTCAAGGATTCCCCAGCTGTTGATTTCGTTGATCATGTCCAGATTTGCAGTGTCGATGAATACTTTCATGGGATCATCTCTTTCTTTTGAGTGTTTCTTTCGCCTTGGCGACGATATCTTTGGCAGTGAGTCCGTATTTGGCAAGGAGTTCCTCAGCCTCGCCGGATTCGCCGAACGTGTCTTTGGTACCGACCCTTCCCTGCGGAACGGGGCAGTTCTCGGCAAGACATTCGGCCACCGCGGACCCGAGTCCTCCGATGATGCTGTGTTCTTCTGCGGTGACCACCGCACCGGTCTTCTTAACCGATTTCAAAAGTGTATCAGTGTCCAAAGGCTTGATGGTGGACATGTTCACGACTTCGGCGGAAATACCCTCTTTCTCAAGAAGGGCTGCGGCCTCCATGCTGGTCTGAACCATTTGTCCGCAGGCGACCAAAGTGATGTCGGAACCTTCGCGGAGAACGTCCGCCTTTCCGACGGTGAACGTACAATCCTCGCTCTTGATGACAGGGAACTCCGAACGGCCCATCCTCATGTACACGGGCCCCGGATGGTCTGCGATGGCCAGCGTGGCCGCGTAGGCCTCGTATGCGTCGCAGGGGACGACGACGGTCATGTTCGGAAGAACACGCATGATCGCAATATCCTCGAGAGCCTGGTGGGTTGCACCGTCCGGTCCGACGGAAAGTCCGCAGTGGGTTGCCACGACCTTTACATTGAGCTTGGGGTATGCGACGGCCATCCGGATCTGTTCCCAGCAACGTCCGCTTGCAAAAACACCGAACGTGGATGCGAAAACCACCTTGCCCGATGCGGCCATACCGGCGGCAACACCGATCATATTGGCCTCCGCAATCCCCGACTGAACGAACCTTTCCGGTGCGACCTTCTGGAAACTTGATGTCTTAGTGGATCCGGCGAGATCGGCATCGAACACGACCACGTCGGGGTGGGTCTCGGCGAGAGTGGCCAACCCTTTGCCGTAATAACTGCGCTGTGCCAATTTCTCCGAACTCATCTGATCACCGCCTTAAGCTCTGCGACCGCTTTTGCATATTCTTCCGGATTGCACGTCTTTCCGTGGAAACCGGCATTGTTCTCCATGAATGAAACGCCCTTTCCCTTGACGGTGTTCAAAATAATGACAGAGGGATTTTTCTTGGACCTCGAGGCTTTGTCGCAGGCGTCGATGATCTGACGGATGTTGTGACCGTCGATAACGTTCACGTTCCATCCGAAAGCCCTGAACTTCTCGGGAAGGGGATCGAGGGGCATGACCTCTTCGGTATTGCCCGAAATCTGAAGTCTGTTCCTGTCGACGAGTGCGATCAGTCTGTTCAATCCATACGTGTGGGCGAACATGGCGGCCTCCCAATTCTGCCCTTCCTGAAGTTCTCCGTCACCGAGAAGACAAAAAGTACGGTAGTCCTTGCCGTCCATCTTACCCGCCATTGCGATACCGCAGGCCATACTGAGCCCCTGACCGAGAGACCCAGTGGTCACTTCGATACCGGGCACGTCATGGTATGCGGGATGGCCCTGAAGACGGGTGCCGAGTTTACGTAGGGTCTTCAATTCGTCGCAGGGGAAATATCCTCTCTCTGCCAATGCCGAATACAGAACGGGTGCCGCATGTCCTTTTGAAAGTACGAAACGGTCGCGATCATCCATGTAAGGATCGGACGGATCTATGTTCATCACCCTGAAATACAGGGCGGCGACGGCATCGGCCGCGGAAAGCGATCCTCCGGGATGCCCGGATCCGGCCGCGGTGGTCATCTCGATAACATCCAACCTCAGCTTGTTGGCCATATTCTGGATTTCATCAACGTTGAGATCGGACATCGGATCACTCGTTATCGCACCTGGGTGCCAGAAGGTATTTTACCCTTACTGAGTCCTTGGCTAAGGAGAAGATTACCATGATCGGATGATCGTTCTTGAACCTAAGTTCGACCACGGTACCGGCAGGAATGACCTTGATGATGTTGGAAAAGAAATCAAGGGGATAGTCGCTGCTGACCGTCACGTCAGTATCGATCACAACGGTCTCGGAAGCGGGAAGCTCCAGACGGGCAAAGTCCAGATCGCCCTCACAGGACAGTATGAAACTTTCCGGCGAAAGGGTCAATTTGAGGTGGTCGGAAATGGATTCGGAAGCACGGATACCTTTCTGAAGTTCCTCCACCGGAATCTGGATCGATGCGGGGAAATCGAGATCGGGGATCCTTGGGTTCACTATTCCGTTGGTTTCGACAAGCGACATGCGTCTTACGATGTTCCCGATGGTGATGGTGAGCCTGCCCTGGTCGGGATCGTGCTCCATTTTGATGATGTCGGAAGGCCCGGCAAGTTTGAGAATGGACTTTACCTTGTCGAGATCGAGCCCTATTTCGGACTCATCGGCTTCGTAACTCTGGAACGCACCCTCCTTATTGACACTGATGTCGACCATCGCAATGTGTGCGGGATCTATGGCTTGGATGGTGACAGAATCGGGGTGAGCGCAGAGTTTCACTTCGTCGACAAGAGTGGAGACGACATACACCAGGCTCTTGAGGACTTCGGATTTGAGTTCGGCTTTGAACATGAGACCAACCTCAGTTTACATTCCAGCGATTGCTACACTTGCAGCAACGATAAAAGATCGTCTCAGGTTCATCAGCAGCGCGGTTCTGTCTGATCGTGTAATAGGCTTCGTTGAATCCGCATTTGGGGCAAATGACAGTCTGCTTAGGCAAAGTGGCTGCATCATCTTCCATAACCGAGATGGCATTGTCTTTGATTTCGGTCTTCAGGATCTTCTTCTCACCGCCGATATCTTTGGTGTAGTTGCAGTCTCTCCATTTACCAGACACTTTATCCTTAATTTTTCCCTTGCAAACGTATTTGCCTTCTGAAGGAAACATCATCGAACCGCATTCAGGACAGAACATTGAATCAGCCTCTATTAGGCCGTCAACTTTATCGAACTATATATTATTTTATTTACATATGACCGACCGGCCATATTACGGATCGGATCAATCATCCAAATAACAATCGGGCCCGCGAAATCATAAAAATATCCATGACCCAGGAAAATACCTGCTGGGTCATTGGGTGAAAAGGTTTGGGGGAAAATCCCCCGGATCACTGTTTGGTTTTTGCCTTCTTGGATTTCTTCTTCTTGAGGGTGCGGAGATTCGCTTTGACCGCGTCGGCGACGATCTGCGCTTCCTTTTGACCGTCGGTGATATCGGCTTCGTTGAAGTGGAGAACAACCCAGGATTTGTCTCTGAGTGCCTCGTCGTTACGGTTGTCCGGAGCGTCGGTGTCGATGTAGACTGCGACTTTGCTCTTGACGAAAGCAACGGGGATGTAGTATGGCCCGTAGTTCAGCCTGCAGCGAAGACCTTTGTTCCAGCAAGCCCTTCTCATCAATCCCTCGGGAGTGTCCGGTTCGAGATTGAGATAACTGAAGTCGTATACGATTTCCTCCTCTTCGGGTTCAACCTCCTCGGGCTCTTCCTCATTTGTTTCGACGACGATATCGGTCAGAACGGACAGTTTCTGATAGAGTTTGGGCGCGGCGACGCTGAGAACGGCCATGATCTCGTAATCGCTCATTTCCTCGGCCCTTTCCTCGCCGACGGTATCGACGGTGATCTTCCATCCCTGCTCGAGAAGGATATCCGACAGGCTCTTTTCAACGGGTTCGGGTGCCTTGGCCGGTGCGGGAGCGGGCTCGGGCTTGACTTCCTCTTTGACAGGTTCTGCCTTGGGTTCTTCCTTGGCGATGACGATTCCGGTAATGGCGGACAGCTTGTCATAGAGTTCCGGATCGGCAGTGCTGATAACGGTCATGATCTCCGTGTCGTTCATTTCCTCGGCCTTTTCCTCGCCGACGGTATCGACAGTGACCTTCCATCCCTGCTCGAGAAGGAGGTCCTCTTCGCTTTTGACCTCGGGAACCGGTTCTGCCACTTTGGGTTCCTCTACGGGTACGGGAACGGGTTCGACCTTGACAGGTTCTGCCTTGGGTTCCTCGACGGGTGCGGGAGCGGGCTTGACTTCCTCTTTGACAGGTTCTGCCTTTGCCGCTACCGCAGGGGCCGGGGCGGCCTTGGGAGCGGGTTTTGCCTCTTCCTTGGCAGGCTCCGGTCTGTCAAGAGGTGCGTTGGCTGCAACAGGTGCGGGAGCGGGACTCCTGCTGACCTCGGGCTCGGCAACAACGGATTCGACCTCCTCGGTCTCGACGACCTCGGTTGCGGGCGAACGGATCATCATGGCGGCACCGGAGAAGATCACGAGGACGATACCTACAATTATAAAGAGCATGCCCTCGTAGGTACCGATGATATAAAGATCGAACACACAGTATGCAAGTATGAGTGCCGCGACAGAGATGTTGTAAACTTTTTTCTCGACGCCGAGCACAACGAGTGCTGCGGCGATCATAAGGAAGACGATAAGATAGCTGACCTCGATTACGTGTGCAGACAGGTTTGTGATCTCATCGAATGCAGTGATGGCAAACACAAAGCCGGCGACGATCTGCATCGCACCAAGGGTCGGTGTGGCACTGTTCTTGTACTTTAGACCCGATGCGATGGCATATATACCACCGAAGGCAAGGATTCCGCCCGAGAATAATACGAGTTTGTCGAAATTGTTATTGTTGATGAAAACAACCAGTGCGTTGTCACCGAGACTGATACTCTCATTCACGGCGAGAACGATGGCGATGAAGTAAACCAGGCCGGCGAGTATGGACAACGAACCGGCACATTTTGCCCAACCATTCATGGCCTTAGTATAACAATCCCAGTATAATAGTTTACGCCAATCGGGGTTCGGAATGGTTCAGTAAATATGTATCTGGCACATTAACAGTATGTTATCCCGTAAGCGGACCGTATCCGTAATCTGGGATATCGTGAGGGTCGGTTTGATCGTCCGACCGCCCCGAATTCCGTCCCGGCCATTCACTCTCCCTTAAATAAATATAATATAGGGCGAACAAATAGGTGCACTATTCGTGCACACATATTAATGCACTCAATGTCACGGAGTATCGAACTCCATTCACGCCACGACAGGCAAAAACAGTACAAAAGGAGAACAAAACCCATGAAAATGAAATTCAACTTCCTTGGCGGAGCCGACATCGTCGGACGTATGGCTATGACCATGGAAGGCGACGGCAAAACTATGCTTGTGGAATACGGAATCAGCCCGACCAAACCCCCGGAATACCCTCTTCCGGTGCCCGGAAAGATCGATCATGCATTCCTTACCCACAGTCACCTGGACCACTGCGGTATGATTCCCGCAGTATGCGGAAAGCAGAACTGCGAACTGTTCACGACCCCCCTCACCGCGGAAATCGCCGAACTCATGATGTTCGACAGCCTCAAGATCGCAAAGGCCGAGGGATATCCCCAGCCCTACACCCAGAGGGATATCGAGACCACCATGAAACACGTGGTGCCGATCACCTTCGAGGATACCATCGAACTCGGTAACATCGACGTCACCTTCCGTTCCGCAGGTCACGTCCCCGGCGCCACCATGTTCGAATTCCAGGGAGACAACAGCACGATCTACTCCGGAGACATACACACCGAAGACCAAAAATTGGTTCTCGGGGCCAGGCCGAGAGACTGCAAGAACCTCTTTATCGAGGGAACCTACGGTGGCAGAAACCACCCTCCGAAGGAAGAGACCATCAACGCATTCATCGCCAAGATCGACGAGGTCATAGACCGCGGAGGAAGAGTGATCATCCCCTGTTTTGCCGTCGGAAGGACACAGGAGATCATGCTCCTTCTCAAAAACCTGGGATACGAAATGTGGGTCGACGGAATGGGAAGAAGCGTCACCAACCTGTTCCTTGAGTACCCCGAGTACATCAGGAATTCCAAATCCCTGAAAGCGGCCAAGAGGACATTCAACGAGGTCCGCAACAGCTCGATGAGAAAGAAAGCCGTGCAGGGACAGATCATCGTCACCACCGGCGGTATGCTCGACGGAGGACCTGTGCTCACCTACCTCAAAACCCTCAAAGACGACCCCAAAAATGCAATTCTCCTTGTCGGATATCAGGCAGAAGATACCAACGGAAGGATGCTCATGGAGAAAGGATGCATCGACCTCGATGGGGAAATTGTCAACGTTGCATGCGAAGTGCAGAAATTCGACTTCTCCGCCCATGCCGGACACGACCAGATCGTCGAATTCATCAAAGCCTGCGACCCGGAGAATGTCATCATCATGCACTCGGAGACCAGGGAGCTCTTCCTTCCGGATCTGGAGGATTACAATGTCATCCTCCCGCAGGTCAATGTCCCGTTCGAGCTGGACATATGAAGGTCCCTGACATACGGCCGTTCCTCGAGGAGGATGTAGGCTCCGGCGATATAACGTCGGAGATCTTCCTCCCGGACAAACGTGGCAAAGCCACGATCGCTGTCGAGCAGGATGCGGTCGTTGCCGGCCTGGACGAAGCCATCACCGTGTTCTCCGTTCTCGGTGCAAAGGCAACACCCCGGGTCAGAGACGGGGATGTTGTTTCCGCTGGCACAGTGGTCCTCGACATCGAAGGGTCGCTGAAAGCCCTTATGACCTGCGAACGCACCGCATTGAATTTTCTGATGAGGATGAGCGGTATTGCCACCCTCACATACAACATCTCACAAAAGGTCCACGGATCGGATCCAGGCCTACGCATTGCGGCCACCCGCAAAACCACCCCCGGGTTCAGATATTTTGAGAAAAAGGCTGTCTCCCTCGGAGGAGGGTGGCCTCACAGATTCGGGCTTTCGGATATGGTCATGATCAAAGACAATCACATCGCAGCGGTCGGAGGATTGGATAAGATCGTCGAACGCATGAAAGATGTGCCAGATGACATAAAGATCGAGATCGAGGTCCTCGATCGGAACGAAGGTATCGAGGCCGCGAAGGCCGGTGCCGACATAATCATGGCGGATCATTTCAAACCTGCCGATGCCAGAGCGCTCAGAGATGCCGTTAAAGCGATCGACCCGGAGATCCTGCTGGAGGTTTCCGGCAATATAACTTCGGACAATGTGACCGATTATGCAGGTTGTGCGGACATCGTCTCGCTGGGCGAGCTGACACATTCTCCCAAAGCGGTCCATTTCTCGATGGATATAGACTAATACGACCGACTCCATTTCTTTCGCATGGCATTGGATTTCAGCCAATACAAATGCGAATACTGCGGAGCGACCTGCACCCAGGTGCTGTTCGCCTCATTCCTCTGTGACAAAAAAGAGTGCGTGGATAAGGCAAGAGATGCCAGAGGTGGCCCGGGCGGACATATGGGCAGGAAGGCCATGGGAAAATCCATCCTCCCAGAAGATATCATCAGCGAAGAAAGTATCGTCAATTCAGATCCGGACAATACGCGCCGATCCGACTGGGTCAGATTACCGGCACCGTGCAAAATGCCACACGGGGCCGGGTTTTCATTTTAATGTTTCTGAATATGTTCATCCGTGCCTGAACACGCGACATCCGGTGTAAACCATTGCGATGTTGTGCTCATTGGCCGCATCTATCGACTCCTGGTCCCTGATGCTTCCTCCGGGCTGGATGATCGCCGTGATGCCGGCGTCGGCGGCGGTGTCGACCGCATCCCTGAAGGGGAAGAACGCATCCGAGGCCATCACGCAGCCTTTGGTGGGTTCTCTTGCTTTGGTCGAAGCGATGGTTGCCGAATCCACACGGCTCATCTGTCCCGCACCGATTCCCACTGCGTGTTCTCCACGGACATAGACCACCGCATTCGAGGTCACATGTTTCGCAAGTTTCCATGCGAAAAGAAGAGAATGAATCTCCTCCTCGGTCGGAGCGCGCTTGGTGACCACTTTGAGGTTGTTCGGATCCACAACCACATCTTCGTCGGTTTGCACCAGCAATCCGCCCTGAACCTTCTTGGTCTTCATCTCGCGGACACGGTATTCGGGTCCGATCGGCTGATTGGTTCTGAGCAGGCGGATATTCTTCTTGAGTTTGAGTACTTCGAGAGCCCCGACATCGAAATCGGGTGCGATGACGGCCTCGACGAAGTATTCGTGGATCATCTTTGCCGTGTCGGTGTCGCATTTGCGGTTGAGCGCGATGACGCATCCGAATGCGGAAAGCGGGTCGACGTCGTATGCGGTACGGAAGGCTTTTGCGATGGTGTCGTCGCTTGCGAGTCCGCAGGGATTGGTGTGCTTCATGATGGCGGCGGTCGGCCTCTCGAAATCCATGACGATATCGAGTGCCTTGTCGAGATCAAGGATGTTGTTGTAGGAAAGTTCCTTGCCGTGAAGGATCTCTGCCTTGGCAACGGTCACGCCGGCAGTGAAGGGATTCCTGTAGAACGCCGCCTTCTGATTGGGATTCTCCCCGTACCTGAGATCGCATACTTTCTCGACAGGCTGCGGCCAGGATTCGGGGAAGAGTTCCTTGGAGAACAGGGGATGAAGCTGGCTTGCGATCATCGCATCGTAATTGGCAGTGACGATGAATGCGTCGGCCATCAGTTTGCCGAGCACTTTTTCGTCAAGGTTTCCGTCATTGGCGATCATATTCCCCAGAACCGTCCCGTACTGACGCGGCTCGGTGACGATGGCCACCGATCTGTAGTTCTTCGCCGCGGCACGGATCATACTCGGTCCTCCGATGTCGATATTTTCGATGATCTCGTCGAGGGTCACACCCTGTTTGAGAACCGTCTGCTTGAACGGATAAAGGTTCACGACCACCATATCGACAGGAATTATGCCCATGGATTCGATGGCTTTCATGTGCTCCGGCACATCCCTTCTGGCAAGGATCCCTGCATGAATGCTCGGGTGAAGGGTCTTCACGCGACCGTCCAGCATCTCCGGGAATCCGGTTACCTCCGCAACCTCTTTGACAGGGATCCCGTTCTCGTTCAGAAGCTTGTATGTGCCTCCGGTCGAAATGATCTCGACACCGAGACCCTGAAGCTGTTTTGCGAAATCGACGACTCCGGTCTTATCCGATACACTAATGATTGCTCTCTTGATTTTTACCAGTATGAGGCCCCCTCGTTGGGTAAATTCAACACGTCGTATTTTCTTATCACGAAATCATACATAAACTTTACAAAACGAATTTCGTAATTTCGTTTCGAATCACCTGCAATTTTTTACGAATATCGAATATTGGTCCTGTTTCAAATATCCGTATGCGATGTTCCGGCCAATGAGAAGAAAAGACCTTGAAATTGCTCTGGAAAAAGTTGAGTCCTTCCGGGATCCCGTGGCCCACCTGGAGCAGTATCCCACTCCTGCGACGATAGTCGCGGATATCGTCTACGACGCATACGTGTCGGGCGACATCGAAGGGATGAAGGTCATGGATCTCGGATGCGGACCCGGTATATTCTCGATCGCCGCCTCGCTCATGGGTGCCGGAATGGTAGTAGGATACGACATATCCGAAAGCGCATTGGAGGTCGCAAAACAGAATGCCGCCCGGTTCGGGGTCGGAATCGATTTCAAACTGTCCGACGTAAGAGCGATCTCGGAAGGTGCCGACACCGTACTGATGAATCCCCCCTTCGGAAGCCAGAACCGCAATGCCGACAGGCCGTTTTTGGATAAAGCCTTGGAATCGGCAGAAGCGGTATATTCGATACACATGGCCAACACCCTCGAGTTCGTCAGAAACTATGTCGAAGGCAGGGGCCGTTCACTCGAACGTTATAAAATTTATAAGTACCAAATCCCGCATACTTTCTCATTCCATACGAAAACAAAACAGGCTGTGGAGATTGCCGCGGTGGTTATCAGATAAGGAGACATGATATGACTGGAAAACAAGTTCTGCCCGGAGACGAAATCGCTGTAGAGGAAGAATATGTGGCCTCCGAGGGCACCTATGTCAGAGACGGAAAGATATACGCGTCACAGGTCGGCACCCTTGTTCTCGACGACAACGAGTGTGTCGCCAAGGTCGTATCGTACAATCCGCCCAACATCCTTCAGATCGGAGATATCGTCTATATGTCGATCGACGACACCCGCAAGACCATGGCCACCGCCACCGCACTTGTCAAAGAAGGTACCGAAAGAGATATTGCCAGCAGTACCGTCGCCACGATCCACGTCTCCAAGATCTCCCCGGATTACACCGACAATGTATCCAACGAGTTCCGCAAGGGAGATCTCGTCCGCGGAAAGGTCATAAGTGTCAAACCGTCTCTCCAATTGACCACCAAGGAACCCCATCTCGGGGTCGTACGTTCGCAATGCGGCATATGCAAAACCGAACTCGTCCGGAAAGGAAAGAACAATGTCCTCTGCCCGAAGTGTAAACGTTCCCAGACCAGGAAACTCGCAGACGATTACGGGGATGTCGAGATATGAGCTCCAAATTTGAAAAATCCCAGATCGAAGAACTCAAAGCGGAGATCTCCAAACTGAGAGGAGAGGTCGATTCCCTCCACGAATTCGTGAAGACCCTGTATGCCATGCTCGACGAGGGCGATGGCTATGAGGGTTCCGGCCTTTTGCCGGCCCTTGATTTCGGAGGCGTGAACAATTGAAAGTGGTATGCCTTCTGTCCGGAGGTATCGATTCGCCGGTCGCGGCATACCTTATGGCCAAGGTCGGTGCCGAAGTGATCCTCCTGCATATGGACAATCGCCCGTATGCGGATGACGGCCTCCTGAACAGGGCGGTCCGCCTCACCGAGCAGTTACGCAAGGTGACAGGTCAGGAGATACCTCTTTACGTAGCACCGCACGGCGTTTCCCAGAAGGCCATCTCCGAAAAGATAGACAGCCTGTACCAGTGCGTCCTGTGCAAACATGTAATGCAGCTCACAGCCAGGGAACTCTGCAAAGAATTGGGTGCTTCGGCCATCGTCATGGGCGATTCGCTCGGCCAGGTTGCATCACAGACCCTTCTCAACATCCGCTCCGAGGTGAACGGTGTCGATTTTCCCATACTCAGGCCGCTCATCGGTTATGACAAACTGGAGATCATAGAGATCGCCGAAAAGATCGGAACGTTCGAACTGTCCAATCTTCCGGCGAAAGGATGCACGATCGTACCCAAGAAAGTGGTCACCGAATCACAGCTCAACCGCGCTCAGGAATATTATGAAAAAACCGACATCATCGGTCTTGCCAACCGGTGCGCCGCGAATGCCGTCCGCCAGATGTGAACCAGTCTGCAGATGCCCGATCGGATAATGTAATATTCAATCACATTATAAATTCAAAAAATTACATTGGTTGATTAATTCGGAGTATTTTTTAGTAACAATTTACATATTATTAATTGTTGGATTATATGTATAATAGTAATAAATACAAGTTATTCCATCTATTTACTATAGATTTCCAATAAAATATTATTGGTTCATATATCCGAATCAACCCGATCCGTACATCTCGCGGCGGGAGGAACGAACATGCATGCATCATCCATCAAACTGACCTCTGCATTCCTCATTATCATACTATCGGTCGGAACCATTTCCCTGGTCGGATTCACAGTAGATTCTGCAGATTCCAAACAGGGGGTCATGCTGGATTTCGCATACTACAACGTCGAATGGAATGAGATGAAATTCACCGAAGGCATGACGGGCAGAGAAGCGCTCGATACGGTCTGCTTGTCCAAAGGATATGAGATCCAAGAGAACGCCGACGGGACGATTTATTCGATAAATAATCAGCCGGAGCTGCGTAACGTCAGTTGGGGCATGTATGTCCTTGACAAAGAAAACAACTGGGTCCAGGTTGATGACCCAGACACATACGTTGTGTACGGAGAGGATATCATCTCCTGGGCAAGAACCGGCACGGGTAGCGAAATGATGCCTGCCGTGGACCAGACCGGATTCACATACTACAGCTATGCCCACCGCGGTGTCAACCAGCTGGGCGAGAAACTCAAGATCATCACTCTTGCGCCTTCGGTCACGGAGACAGTTTGTGCGGTGGGCGGACGGGAGTACATCGTGGGTACGGACCGTTACAGCGACTACCCGAACGCACTGGTCGCCGACCAGAACAGCCATAAGGTATCGATCGTCGGAGGATATACCGATCCTAACTTCGAAAAGGTCGTCGGAGAGAACCCGGACATCGTGTTCCTGGACGGAGGTACGGGCGAACACGTCACCATGGCAGACAAACTCCGCAAAGCAGGGATCTCATGCGTTGTCCTGTATAATGCGATGACCACGGACGACCTTCTGAAGAACCTCTGGATCTGTGCTTCCGCCCTGGGATTTTCCGAGGTCGGCAACGAGTACATCTCCAATGTGACCGAGACCCTGAACAACATCTGCAATATCACAAACCTTCAGGGAAAGAAGGTATTCGTTTCTCTCGGAGTAAGCGACTCCCCCTACACTGCGGGATCTGGCACATACATCAACAATATGCTCGAATCCCTCGGAGCAGAGAATATCTTCGCCGGAGATTCCAGCTCCTGGTTCATGGTGTCGAAAGAGATCGTGTACGAACGTCAGCCGGATATCATACTCATCATCTACGACACCGAGGAGATCACGTCCCAAAGAGAATACCGCAAGCTTCTGTCGCAGTTCAATGACATGTGGAAACAGACCCCGGCCTACATCAACGGGGATGTTTACATCTTCTCCGGCGATGCCGCGAGCCTCTTATCCCGTTCGGGCGCAAGACTTCCGGAAGCCATGGAGCTCATGGCGAAGATCCTTGACCCGGATTCATTCATCGAAGCCGATCCCACTGACGTAGTGGGCGTAAAGTACTATAACAATTCATATAACGATTCGGAAAACAACTATCTGCGTTATGTCAAAGCAAAGGGGCTGTTAGAATGGCAAAAAGACTGACGGTACTCATACCTGTCCTCATCCTGCTGATAGCCATCCCCGCCTCGGTAGGATATTCGGCCGCGGACGACCAGGATTCGGAAACGACTCCCGAACTTTTGCTCGATATGGGCAACGGCCATACGGAATGGGTGCCCATTGTCAAAGGCCATACGATCGAAGATACCTTATCGGCGACACTCGGATCCAGGATCGCCTTCGGAGATGTCGGCGGCGAAAGGAGGGTGCTTTCGGTCGATGACGTCAGCAACGTGACGATCGGAACAGGCTATTTCACGCAGGAATGTTCCTGGAGGATATATTCCTGGAATTCCGTGGAGTGGGAATTCCTGACGTCCGACGTTTCTGAAAGATTCATCTCCACATATCTTGCACTCGCATACTACCCCAACGATCTGACCACCCCCGTCTCAAATCCCGAATACCGCGGGGTATGGACTTCCTATAGGGGAGATTCGTCCTCTTCCGGGATCAGCACTTCCACCGGACCGTCTCATGTGGCCACACCCCTCGAATGGTACAACAGCTACGCCGGTGCCGTGGATTCTTCCATTCTTTACGCGGACGGGATGATCTACCATACGGTTGCCGGAAAATACGGTGCCGTAGGCATGGACAGTCTTGCAAAGATCTGCTGCCTCGACCCGGTAAATCAGGAAGTACTGTGGTCGCGTACATATTCGAGTTCCTCGAACATCGAAATCACGACCCCGGTCATAATCGGAAATATGATCCTTGTGTCCTCCGGCAACTGGCACATCTACTGTCTTGACAGATTCACGGGAGAACCTCTGTTCGAACTGATGCCCAACGACAGCACAGGGGACATGTGCAAAGGGTCGAAGATCACCACATACATCAAGCGTATGGATGACGTATCCGTGACCGACGACAGGGTCCACTCCAACGCCGGGATCACCAATATGGTCTACGATTCCGGTGCATTGTACTTCGGCACTTCGGACGGTATCCTGAGGTGCTTCTCCATCGACCGCGAAAACGGATTCAAGGAGATCTGGAACTACAAACCGGACAACTCGTACCGCGGGTGTTTCTATTATTATCCCCCCGTGGTCTCCGACTTCGAAGATAAAAAATACGTTATGATCGGGAACTACGGCGGGGGATTTATCTGCGTCGACGGAACCACGGGGCTGGAGGTCTGGCACCAAACCGTCACCGACACGGAAGGCAACAAGGTCGGACAGGTTTCCTCGATAGTCGCGTGTTCGAACGGCCAGGCCCTCGTATGCTATTCCGGCGGTGAGATGAGTTCGACCGGCGGCGGAATAATGCTCGTCGACATCAGGGACGGTTCGGTCCTGTGGAAACAGGACATCAGATGCGGAAAACCGGTTGCATATCAGGACAGATTCTATTGTTACATCACCGCCAGACCCGACCAGAAGATCAAAGACCGTACCACCGGGCAGGAGATCAATCTGGTCAACGGATATTATTCCCTGTGGATCAGCGACGGATCGGTGCAATGGAGTTATCCGACAGATGCGCTGTCCATCGGAGGGGTCACGTATTGCGACGGGAAACTCTACAGTATGGATTATTCCCCTGGAACCGAAGGGGCGACCGGCGGGCAGGTATGGTGCCTCGACTCGGACACTGGCAATGTGGTGTGGAAGGTCAAAGTGTCCCCCTATAACGGCAATGCATACAGTATGTGCGCACCGACCGTAGTGGACGGCAAGGTACTTGTCGGAAACGATTACGGCGCGATCTACATCCTGTCGGAAACCAGTTACAACCAGAACGGCCGTACCGCCAACATCAATTATGAATCGGCAGGGCTGGCACATTGGTCGTGGATAGCTACGTTCGCCCTGGTCGGGATCGCATTGGCAGTATCGGTCTGGAGATATAGGTCCTGAACCGAAAGACGGATTACCTTGGAGGAAAAAACATGAGTGACAATGAAGCCGGAACACAGCCTGAACCCGACAAGGGAAAAGGACCGCTGAAAGGCGTGTTCTCCCTGTTCAAGAAGGGCTATCGCGGACTGCAGTACGATATGATCTCGCCCGATGACGAAAGAAGCGAGATATCTCTCAAGAAGAAGAGATTCAGAATCATCCTGGTCCTCGGTATCCTCATCTGCGCGGTCATGTTCCTGGTCTCGATATCCATCTCGTCAGGCGGCATAATCCCCATCAGCGACGCCCTGTCCGCATTGATATCCTCCATTCAGAAGGGCGGGCACGATCTGAACACCACGGAGCTTTACGTTTACCAATCCCGTCTCCCCCGTGCGATCGCGGCAATAGGCGTGGGCGCGGGTCTGGCCATCGCAGGATGCATGTTCCAGGCGCTTATCCGCAATCCTCTCGTAGATCCGTACATAACCGGTGTGTCCTCCGGTGCGGGATGCTTTGCCATCGCCATCGTCGTTGCGGGTATCTCCATCTCCATACTCAACGACTTCAGCAACTACATCATCCCCCTGGCGGCCATCGTCGGCGGTCTTGCCGCCTTCGCAATCACTTTAACCATCGCCGAAGGCGCCGGAGGTTCCGCCACCAACTACATTCTCGCAGGTACCATCGTCGGATTTGCATTCACCTCCGTACAGACGATCTTCCTTTCTCTCGAGAAGGATAACCTCACCAACGTCATGTGGTGGCTCTACGGAAGTTTTGCCAACATCACCTGGGAAAATGCATTCCTGGTACTGGTTCCGGCCCTGGCGATCTCATTCATTTCGATGCTGTGGGCCCGTGAATTCAACCTGTTCATGTCGGGAGAAGACCAGGCAAGACAGCTCGGACTGAATGTCAGAAGGTTCAAAGCTGGAATGATGGTCGTCGCATCCGTTCTCACCTCGGTCTGCGTCGCATTCGTCGGCGTCATCGGATTCGTCGGACTCGTCATCCCCCACGCCTGCCGTATGCTTATGGGCGGCGACCACAGGCTCATCATGCCCGCATCGATCGTTTTGGGGGCCTGCCTGATGCTGTTTGCCGACCTTATCGCAAGAGTGGTCATCGCACCTCTGGAAATACCCGTCGGTGCGGTCACGGCGCTCATCGGTACGCCGGTATTCGCCTACATGCTCATCAGAAGGGGGCGCAACTACGACGGATGATTCCCTTGCCAACGTCCGTGCATCGGAGACCGGTTCGTCCTCCGACGAACTTCTCAGGATAGAAGACCTGACCATCAAGTTCGGCGACTTCGAAGCACTGCACCACATCAATCTCTCCCTCCCCAAAGGAAGACTTGTCGGCCTGATCGGACCGAACGGGTGCGGAAAATCGACCATGATGAAATGCATCTCCAAACTGCATACCGATTGGACCGGAAAGATCACGATAGACAACGTCTGCACGGACAATATGAAACCGTTGGATACGGCAAAGATAATCGCCAATGTGCCTGCGGAGCCGGGACCGCTTTTCGGAATGACCCTGATGGAGCTGGTCATGCTGGGGAGATATCCCTTCGTGGACAAGGTCTGGTGGGAATCCCCCGAAGACGAGAAAGCCGTCAGGGACGCGCTCAAGACCTTCGGGCTCGACCACTACAGAAGGAAGAAGGTCGCACTCCTGTCATCCGGAGAGAAACAGCGTGCACTAATTGCCAAAGCGTATGTTCAGAATCCCAAACTGATGCTGGTCGACGAACCTACGTCCCACCTTGACATGAAATACAAACTGGAGGTCATGGAATATCTCCAGAACCTCGCCCGCGACAACATGACCGTTGTCGTTGCGGAACACGACATTTCGCTTATGGCCCGTTACTGCGACATCTGCGTGATAATGAAGAAAGGAAGCATAGTGACCATCGGCGATCCGAAAAAGGTCATCACGGAAAAACTGATCAGGGACGTGTACGAGGTAGATGCCCGTGTGGGCCTGGACCTGGATGGCGAGATCTACGTTCTTCCGAAAAGATACATAAAAGGGTGAGATCGTGAAGAAGATTGCAATAGTGGTTCTTGTCCTGATGACCCTGACCGCGGTCATCCTCCTCGAACACTCCGACGAGGCTTCGGCGGAGATCTGCTCCGGAGTTAACGTGTACATCGAGAACGAGGACGGTACGTACACAAAATCGGTTGTCAATAACGTGCAGTCGGTCAAAGAAGCGATCGAAAAGGCCGTCTCGGCTCAGGGCCGCTCGATGGAACTGAACCTGTCCAACACCGCCATCAAGTCGATTGACGGCAGAACCGCACCGGGTGACCAATTCTGGAGAGTATTCCAGTGGCTTCCCGCAGGCAGTTCCGGCTGGGCAGTACAGGGCTTTAACGACAATTCCAATCAGAATATGGCATCCAACTGCACCTACTGCGTGTGCCTCTCCGAGATGAAATTGGTTTCAGGTTCGCCCACATACACCGTTCCGGACTTCGAACCCCAGTCCAAAGGTTATTTCTTTATCAGGTTCGCGAACGGATTCTCTCCCGAGAACGAGCATGTCAACAAGATCTTTACCTCCGAGATCAGAGAAAAAGGATTCTGGATCGAAGGGTACGGTTCCACGATGGGTGCCGTTCTCAAGGATGCAATAAGCAGGAACTGGCCCGGAGAGATCGAAACATATTCCGGAAAAACCGGCGGAGATTACGTTTCCGATTGGATCAACGTTCTTTTCGGACTCGGCAACGACAGTCTTGGGAACAACACCTGGGCATACTGGAGCCAGTGGTGCTGGAAAGACCACAAGTGGACGTATAACGACTGGACCCTCGGATACTACGATCCCGCGGTATACAGCTATATGGAGTGCATCTACCTGATCTCCACTCCGGACCCCTACAGCGGAGAGTACATAATCGATAAGGGCGGAGACGAGCCCAACCCCGAACGGGATTCCGTAACCTGCATGAAGAACATCCTTACCGCGCGCTTCGTGTTGCCCGACGGAACCGAATGGGCCACACAGAACGTGGAATACGGCAAACAGCTCGACGTCACGAAGATCGAAGATCCGGAACTGCCCGGAAAAGGTTTCGTCGGCTGGGGAGACACGACCGCTCCCGTTACTTCCGACATCACGTTCACCGCTTCGTTCGCCGATGACGTCACGGGAATGAAACGTGTAAAGTATACCACCGAAGACGGCCAATTGATAACCTACGAGTATGTGGCCCCGGGATCTGCGGCCACCTATGCGGGAATACCCAGCAAGCTGAGCACGGCTAAATATGTCTATGTTTTCGAATCCTGGAGCGATCCTCTGGGTTCGGTGACCGAGGATATCGTGGTATATCCCATATACGAGCAGAAACTCAGATCCTACATCGTCAACTTCTACAATTATGACAGAACCCTCATCGCAAGCGTTCCGACCACATACGGCACCGCCGCGGTATTACCTGACGAACCGGCCAGGGAACCTACCGCCCGGTACCAGTACACCTTTGCCGGGTGGAGTCTGACCCCCAACAACTATGTGGCCGTGGACCTGGAGAACATCACCAACACCACCTATGTGTACGCCTATTTCGAACCGTCGGGAAGGGACTATGAACTGACCTTCTGGCACAACGGTGTCGCCATTGCAAACTATACCGCAAAATACGGTTCCACACTGGGAGAGACCTATCCTCTCGAACTGTTCGAAGGTACCGGTCTGGCAAAACTCTACAGGGACAGCGATCTCACAAAAGAGTGCGACACGAATTACATAATCGTGGGCGACACGAACATCTATGTCACCGAGATCCCGGGAGATTATTCCGCACCCCGGGATTCGTCCGGAAACGTCTCGGGAAACGTCATCACCGTCGCTTTCGACGAAACTTTGGCCAGGAACTTGACCGTGAAGGACGGAAAAGTGGTGATCTGCGACATTTCGCAGTATCCCGACGGAATGAAGGCTTCCATCTCGAAGGACTCGCTCCGGATCCTTTCCTCGGTACTCGGAGACAGCACCGTCGCCGAGATCAAGGTCCCCAGAGGTTCGATCTCCATGCCGTTGCAATCCTTCGTATCCGTTCTGGATGACGGGGAGGAACTTATGTTCTCCGTGCAGAACGGACCTTTGAATGTCAAGATCACCTCCGCACTGAAGAAGATCAATTACAGTTCGTTTTATCGTGTCGACCTGAGAGTTGGAAATGCGACCGTGAAAGAGCTTGAGGCCACGGTCTCTCTGCTTCTGGATCTGGACGAAGGCATGAGTTCCAGTGTCTGGAACATTTCATCCAAAGGAGCGACGACCGCTTATGCCTCCTCTTACGACGGAAAGTACGTCACTTTCGACACCGACCTGCTGGAATTCTATGCCGTGGGTACAACCGATACCGCAGTGGTCAAAAAGACCGTCCTCTGCCCCTACGGGGACATCGAATGCGATGTCGAAGGCAGCGGGATCACGGGTTCTGCCAAGATCACTTCGATCATGCATCTGGATAATATGGGTAAAACCCTGTTCGTCCCGTCGTCCGTGAACGGAGTTACGGTCAGAAGCCTGGACTCCGGAGCCCTCAACGGAGTGGTCAATGCACCCACCGTCGTCATCCCGATCACGGTCGACAATTTCTCTTGGAGCGAATGGAGGAACTCGTCCATAACGGACGTATATTTCCTCGGCGACTCCCCGAGTTTCTCGGGAACGGCCCCGTCCAATGTCACCGTCCACCACCGCGCCGATGCGAAAGGGTGGGAGATCGGAGAAGCCGACCTGGTCATCGACACCTATAAAGGCTCCTACGGCAAAGATGCGTTCTCCTTCACATATTACGTGGTTGACGAGACCGTGGTCGTTCACAGGTACCTATCCGGAGTTTATGTCCAGATCCCCGCAGAGATCTCCGTCGGAGGAACTTCGTATCCCGTTTCATACATCGGAGACGGGGCGTTCATGTACTCGGACGACAGTTCGGTCATAGACCTATACGACCTGCAGTATTCCGTCTACAGGCTGGAATCCTTGGATCTCGACTCCCACGTCCGCGGTATCCTTTCAAGGGCACTGATGGATTCCACCGTGGTGAACCTCTATCGTGCGGACTCCGTGGAATACATTTGGGACGAGGCATTCTCCGGTTGCGAAAAGCTTTCGAACGTCACGTTCGACGATGAACTCATATTCATCGGACACCGTGCTTTCAACTCCTGCGACGGGGCGGCATTCACCAGATTCGTAGTACCCGATTCGGTCAGATTGATCAAAGATCATGCGTTCTATCAATGTTCCGAACTTTCGACCGTAATCCTAGGAAAGGGGCTGACAGATATTCCGGAATACTGCTTCGGACATTGCGTGAAACTTACCGATCTTGAACTTCCGGATTCTGTCACAACAATCTCCGACCATGCATTTTACAACTGCAGCGGCCTGAAATATGTCGATCTGAACAAAGTAAAATCGGTCGGATTGAATGCATTCTACGTTTCCGGTACGTCTTCGTTGGAATTCGTGGTCTTCGGAGCAGATTTTCAGTATCTCGGCAAGAATGCTTTCGGAAACAACAACAGTCTGGCCGAGCTGGAGGTGCACTGCAAATTCTTCAACTCTTTCCCCGGAGCATTCTCCCAGGAAGTTCTCGACAGTGTTGTAATCTATGCAAGCGATGATGTTCTTTCATTCTGGAATGGGTATAATGCGCAACCTCTTGTCGAGCCGGATCCCCAAAAAGATTACGGACTTCTCCGTTCGCTCATCATCGGAATGATACTCATATCGATCATACTGTGGATCGCGATTTACTACCTGAAATCACACAAACCCGTAAGAACCTGAACTCAGGGGCGGGATCGGTAATTCCCGTCCCTGGTTTTGGAATACGGATAAAACGCAGGACAGGAATCGATCTCATCCTCGTCGTAAAGCATGTCCAGGGTGATCCTGCGAACGTAAGGCGCCTGCACTTTGGATACATAGATCGTATAATCACCGACGGGGATCTTCAAATCAGACTCTTTGGGACTTTTGACCTCGGTAGACACCAGGGCGGGGCCCAGACAGGCCGTGCACACGCGATAATCATGGCGTTCGTTGAGCACCATCCGTTTCACGTCATCGTCCACTTCGATTTGCATAGACCCCGACCTAGACACATCTATTATATGCGCGCGAAGGGCCCGATTTTTTTTGATTCGGGCGGGCAGGGTTGATTTTTGACCCCCTACCTTAGAACGGTTAGGAAAGCAATAACTCGTGAACCAAGCTTTAGCAAAAATCAAAAAG
>CAVIXW010000005.1:0-34434 GCA_963646785.1 Acutalibacteraceae bacterium
ATGACGAATTCGGAATCATGGGTAAAGACATACCTCCTTCAAACCATAAAGAACCGATAAATTCTGCGTGATAGAGAAGTTCCTGTGCGTACCCGGCATATCTTCCGAATCTGCTTCTTCCGAATTCCGAGACCGTGCGGTACGATCCCGAGATACCATAGTAATTTTCGACGGCATGCTGGATCCGGATATCGACCGGAAACGCATTCAATTTACCAAATCCGAAAAGGGCTACGCAATCCGCAACTTTCGGACCCACGCCGTCGATGGACCGCAGTTCGCGAACAAGCGACCCGTAATCCATCAGACGCATCGCATCAATGTCGATGTGTCCCGAGTCTGCACGTTCCGCCAGACGGAGGAATCTGCTTTCTCTGAAACCGAGTCTGCAATCGGGCAGCAGATCTTTTTTATCGAGGATCTGCGCCGGGGTCGGAAACGATCTGCGGCCTCCGAGATCGGTTCCGAAAAGTTCGCAGACCGACTCGACCATTTTCGAAATGCGTTTGACATTGGCATTGGTGGCGAGCACATATGTCGCCAGGCATTCCCACTCAGGTTGCTTCAGAATACGCAGTCCGGGGCATCTCGAGGCAAGGTCGGCTATGCATGGGTCCTTCGAAGACAATTCCGAATAGACCGAATCGAGGTCGTCGTCATATCTGAAATATTCTTTGATCTCGTCGGTCGATGTCCCTTCAAAGGTAATTCCGTCATCTGCCTGGGTCACGGTCACCAGTTTGTTTTTTATGACCCCCTGCCACGAGCCGGAATCCAGCTTCTTCCAGCGGTGGGCCTGTCCGCAACCCAGCGTGTGGTCTAGCGAGACATTCAGACGCAATTCCATGCGGTCCGTATCTTTTCAATGAATGATATTGTTTGCCATGCCCTAAATAGTTCTTTGGATATCCGTGCAATATGAGGTTCGGACCCGCAGGTTATCCCAAAGTCGGTACTAAGAGCGATCCAGAGAAGTCACTGCAGTTTACGCACGATCTGGGGCTAAACGCCTTGGAGGTCGAGTTTGTCCGCGGTGCCAAAATCACGGAAGAGCGGGCCAAGGTCATCGGTCAGTGCGCCAGAGATCTCGACATCCGTTTGAGCTGTCACGCACCGTATTTCATCAGTTTTAATTCCGATACCCCCGAGACCGTAGAAAAAAGTGTCCAATGGGTGGTTGATACTGCAGTGGCCGCACACAACCTGGGCGCATATATCATCGTCATTCATGCAGCCTCATACGGCTGTCGTCCCGAGACCGCGACCGAGAACGTGATCGCCGGCCTTACAAGGTCGAAGGATAGATTGGACGATCTTGGGATCAAGGACGTCATCCTCGGTGTGGAAACCATGGGGAAGAAGGGGCAGTTCGGTACTTTGCCTGAAATTGCCGAGGTTATGGATTCGGTGGACGGGGTCAGGCCCGTTCTCGACGTGGCGCATGTGCATGCAAGGGGGGTCGGATGTTTAAAGACGAAACAGGATATGCAAGAGCTTATCGACGAGTACTTTAAACTTGTAGGTCCGATTGCGCATTTTCACATCAGTTGCATCAAATACGGCGAGAAAGGAGAGATTGCACACCTCCCTCTTTCCGAAAAGGAGCCAAATATGCAGTATCTGGCGGATATCCTGGATGATTCGAAACAAGACTGTACCTTTATCTGCGAATCCCCCCTCATAGAGAAGGATGCTGTCGTGTTCAGAGATATGTTCTCCCGCTACCGTAGGGTCTGAGTACATTTTTGATCTCGATTCGTAATGCATGGTTTTATCCTGTTTTGACCATAATTTGGCATGTCTGTCCAGCCCTATACAGATACTATTAAATACCGAGAAATGGTCTATCAATCCTCAATAGCATTAACTCGCTAAGAGCTAATCGCAGTTCGGTGCAGCAATGCATCGGAAGCTTGAGTGTGGCACCCAGCGCATCTAGGAAATCAGGTTGCGTCTGTTGGTACGCACCGCTGTAGCTCAGTGGTAGAGCGCCGGCCCTCGGGTCGGAGGTCGGGGGTTCGATTCCCTCCAGCGGATACATGTTGCCCAGCGCACCTGGGAAACCTAGTGCGTGGGGTACGCGCCACTGTAGCTCAGTTGGTAGAGCGCCGGCCCAGGTGACCGGAGGTCGGGGGTTCGAGTCCCTCCAGTGGTTACATGTTTTAATTCTCGCCTTTATATGATTTCGGTGTAGATTTCTATCGGATCAGTCCGATGTTAATGAGAATTCGATCCGAAGAAGACCCTTCGTGGTGTTATCTGTCTTTGGGGACACTAAAATTCAAAGATCTTTATCCTCTGGCACATGAACGATTCAGATTCTTTCACAGTTGTCGTGGGTTCGATTGTAGTTTGCAGGGTTATTGATGAGACGATGTTTTATAGTGTGAATCAATCACCTACAACTATGCCACTGTGGCTCAGCGGTAGAGCGTCGGTTTCGTAAACCGATGGCCGGGGGTTCGATTCCCTCCAGTGGCTCCATGTTCTGAACACTCAGTCCGATGTTCATTCTTGGGCTTTTATGGGTATGCCCCCAGTTTCCATCACTGATGATGCTATTGACGCCGCACAAAGATGTGCAAAGGCAGGACACCGATGCGGAGCTCATTCGCAGTCGTATCTGTCCTGGTCGCCAATATCTTTGATAAGATACTGATTGACGATCTTGACCGCACAAAGGTCTCCGCACATCGAGCATCCGTCTTTTTCCTCGGTACATCCGCGTGCACGGTATGCACGGGCTTTTTCCGGATCCAGGCAGACCGCATACATCTCTTCCCAGTCAAGTTTCTTACGAGCCTTCGCCATCCTGTCGTCGAGTTCTTTCCCGATGCCTCTCGAGAGATCTGCGGCATGGGCCGCAATCTTCGAAGCGATAACTCCTTCCTTAACATCTTCTTCGTTTGGCAAAGAGAGGTGTTCGGCGGGTGTGACGTAACAAAGGAAGTCCGCACCGTTCTGGGCCGCAATGGCGCCTCCGATGGCACTTGTGATGTGATCGTACCCGGGCGCTATGTCGGTGACAAGTGGCCCGAGGACATAGAACGGGGCCCCGTAACACAGTGATTTCTGAAGCTTCATATTGGTTGCGATCTGGTCCATTTTCACATGCCCCGGCCCCTCGACCATGGCCTGCACTCCCGCTTCACGGGACCTTTTCACCAAATGTCCCAGAGTCATCAATTCGGAGAGTTGTGCCTGGTCGGTGGCATCGTTGATGCAGCCGGGTCTGAAACCGTCTCCGAGGGATAGCGTGAATTCGTATTTTCTTGCAAGTTCGAGCAGGTAATCGAAATTCTTGAAAAGGGGATTTTCCTCCTCGTTGTGAAGTATCCATGCGGAAAGGAACGAGCCTCCGCGGGAGACGACGTCCATCAGCCTGTCGGCCTTTTTCAGCCATTGGACCGTTTCCCGGGTTATTCCGCAGTGCACGGTCATGAAATCCATCCCGTCCTTGGCATGCATCTCTATGCCCTTGAAGATATCGTCTTCGGTGAGCTCCACGATGGCGTGCTTCCTTGCCGCGGTGAGTCCTGTCTCGTATATCGGAACGGACCCCATCATGACGTTGCAGCGTTCGAGGAGGGTGCGACGGATGGCATCTATGTCGCCACCCGTGCTGAGGTCCATTATGGCGTCCGCACCGTATCTGATGGCGATATCCATCTTGCGAAGTTCCGGTTCGATGTCGGGCATATCCCGGGAAGTACCGATGTTGGCGTTGATCTTTACCGACAGCCCTTCCCCTATGGCGGCCGGAACCGGGTTGTGGACGGGGTTGCAGGGCATGCAGATGCGGCCGTTGGCGATACCTGCGGCCACGAAACGTTCGGTGACCCCTTCTTTCTCTGCGATCTTCCGGAACCTCTCGTCCGAGGCGCCTCTTGCGGCGGTTTCCATGATGGTGCTCATTGTGAATCGGTACCTCATGGCGAATTCGGTATATCAGAGTTACAGGTCTTCTAATCGCACGCGCGTGTGCGTTTATTATTATACTATGGGCGCATTCCGTTGTATGATAATTTTTCGGAAGGGAAGTTATGGGAAACGAAGACGAATACAGAAAAAGCGAGATTTACAACGCTGACAGTATCAAGGCACTGAAAGGACTTGAAGCGGTCCGTAAAAGGCCCGGAATGTACATCGGAAGTACGGATACGAGAGGACTCCACCACCTCGTCTACGAGGTCGTCGACAACTCTATCGACGAGGTCATGGCGGGTTTCGCCACGCACATTGACGTTACGGTCAACAATGACGGTTCCATCACGGTCGTCGACGACGGTAGAGGTATCCCTACGGGGATCCCGAAGGGAGAGACCAAATCTGCCATGGAGATGTGTCTGACGGACCTCCATGCCGGAGGTAAGTTCGATCAGAACGCATACAAGGTATCCGGCGGTCTGCACGGTGTCGGTGTGTCCGTCGTAAATGCCCTCTCCGAGTGGCTTGTTGCAACCGTGAAGAGGGAAGGGAAGATCCACAGGCAGTCCTACCACTACGGTGTGCCCGACGGGCCCATCGAGGTCATCGGCGATACAAACGAGACCGGTACCGCGATTTCCTTCCTGCCCGACAAGACGATGTTCGAAACGGTCGTGTTCGATTTCGATACCCTTCAGAACAGGTTCAGAAACCAGGCTTTCCTCAACACCAAAGTGACCATCATCTTCGAAGATGCACGTATCGGGAAGAAGGAGGTCTACCACTACGACGGAGGCGTCAGCGAGTTCGTCCGCTTCCTCAACAGGACCAAGAAACCCATTCACGAAAATCCCATCGTGATCAAGGGAATGAAGACCTTTACCGACATCAAGGGCGTACCGGTCTCCGTCGACGTCGATGTTGCGATGCAGTACACCGACGGCTATACCGAAGCGGTCGATTCTTTCGTGAACACCGTCTCCACCCCCGGCGGAGGTACGCACCTTACCGGTTTCAGGACCGCGCTCACCAAGACCTTCAACGATTACGGAAAAGAGAACAACCTCCTCAAGGATATCGTTCTCGAGGGAACCGATACCCGTGAGGGGCTCACGGCGATCATCAGCATCCGTATGCCCGATCCCCAATTCGAAAGTCAGACCAAAGACAAGCTCGGAAGCAGTGTCGCCCAGAATGCCGTCTCTGCGGTCGTCTCCGAATATCTGAAGCAGTACCTGGACGAGAATCCCTCCGTGGCCCACCTGGTCATCAAAAAGGCCATCAGCGCCTACGAGGGCCGTATGGCCGCCAGGAAAGCGAGGGATGCCACCAGGAGGAAGTCCCTTCTGGAATCCACCAGCCTTCCCGGAAAGCTTGCGGACTGTTCCGAAAAAGACCCCACCAAATGCGAGATCTTCATCGTCGAGGGAGAATCTGCAGGCGGAAGTGCGAAGATGGGCCGCGACCGTGCCTTCCAGGCCATCCTCCCCATCAGAGGAAAGATTCTCAACGTCGAAAAGACCCGTCCGGACAAGCTTCTCGACCACGAGGAGATCAAGAATCTGACCATCGCCATCGGCGGCGGTATCGGAAAGGATTTCGACACTTCCAAGATCCGTTATCACAAGGTCGTCATCATGACCGATGCCGATGTCGACGGAGCGCACATTGCCACTCTGCTTCTGACCCTCTTCTACCGTCAGATGAAACCTCTTGTCGAACAGGGATACGTCTATCTTGCCATGCCGCCGCTATACAGGGTGTACAAAGGAAAGACCCAGAAGTATGCGTACAACGACGAAGAGATGCAGAAGTACCTTGCCGAGATGCCCGGTGCTAACGTCAGCAGGTACAAGGGTTTGGGAGAAATGAATCCCCAGCAGCTCTGGGAGACCACCATGGACCCCGAGAACCGTATGATGAAGAAGATCCAGATCACCGACGCCATCGTTGCCGATCAGCTGTTCTCGACCCTTATGGGCGACAATGTCGAGCCCAGAAGGGAATTCATCATCGAGCATGCGAACGAGGTCGTAAACCTGGATGTGTGATATCATGGAAGGCGAAGAAAGGATTCTGGTACAGAGCGTCGAAGGAGAGATGAAACGCTCCTACATCGACTATGCGATGTCCGTCATCGTCAGCAGGGCCCTGCCCGATGTCCGCGACGGATTGAAACCGGTTCACAGGAAGATCATGTTTGCGATGCATGAACTGGGTCTTGCCTATAACCGTCCCCACAAGAAATCCGCTACAGTGGTCGGAGAGGTTCTCGGTAAATATCACCCCCACGGCGACACTGCGGCATATGACGCAATGGTGAGGATGGGTCAGCCCTTCTCTCTGAGATATCCCCTCGTGGACGGCCAGGGTAACTTCGGTTCCGTGGACGGAGATCCGCCCGCGGCCATGCGTTACACCGAGGCCAGGCTTTCCAAGATGGCGTCCGATCTTCTTCTGGATCTGGACCACGACACGGTGGATTTCGTGGACAACTTCGACGGATCGCTGAAAGAGCCGTCCGTCCTGCCCTCCAAGTTCCCCAACCTGCTCGTGAACGGTTCCGACGGTATCGCCGTCGGTATGGCCACCAAAATGCCCCCGCACAACCTTCGCGAGGTCTGCGACGCCATCATCTACACCATCGACAATCCCGACGTGGACATCGTCAAACTGATGGAGTTCGTTCCCGGACCCGACTTCCCCACGGGAGGCATCATCAACGGCAAGGCGGGTATCGTGGAGGCATACAGCACCGGTCGCGGAAGGATGAAAGTACGTTCCAAAACCCATTTCGAGGAACACAAGAACGGAAAGACATCCATCATCGTGGACGAGATCCCCTATCAGGTAAACAAGGCCGAACTGGTCAAATCCATTGCGGAACTGGTCAAAGACAAGGAGATCACCGGCATCACCGATCTGCGCGACGAGTCCGACAGGAAGGGTATGCGCATCGTTATCGAGCTTCACAAAGACGCCATTCCCGACGTGGTCCTGGAGAATCTGATGAAGAGGACCCAGATGGAGATCACTTACGGTATCATCAATCTGGCGCTCGTCAACAACAAGCCCACCCTTCTCGGCCTTAAGCAGCTCATCGAGCACTACATCGCTCACCGCAGAAGCGTCGTGACCCGCAGGGTGAAGTTTGAACTCAACGAGGCAGAGAAGAGATTCCACATCCTCGACGGTCTGATCAAAGCCCTCAACATGCTCGACCAGACGATCGAACTGATCCGTGCATCCAAGACCGGTGCCGAGGCCAACGAAGGACTTCAGAATCTGCTGTCCATCGATCAGATCCAGGCACAGGCCATCCTCGATATGAGGCTGCAGAGACTGACCGGGCTCGAGATCACCACCATCCGCGATGAGTATGACGCGCTCATCATCAAGATGAACGATCTCAAGGACATTCTCGCCACCCCCTCCAGAATCGACGCGATCATCAAAGACGAGCTCAAGCAGATGGGAGAGACCTACGGCGATTCCCGCCGCACCGAGATCAACAACGTCGCACTCGATGTCGATGCGGAGGACCTGATCCCCAAGGAGGACATGGTCTACACCCTCTCCGAAGACAACTATGTCAAGAGGATTCCGCTGAGGACCTATCGTCAGCAGACCCGCGGCGGCGTCGGACTTACCGGAATGCAGACGAAGGAAGGAGACGTCATGAAGAACATGCTTGTCGCATCCTCCCACACCTACCTTCTGTTCATCACCAACACCGGACGTATCCTGAGGCTCAAGGGATACAACATCCCGGAGGGAAGCAGGCAGTCCAAAGGCAAACCGATCATCAACATGCTTTCGGACCTTCAGCCCGACGAGTCGATCACCAACATCATCCCGACCGACGGATTCCCCGACGACCGCTACCTGGTGTTCTGTACCGAAAACGGACTTCTCAAGAAGACCGTGATGAGCCAGTACGGAAACATCCGCAACAAAGGTATCAAGGCGATCAAACTTGACAAGGACGACAAGCTCATCGAGACCTCGATGACCGACGGTACCGACGAGATCATCCTCGCCACCGCCGGCGGATCCGCCTGCAGGTTCGACGAATCCGAGGTCCGTCCGACCGGTAGGGACACCATGGGTGTTAGGGGAATGTCGATCCTCCGCCACGACAAGGTCGTTTCCATGGCCGTGGTCAAGTCCTCCGACCTACTGCTCACGGTCACCGAGAACGGATTCGGAAAGATCTCCACCGTCGACGACTACAGGAAGACGCACAGGGGAGGCAGGGGGGTCATCACCATCAAGACCACTCGCAGGAACGGGGACGTCGTCAGCGTCCGCAGGGTCAGTAACGACGACGACCTGATGCTAATCGCCAAGTCCGGAAAGATCATCCGTATCGATGCGGGATCCATCCGCAAGACCGGGCGCAACGCACAGGGGGTCAAGGTCATGGAGCTCAAAGACGACGACGTCATCGTATCCATGGTCCCGATCGCACACACCGACGAGGAGTCTCCGGAAGAGACCCAGAACACCGAATGAAACCGTTTGGGGAGGGATCACTTCCCTTCCCACAAGTTTATAATGGTTGAGTAGATAGGGTGAAATTAAGCCGCCGTAGCTCAGTTGGGAGAGCGCGTGACTGAAGATCACGAGGTCGCTGGTTCGAGCCCGGCTGGCGGCACCATGCTTTTACACGTTTGTTCAGTTTGCTTCCTGCTGTGGGATTCTGATGAGTGACGAATGTTTCGACGAGGTCCTGATCGATATCAAATCCACGGAGCTCAGTCTTTTCGAGGTACTGGCACGTATCGATCAGTATAAGCAGGACCCCCGCTACAGCAATTACGAGATATTCCTGGACGGTGACAGATATGCCATCGTCGCACGTTTGAAGGCGAGATGATGGTATATGAAAAGAGTACGCGCAGAGGCCGCATGACCATCGGCATCTACAATGCATACGACCCCCGCACGTTCCGCGAGCCGCATCGGAGGGTAATCGCCCGCGCAGGCGATCTGGCGCTGGCATTCGGGATGAATCTGGCATTGTTCGGTTTTCCGATTCCGGAGGATTGCCGCACTCCGAAAGAGATCGCGGATTTCATCGCAGGCACCACCAGTATCGGAGGGCACGGGGATAATTTCGTCCAGCTTGCCGACAAAGGACGTTTTCAGACGTTTCCGTTCCCGGCCCGCGGATTTCCGCCGCAACTGGGGAAGGCGGTGCTTACGACCTGCCGTCCCGATACGAAGAAACAGATGACCACGGCGCAACTGGCGCAGCTGGTCGACGGGGGACAGAGCATATTGCTGATATTCGGCATCGGGCCGCACGGAACCCCCAAAGAGGTCCATTCGATGTCCGAGATCGATTTCGAGGTTACCGGCGGCAATTATTCTTTGGAAACATGCACCGCACTCGGGGCGGTGTGCGGCGCATTGGATTGCAAACTCAACAAATGAGCACGTTCAGTAGTGCTCGTATGTGAGTTTCTCGGGCGCGAAGTAGACTCCGTTACCTTCTTCGACACGCCCGACAACTTTAGCGTTGGAATATTTCTTGGCAATATCCTCCGCATCTTCTTCGGGAGCTATGATTGTGAATCCCATGCCCATGTTGAAGGTCTGGTAGATCTCCTGCGATTCGACCTGCCCGAGTTCCTGAAGAATACCGAATATAGGATTGGGCTTGATCGGGTCGTCGATAGTGTACCTCTGGCCTTTCTTCATACGCAGGATGTTGCGAAGTCCCCCACCGGTGATGTCGACAAGGCCGTGTACGCTGTGCTGGGCAGTGATCTCTAGAACCTGTTTCACATATATCTCCGTGGGCGTGAGAAGTTCCATTCCGATGGACCTCTGAAGTCCCGGAACACTGTCTTTCAGACCGATATTGTTGGCCTCGACGATCTTTCTTGCAAGAGTGAGGCCGTTGGAGTGGAGACCGGATGCCTGCAGAGCAACTATCAGATCCCCTTTCCGACAGGCCTCACCTGTGATGACCCTGTCCTTATCCACGATACCCATACAGGTACCGGATAGATCAAGGCCGTTCACCATTTCGGGGAGCACGGCGATTTCTCCGCCGACGATCTCCATATCCGAAAGTTCGGCACCTTTGTTAAGTCCGACACCGACCTTTTGGGTGATCTCGTCGTCGGGTTTGTCAATGGCAATGTAATCCACGAAGGATACCGGTTCCGCGTTGACGCAGATAGTATCGTTCACATTCATGGCAATGCAGTCGATACCGATGGTATCCCAGATACCCAGTTCCTCTGCGATGAGGATCTTTGTTCCGACTCCGTCGGTGGCAAGGGTCACATACCTGTCTCCGAAGTCTATGAGGCTTGCAAAAAGACCGGGTTTTTGGACCATCTGTCCGAATCCCTTCCTACGATAGGTCAGTTCGCTGACGAGCGAACCGATAGAACTGGATTTTTTGTCAATGTTAACTCCGGCTTTTGAGTAAGTCCAGCCTGTTGCCATGTTATCATGCCTCCGTATAGGTTTAACATATTAGGCTTTTCCAAAACATAGTTACGTTCTTATCGGCGGAGCGGATAGTGCCGTCCGTGTCAGATCTTCATGACCGTTGGGTTGCGGAACGTCGCAGGGAGTACTACTACCGTCTTGCCAAAAAGATGGACTACCGTTCTAGAGCATCTTTCAAGCTGCTTCAGATCGATGACCGTTTCAGGATTTTCAAAGAGGGCGATTCCGTTGTGGACCTCGGAGCATGTCCCGGCGGATGGTCCCAGGTCGCCAAGGAACGTGTCGGCGACGAAGGGCAGGTGATCGGTGTGGACCTGAGGTACATTCATCCCCTGGACGGAGTATCTTTCATAATCGGTGACATCACCGACGATGCGACCATGATAAAGCTTCTCGATATGGTCGGAGGAAAGGTCGATGTCGTTCTTTCCGACATGGCCCCGAATATCGCGGGAGCATATTCGATGGACCACGCACGGTCGATCGAACTGTGCATGTATGCCGTGGACGTATGTGACCGCATTCTGAAGAATCACGGCAAGCTCGTCACCAAGGTATTCCAGGGGGATCTGTTCGACGGATACATCAAAGAACTGGAGAAGAGGTTCGAGAAGGTCACCGTTCATTCTCCCAAGGCATCACGTCCGACATCTTCGGAATTGTATGTCATTTCGACCGGTTTCCTGGGGCTTCATAATGTGAAACCGAAGAATCTTGTCAAAGAAGAGACGAAACCGGAGTTTTCGGCCAAAGGCGGAAATTTCTGATCAATCCCAGAACTGTTTGGTTTTGGCATAATTGATCTCCGAGGCCATGATGTCCCGGATCAGGCTGTCCTCGTCCGCATGCATTTTGGACATTATCCTTGCCGCGGTATCCGGTCCGATGCCTCTTCCGGCCAACACCAATGCGACGCCGCCGCCGTACGAGTTGACCAGGTTGGCGTTCTTTTTGATACGCCTGTTTATGGCCGGATTGGCACCGGGGTCGTCGAATTTCTTGAAATCGTCACGTTCGTAATCCTTCAGAAGGGCAACCATTGTTCCGCCGCATTTGGAACAGACAACTTTCCGGGGGATTTCCCCCACTCTCGCCCTGCGCTGGGTTTTACATCTGATACAGGAAGCATAAAGGACCTCGTCCTCCAATCTTTTCTTCATCGCCATGAGGATCGCGTGGTCTGCCCTGGCCGGCTGCATGAGCTCTTTGGTGGCGGTTATTCCTTCGAGGCCGATACGCGAAAGACTTCCGCCGGCGATCTCGATATCTCCGCAGGCTATCATCCGGAGAACGAGTTCGGTGTTCGGTATGTCGAGATCTTCCTCCAGTACCTTGTTTATGGAATCGTTGAAGGCAGGCGTGTCGCGGTGAAGGTCGAAGAGCCGGCTGTAATTGACGTATCTGCGGTCGGCACCTTTCTCGATGATCCCGAATTTTTTTGCAACGTTTATAAAACGCCATTTGAGGTAGGATGAACCCATGATCGTCAGTCTGCAGTACGCTTCGACCGTACCCGGTTTCACGCTTTTCAGCACCTCCACGATCTCGGCTATGGGTACGTCGTGCGGTAACGAAAGGATAATGCGGTATGCATCGGTGCTTATCCCTATGCTTTCGCCCATGCGTGCCATCAGCAATGCGGATACGATTTTTGACAAAGTGTCGTTGACGCGGCTACCGAAACAGCAGTTGATGATAGCAAGCCTATTGCCGGATTCTACCGTGATGACCCTGTCGGAGGGCATGACCCATTTTTCTGCCTGATCGTCGAGATATTCGGAGACCTTCGATACGGCTGCCTCATCCGCGGGATAATCGTCAAAATTCCTTAGACGACGTAATTTACCGACTTCCATAGCTACTTCGAAGGGCACCGGTATATCCGAACCGACCCATGCCGGAACCGTCCCCAATGTGCGGGCCTCTTCGACGAGAAGCTCGTCTTCTCTTTGTTCGATGATCCTCCATGTACGGCCTTTGGATATGAAAAGCGCTATCTCTCCTTCGGATTCCAATGCGGCCACGAAATTTTCGTCGAGCGTTCCGATGATCCCTCTCGTGGCGATATTTCTGACCAGATAAGTCTTTTCATCAGGAATCATGGAAATGTTCTCGAAGAAATAGTTCATACCTTTACGGGACTTCTTCAGCACGCTCTCGTAGTTCATCACCATCTTCACGGATTGTAATTGTGACAGGGTATCGTCGAATGTTTTTCTGTCCAGATCTTTGAACGGGTGCGATCTCCTTACGAGCGAATAAACATCATCCGCTTTGACCTCTCCCTCCATGGTCATGGCGACAATCTGATTCGCAAGAACCGAAAGAGGATCGTTCCTGCAGACATTGGTCTCCATCAATTTCGCCTCGCAGCGTCTGGCGATCACCATTGCTTCTGCAAGTTCGTCCGGTGCGGTAGCGAGTACCTCAGCACGGATCTTGCCCCCGATCCGATGACCCGCACGCCCCGCACGTTGGGTCATTCTCGCCACCCTTCTCGGCGAATTATACTGTATGACCAGGTCCGCGCTTCCGATGTCGATACCCAATTCCAAAGATGAGGTGCAGATCAGGGCCTTCAGCTCTCCGTTTTTAAAACGGTCCTCGGTCTCCATACGGATCTCTTTGGACAGCGAACCGTGGTGTACTTCGATGAGGTACGACTCGTCCCACATATGGTATCTGGAACCGATCCACTCTGCGGTTTCCCTGGTGTTGACGAACAATAGCGCGGATTTGACACTGTCCATAAGCTCCTTCGCCTTTATCATCACCGCCAGGATGTCCAGGTCGCTCTGCAGCTTGTCCTTCAGATGGGATTGGTCGCCTTTCAGGACAGGGCATTCGACCGTGATCGAAAATTCACGGTGGGAATCGTGTTTGCAGAGGATCGCGGTACGGCCCGCCCCAACAAGGTACTCTATGACCGCATCGGTGTTTCCGACCGTGGCGGACAATCCGATACGCCGGAATTCTCCGGACAGCCGGACCAGTCTTTCCAAGGCAACGGCCAGCTGGGCACCTCTTTCGTTTCCTGCCAGTTCGTGGATTTCGTCGATCACCACCCATCTGACATGTTCCAGATGTTTCCTCAGATTTTTACCGATGAAAAGAACCTGTAATGTCTCAGGTGTCGTGATGAGGATCCTCGGGGGGTTTTTGGACTGTTTCTGCCTTTCGTACGGGGACGTGTCGCCGTGTCTGATACCTACCGTGATTCCGAGTTCGGAACCCATCGATTCCATTCTTTTGAGCATGTCGCGGTTCAATGCTCTCAGAGGGGTGACATAAATACACTCTATCCCCGCGCCCGAACCTTCGCGATACAGGGTATCAAAAATCGGAAGCATCGCGGATTCGGTTTTTCCGATACCTGTCGGGGCGACCACGAGGACATTTTTGCCGTCGAGGATCTTCGGGATGGCATCCCTTTGAGGATCTGTGGGGTCGATGATGCCTCTGTTTCTCAGAACCTCGTTCAGTTTCGGACAAAGATCTACAAAGGGCATGATAAAAAGAACCGACCGAGAGAATGGGCTCGGCCGGTGAGGTCAGTGGTTTATGCTTTGGGCGGTTCTTCTGCAGGTTCTGCGGGTGCGGTGACCTGAAGGAGGATGTCGGAGACATCGACCACCTTGATCTTCGAACCGATAGCCTTGGCACCTTGGGAAAGGTTTGTGACACAGAACGGACAGCTGGTGACAAGATATTCGGCACCGGTGGCTTCGGCTTCCCTGACCCTCTCGGATGCGATTTTGACCGCGAAGTTGTTGAACTGACTCTTGTATCCTCCGCCTGCACCGCAACACATGGAGTTGACCCTGTTCCTGGGCATCTCGATGAGTTCGACGCCTTTGATAGCCTTCAGAATGTCTCTGGGGGCATCATAGACACCCATGTGTCTTCCGAGGTGGCAGGGGTCGTGGTAGGTGACTTTGTGGTTGAAAGGCTGGAGAATGGTCAGTTTCTTTTCCTTGATGAGCTTTGCAGCGTACTGGGTGAAGTGGTAGACCTGCTGTCCTGCCTGGGCATAATAGTTTCCGAAGTCGGACATGATGGTCTTGTAACAACCGGAACAGGCCGCGACAAGGTCTTTGGCACCCATCGCATCGGCTTTCTCGACGATGTGCTCGGCCGAGTCGATGGTGAGGTTGGTGGTACCGGTCCTGAGAAGAGGCGAGGTACAGCACCATTCGTCCTCTCCGAGACAGTTCATCTTCACGCCTGCCCTGTTGAGAACACGGGCCGCGACCTGGGGGATCTGCTGCTGCCTGAAGGAACCGGTGCATCCGGCATAGAGAATGACATCCGGAACATCGTATTTGGGAACTTCCGCAGGCCACCAGTCTCCCCTGTGTTTCTGATCTCCGCCGTAGGGGTTGTGGTTCTTGGCGATTCCCGCGGCCATTGCCTTGTGGGCGGCCATGGGTCCGACGCCGTTCTTCACGAGCCAGGTCCTTACGGTCTCCCAAAGTTCCACGAGGGGGATCTTTGCGTGGCAGACCGCTTCGCAGTTTCCGCATCCGGTACATTTGTAGACCGCTTCGACGAAGTAGGGGTTCAACGAAACCTCCCTCCTCATGGGTTTATCGAGAGGCCCAGAGACGTTGATCTGGTTGAGGTAGTAGATCTTTCCTCTCGGGGTCACAGACTCCCAGGGGGTCTGGACGTGTGCCTGGCAGACGGATATGCAGTAACCGCACTGCACGCAGGCGGTCAATGATTGTTCAATGTGGGGGATTTTCATAACTAGGTCCATTCTAACACCTTTCCCGCAAAAGCAGATGGGGTATGCAGCCCTTTCTCCTTTATAGATAGTTCTGAGCAAGCCAATCGCTATTTTAAATATTTTGGTGTGGCACTGGCAGGCTGGAACTCACATCCTGGTCGGAGTCGATCGGATAAGAATTCCCCGGGAACGGGATACGCCGATACTTTAACTGTTCCAGATGTTGATTTTCGGGCCTCGGCCCCGATCAAGGATGATGCACGCGACCAAGGGGATCCCAGAAAAAAATTCAGTTCGGATCATGGTGGGCCCAGCCGGATTTGAACCGGCGGCCACCCGATTATGAGTCGGGCGCTCTACCTAGCTAAGCTATGAGCCCAATAAATGCCAGATATGATTCGCATTAATATCGATTTCCCTAGAACTCGATGGTTATTTAGCGAATGATCTCGAATAAACTCGTAAACGCATCAAAACTGAGCAGAACAGAAAGTGGCGCCGTCGCACGGGATCGAACCGTGGACCTTGTGATTAACAGTCACACGCTCTACCGACTGAGCTACAACGGCTTAGTCTGTGTCAACAATCCCCGATATATTAAGTTATCCCCAGTCCTTTTTAGAACGGAAATCTGAGTAGGTTTCCCCCGATAGCTTACTTTTCGTAGGTTTCTTTGCGGATCGCATCGAGGCGTTCAATCAGTTCATCGATCTCGGTGGACACAGCGTCAATGAACTCTTCATACTTTTCGGTGACCATGGCCCCTTCGGAGGTTGCGACGATCAAACCCTCTTTTTCGAGAAGCCTCAATGAGTAGCGGACCTTGTGTTTGGGTATACCCAAAAGTTCAGAAAGACGGATTATTCCCACGGGTTGGTTGCTTTTGGTCGTTTTCAGCATAAGAATGTGGCGCTCTATGCGATCCAACTTGTCGAATGTTCCTGAAAACAGCTTATCGCTCATCGGACCATAGATTGTTTTAGGGTTGATAATACTAACTAGCGGTCCAGTCTTCCGAATAAAATCCATGCGTGAAAATCAGAACGGGTTTGGGGTTTGTCGGAAGGTGGGAGTGGGCCTCAGCGGCCGTACCATTTCTGGATTCCCCACCTTCTGTAGTTTACGTAGAATCCCTGGATGAAGGAATTACAACAATCCAATGCTTTCTGCTCTGCAACGTCCTGGTCTTCTTTGGACGGCCCATCGGCCTTGTAGGTCCTGTAGCAGTTGAGACATTGGAAACACGCAGTAAGGGGAGCTTTCCTATCGAATCTCATTGTGCACTGATACGTTCCCCCATTTAAATAATCTGCGGGTTGGCCGGCCTCGTTCGGACAGTGGCCGACAACGCGCATATCTGTCCGGATCCTGCGGTTTCGACGTGGGGTTTTCGGGAAAGTTGCTAACATGATCCCCAATTCTATTGGATGGATTATAGATACATGGTCTGGTTTTTCGTCCGATTCCTCGAGTGAGAGACAATTTTCGATATCTGAACAGTCCGAGATAACTGACCCAGATAATTTTTTTTGAATAACGGTTTGGCTGCAGAGCCGCTTTGTTCGGAGGAAATCCGAATGAAAATTAAGGCAATACCGTAATACTGTTAAAACCTGTCCAACTACCTTTTTCTTACTTAATGCTTATAATGTCGAATTACTTAACCCCTCGTTATGAACAGAATAAAGGTCATCAACGAGCCGTCTGAGCTTGTGCCTATGCTCAGGGCTGTTGACACGCCCATAAAAAGGGATGTACTCAAAGAGGTGACCCTTGAATGGAAGACTGCCGATGAGATCGAGAAGAAATTCGGTCCCGAAGGGCGCGAAGCCACAATCTTCTTTGAGAAAATGAAACTTGTCGAAACCCGCTGGATGTCCGTTAACGGAAATTATCCCGAGAAGTCCTATCATACATATTACACCGCGTTCAGCATCAATGCACAGTGGCCGGTCTACGAGATCAGCGACGTTCTTTCTGCGGCGATGATGGGGGAAGAAGAATTCTCGCTTATCGAGTCCAAAATACTCGAGAAGGTCGGAACCGGCAAGTTCTCCGGTGACGTCGCAGAGGATCTGGGACTGTCTTCCACCATGCTAAAAAGTCTGGTTCGCAGGTCTGTCAAGATGGACTACCGCGGACACAGAATCGAACCGATAAAAGATGAATGAACATGGCCGACATTTGGATTATGAGACTCGGCCATCGTCCTGAGAGGGACAAGCGCGTTACCACTCATGTCGCCCTGTCCTCGAGAGCACTGGGAGCCAAAGGCATCTTTGTGGATGCCGGCGACCCGATACTCAAAGAGAACATCCGCAGCACGGTCGAAAGATTCGGCGGGGATTTTCAGATCCAGACCGGCGTGTCCTGGCAGGAGGCATTGAAGGATTTCAAGGGAAAGGTCGTCCATCTGACTATGTACGGTCAGAGGATCGACGAAGCTCTTCCCAGAATTCCGCACGACGAAGATATCATGGTCATCGTCGGTGCCGAAAAAGTACCTGCTGAGGTATACAGGAAAGCCGATTTCAACGTCTCTGTCGGAAATCAGCCCCATTCTGAAATCTCGGCTTTGTCGATTTTCTTGTACCTGTATACCGGCGGTTCGCACCTATATGAGGATCGCGACGGACAGATGACCGTAATTCCCAATGAAAGGGGGAAGACCGTTGTCAACAAAGACGACTGATATACCATCCGGAAAACAGTGCATCGAGTATCTTTGGGATGCGGGATGCAAAAAGCGTGTTGTCATACATTGCGCCACGGTCCGCGCCGTGGCCGAAGAGATTGCCAGGGGCATCCCGCAAGCAGATCGGGATGTCGTCATCGCAGGTGCCCTGCTCCACGACATCGGACGTTCGAAAGACCACAGTATCATGCATGCATACATCGGGTCGCAGATCGTTCACGACCTGGGCCTTTCCAAAGTCCTTGAAGACATCGTTCGGAAGCACACCGGTGCGGGTCTCGACCAACAGGATGTTGTCGAAATGGGCCTGCCCCCCGGAGATTACATGCCTTCGACCCTGGAGGAGAAGATCGTTGCCCATGCCGACAATATGGTGAGCGACAATCATGTCGTTCCGCATACGTTTTCCGTGGATAAACTCCGTAACAAGGGTGCGGAACGCGGTGCAGAAAGAATCGAGAAACTCCATCAGGAGCTTTCCGCGCTTTACGGCAGGGACCTCGATACCATCATCGATGAAATCGGAGAGTATCCGAAACTCAAGCACGTCAAATCCTGACCTGTCGGGGGCATACGCCCCTGACAGGATTTCCTACTTGTAATAATTCTATAACTTTATAGCATAGCGTGGATATTCGTTACAGTGATCACAATGGTTACTGAACTCAATGAACAAACGTTTGACAGTTTTGTAAAACAGAAGGGAATAGTCGTCGTCGATTGCTGGGCACCGTGGTGCGGACCCTGCAGGAGGATGATGCCCATTATCGAGGAAGTGTCCAACGAGCTTGCCGGAAAAGTTACGGTGGGAAAGCTCAACGCCGATGAAAATCAGGCTGTTGCATCGAAGTTCGGCATCAGTGCGATCCCAACACTTTTGATCTTCAAGGACGGGGTCGCCCTTGAGCCTCTCGTAGGCCTCAGGCCCAAAGACGAGCTCCTTGCCTATCTTTGCAATATGTGAGGACACATCATGGATGTCGATGTCGCCATCATCGGGGCCGGTCCGGCCGGCATTCAGGCCGCGATCCATGCCGCCCGGAAGAAAGTGGCCGTTGCATTAATCGGCAAGCTGGCGAACAGTTCTATGTTCGCCATCGAGATCGACAACTACTTCGGTCTGGGAAAATGCAGCGGCACCGATCTTTTGAAAACCGGCATCGAACAGGCCCGTTCCTTCGGGGCGACGTTCATGGAACTTAACATCCTTTCTCTCCGCCGCTCGGATCAAGGTTTCCACATATCCCTGGAGAATGGTACTTCTGTATGTGCCAGGGCTCTGATCCTGGCGACAGGCATCCGTCGCACCAAGCTCGGAGTGCCAGGCGAATCCGAGTTTGCCAACGGGAAAGGGGTCAGTTATTGTGCGATATGCGACTGCAACTTCTACAACGGGAAAACGGTTCTCGTCACGGGTGGCGAATCAGAGGCCGCCGTGGCCGCCGAGCTTATGACGAAGTATGCTTCCAAGGTATACTGGGTCTTTTCGGAGTTTGGTGCAACGGAGAACCTTATCTCTGTCGCAAAGACGGCCGGCGCAGAGATGATCTCCGCAGATGTCGTCAAGATATCCGGAGATACCAGGGTGACCTCTGTCGTGCTTTCCGACGGAAGAGAACTTTCCGTCGACGGCGTGTTCATCGAACTCGGTGGCAGATCTTCGGCAGATCTTGTAATGGACATCGATCTCATGCCCGAATCCGACGATTCTCTGAAGGTAGACCGTTCCTGTGCCACGTCCGTGCCGGGGGTGTTCGCCTGCGGAGACGTCACGGGAAGGCCATGGCAGGTTTCGAAGGCCGTCGGCGAGGGGGCCGTCGCCGGACTTTCGGCGGCCGAATATTCCAAGAAGGCGATAAAATGACAGTTCAGACACTGATATCCACCATGCTCAGGGAGGAGGGGGGTTTCCAGAAGGCATTCCGCGACATCCTCGACCGCGAAATGCACATGTCCCTGAACGAGTTCTGCCAGGTCTCCGGAATATCCCAGAGCACCATATACAAGATCCTCGAGGAATCCAGGGAGCCGAATCTGCGTACCGTCAGACAGATCATCAAGGCGCTCGAGAGGATGAACCATAAGGATGAGGATAAGTTCATCGCGGTGATAGCCTCGCCGCAGTTCATGGAAGGTCTTCCCCAGACCATGGACACGCCGGAGAACGGAAAGGTTGCGCTGAGGGAATATGCCGTATCGACCGTGGAGGATGCGATAATCGCGGCCGTCCGTGCGGAACGCGAAGGTTCGCTGGGCGTCATATGCGCACCGATCGTGGCCAGCACCATCGAGAAGATCCTGACGATCAGAGTTTATTCGGTATACCCCCTGGACAGCGTCATCAAGATCCTCGAGGAGATCAGAAACGATTTCTGAGTTGCTGATAATTGTTAATATATGTGCTTAACTTTGTGCGTACTTGGTTTAAGCATGTTCGAACTTCAAGTTGTATCCAATACCCCGATGACCGGTGTCGATGATGTCGACGTCCTTGCAGAGACATTCCTTGTTCAGATCGGGTATCTACCGAAAGGATACGACCCCCGTTCGGCAGGAGCGCTGACGGTCAGGGACAGTATTCCGTACCGCCTTTTCATGAACTATCTCATGAAGAATCCCTCAAAGGCCTGGACGGCCGAAGAGCTCGCAGCTCTGCTGGACACCTCCAAACCCACCGTCTACCGTCATCTGAACAAACTCCGTTCGATGGACATTCTTGAAAATGTCGACGTCGCCTGCAGCGACGGACAGACCAAGAAGGGATTCCGTATCCGGTACGGCGATCTCGTCAAAGCCTGGAGTTTCACCGAGGCCAACGTGGAACTCGCTATGGAGAACTACAAGAAGACAGTTGTCCGTTTCCAGCAGCTTGTTAAGGAAAGGGCGGAGAAAAGTTGAATGTCCGACGATGTTGCAGAACGCCTCTTGCAAGCCCTGCGTGCGGGCGAGGTGACCGACCGCGACGGCTTTCAACGGCTGAAAATGAAGTTTTGTGCCGAATGCGGTGCAGAGAAGGTTCCGTCGAATTCTGAGGTCCTGGCACTTGTCCCGGAGGCCGAGAAGAAGGAGTTTCTTCCGATCCTGGTGAAGAAGCCGATGCGTACCGCCAGCGGCGTGGCCGTGGTCGCGGTGATGACCTCCCCATATCCATGTCCGCACGGAAAATGCGCTTATTGTCCCGGGGGCGTGTCGAATAATTCCCCGCAGTCGTACACCGGAAAGGAGCCTGCCGCACGCCGGGCATCCATGAACCGTTTCGACCCGTTCGATCAGGTACATGCCCGTCTGGCACAATTGGAAGAGATCGGTCATGATACCGATAAGATCGATCTTATCATCATGGGCGGCACGTTCACTTCCCGCAATCTGCAGTACCAGGAATGGTTCGTCAAGAGATGTCTCGATGCCATGAACGGCACGGCATCCCCGGACCTCGAATCCGCACAGGAGCTTAATTCCCGTTCGAAACGTAGGTGTATCGGACTTACCGTGGAGACCCGCCCCGATTATTTCCGCAAGAAAGAGCAGATCGGGAGGATGATGCTTCTGGGGACTACCAGGGTGGAACTCGGGGTGCAGATCCTCGATGACCGGGTTCTCAATAATGTCGAACGCGGACACGGGGTGGCCGAGGTAATCGAAGCCACGCGCGAATGCCGCAATCTGGGATTGAAGGTTTGCTACCATCTTATGCCCGGACTTCCCGGCTCTTCCCCGGAGAAGGACCTGGAATCGTTCACCAGGTGCTTTTCCGATCCGGATTTTCGTCCGGATATGCTGAAATTCTATCCCACATTGGTGATACCGAACACCAAGATCTATGATATGTGGGCCGAAGGAAAATATGTGCCGTACACGACCGAGATTGCCGTAGATCTGCTTTCGAAAATGAAGTTCCAGGTACCCGACTACGTCCGTATCCAAAGGATCCAGAGGGACATCCCGGTGCCGGAGATCGCTTCCGGCATTCTCAAAAGCAATCTGCGTCAGTTGGTTCAGAAGAACATGTCCGACAACGGGACGGTCTGCAGATGCATCCGCTGCCGCGAAGTGGGCCATACCGGTGCCGTACTCGAGGACGAATCCCTGGTGGTTCCAGAGGATCTGACATACGAGGCGGCCGACGGTATCGAGCACTTTGTTTCATACACTTACAAGGACTCCCTCGTGGGTTATGTCCGCCTGCGTATCGTGCCGGGCTCCGATATCGCCTACATCCGCGAGCTAAAAGTGTTCGGTAACGAGACCGCCATCGGTGCCGTGGCCGAAAGTTGGCAACATCGCGGTTTCGGCAGACGTCTCGTGGCACGTGCCGAGGAGATCGCAAGGTCGGAAGGAAAGAAAGCGGTCCGCATAACCAGCGGGATCGGGGTCAGAGAATATTATCGGTCCTTAGGGTATCATTTGGAACGGCCGTATATGGTGAAGGGCCTCCGAGATCAGTTGTAAAGAGGGATATCGTTCCAACGGTCCTTTCTTTTTTTGATCTCGCTGCCCATCTGCCGGTATTGTTCCAGAACGTTGCTGTTCACCGACGGTTTTACGGATTCCAACGCCAGTTCGAAATCGCAATTGTCGATGGTTTCCGCGCGGGGGTTGCGACGGTAGGCATCGAGTCCCGCCTCGCGGCAGAGTGCGAATATGTCAGCCCCGACGAACCCCTCCGTCCTTTCGGCGATCGCTTCAAGGTCGACGTCCTGTCCGAGCGGCATGTTCTTCGTATGCACCCTGAGTATGCTTAGTCTTCCCGGGAGGTCCGGATTTCCCACAAGGATCATTCTGTCTATGCGTCCGGGACGCAGCAGTGCGGGATCGAGCATGTCGGGCCTGTTGGTGGCGGCCATGACCAGGACGTGATTGAGCTGTTCGACGCCGTCCAGCGAGGTCAGAAGCTGTGCCACCATACGGTCGTCCCATGTATTGGACTCGCCGTTCCTTTTGGGTGCGATGGAGTCGATCTCGTCGAAGAAGATGATCGAGGGAGCCATCTGCTTGGCACGTCTGAATATCTTCCTTATGCCGAGTTCGCTCTCCCCCACCCATTTGCTGACAAGCTCGGGGCCGTTGACGAGGATAAAGTTCGCCCCCGATTCGTTGGCGACGGCTTTGGCGATCAGCGTTTTTCCCGTGCCGGGAGGACCATACAGGAGAACGCCCTTTCCGGGAGATATGCCCAGACGTTCGAAATCCTTTTTCTCTTCTTCGGGGAGCAGGGTCTCCTGGAGCTCCTTGCGGATCTCCTCCAGCCCTCCGATATCGTCCCAGGTGATCTTGGGGACCTCGATCGAGACCTCCCTCATTCCGCTCGGTTCGACCTCGCCGAAGGCATCTGCGAAATCTTTCATGCTGACCTTCATGGATTCCAGCACTTCGGGGGGTATCGCGCTGTCCGGATCTATGGTGTTTATGAATCTGCTGAGGCACTTCATGGCCGCCTCCCTGGCCAGGGCCGCGAGGTCTGCACCGACGAATCCCTGCGTTATGCGGGACAGTGCGGCAAGGTCGACATCGTCCGCCAACGGCATGCTGCGGGTGTGAACCCCGAGGATGTTCTCGCGACCTTGTCTGTCGGGCACCCCAATCTCTATTTCCCTATCGAAACGTCCCGGCCTTCTGAGTGCCGGATCTATCGAATCTTCGCGGTTGGTGGCACCGATCACGATCACGTTTCCGCGTCCCCCCATACCGTCCATGAGGGACAGAAGCTGCGCCACGATCCTGCGTTCCTGTTCGCCGTATGTGTTCTCGCGGTTCGGTGCGATGGAGTCGATCTCATCGAGGAATATGATGCTGGGGGCTTTCTTTTTGGCACTCTGGAACAGCGAACGGAGCTTGCCCTCCGATTCTCCGTAGTGCCCGCTCATGATCTCCGGTCCACGGACGGAGAAGAACGTCGCTCCGGATTCGTTCGCAAGGGCTTCGGCGATCAGGGTCTTACCCGTGCCGGGCGGCCCGTAGAGCAGAAGTCCTTTCGGTGCGGAGATTCCCATACGGTCGAAAAGTTCAGGGTGTTTGAGGGGCAGTTCGCACATCTCCCTGATACGTTTGAGCTCATCGTTCAATCCGCCGATATCGTCGTACGTGGTGTTTCTGTTTTCTCTCCCGACCCCGCCGTTCTCGGTTTTGGCGGTGTTCTTTTGTTTTTCGGGTTCTTCCAGGACCACCAGATCGGTAACGGAAGAGACGACCACCGGGCCGGACGGCACCGTGGACACGACCTTGAAAATCGCACGGGCCCCCATCAGCGAAATGTTCTGGACGGTGATGTCCATTCCGCCGATTACCGGGCGGCTGATCAGATTGTTTTTGAGGATCTCCGTGAAAGTTTTGTCGACGTTCAGACGAGCACCGTCTTCGTTCTTGGGTTCCAGGAGGATCTTGCTTGCACGCGAAGGTTCGCATTTTTGGACCCTGACGTTCTCTCCGATGGACACTTCTGCGCTGGTACGGGTAAGTCCGTCGATACGGATGAAATTGGTCCCTTCGTCTTCGACATCGCTTCTGAAAACTTTTGCCACGACCGTTTTTTTGCCGACTATCTCTATGATATTGCCGATGGTGAGGCCGAGTTTTGCGTATGCCTGGGGGTCCAGGCGGGCCCGACCGAATCCTGCCTCGTTCATGCGCTTCGGCATCTCCACTTTCATCGTGAGGGTCGTAGAAGAAGTCATCATATGCGGAAGAGTTAACCGATATATCAATTATCATAGGCTATTTTGATGAAAATCCGGTAAATCCTGCAATAATAGTAATTTGTTAGTTTTACAAATTGGGATACTATTAAATAGAATCAGCATTTGCCAACTTCACTAGCTTTGATATCAATGGGCCTGTAGCTCAGCTAGGTAGAGCATCTGACTTTTAATCAGGTGGTCGGGGGTTCGAATCCCTCCAGGCCCGCTTGGACTTCATGAGCGATCGGCGGCGGATCAAGTATGAGGAGCGAATTCGGAACATCGTTTTGTGAGTGTTTTTCCCGTTGACCGGAACGGGACCAATGGAATGGTGAATATTTGGCAGCATCTACTTCAGACCTTTCGTATAATCCACGGCACGAACTCGTGCCTGAGCACCACCTTCTCAGTGATGAAGAGGCGGTTGAGGTTCTCAAAGAACTTAATGTTGATAAAGACAAACTACCTAAGATTAAGGCGAACGATCCCGCCGTTCTTTACCTCAAGCAGATCCACGGAGATGTAAAAGAGGGAAGCATAATCAAGGTAATCAGGAAAAGCGGGACCGCAGGCGACTTCTGCGCCTACAGACTCGTAATCGACGGGTGATATTTTTGAGGGATTTGGTTAAACTATATTTCAAGGACAAGGATATCGTAAACCATCACGTTGAATCTTTCAACGATTTCTTGGCGAACGTCCACGATTCCGACAAGCGGGGCACCGAGAAGCTCGTCAGCGAGAATCTGAACAGCAGAATGCAGATGATCGTCGATGACATCAGGGTTCCGACCGATGATGCGGAAAGGGGCGTCATCAAACTCGACCCCGAGCGCACCAACGGCAAAGATATCGAGATCCGCATCGGACGCAGGAGGGACAAGAACGGAATCTGTATTGGCGATTCCACAATCAGGGTCCGTCCCCCGGAGGTTACCGAGGCGAACGGATACAAGCACAAGCTCTCCCCCATGGAGGCCAGGCTCAGAAATCTCAATTACATGTCCAGTGTCGAGGTCCACTTCGAGATCTACGAAGACGGCGTGAGGAAGGATCTTCCCGACGAAGGATGGGTCCACATCGGCGAGATTCCGATGATGGTCAAGTCCAATGGGTGCAATCTCAACAAGAACCTTATGGAGGAATCCGAGGACCGCAAGCTCACTCCCGAGGAGTACAATAAGGAACTCATCAGGCACAAGGAAGATCCCCGCGAACCGGGAGGATATTTCATCATCGGCGGTACCGAGAGGGTCCTCATCACCCTCGAAGATCTTGCACCCAACCGTATCATGGTCGAATACAGCGAGAGGTACGGCACCGCGGTCGAGACGGCCAAGGTCTTCTCTCAGAAAGAAGGGTACCGTGCATTGACCCAGGTCGAGAAAAAGAAGGACGGGATTCTCATGGTCAATGTCCCTGCCGTTCCCCAGGCCATCCCTCTCGTCGCACTCATGAAGGCCCTCGGTATGGAGTCCGACCGCGAGATCCACGACCTAATCTACTCCGATGACGGAATGGAACTCACCATCATGGCCAACATCGAGAACTCCTTCAACACCAAGGATTATCCCCCGAACGGTTTCCACACCCAGGAGGATGCCATCAACTATCTCGAGAGGACCTTCGCACAGGGTCAGGCCAAGGAATACAGGACCAAAAAGGTCGAGTCCATTCTTGACCGTTCCCTGCTTCCCCACCTGGGCGACAGTAGCGAAGACAGGGAGAAGAAGGCCATCTTCCTCGGACGTATCGCAAAATCGGTTCTGGAACTTTCGCTCAAGAAACGTAAAGAGGACGATAAGGACCACTACGCCAACAAGAGGCTCAAACTGTCCGGCGACCTTATGGAGGATCTTTTCAGGACCAGCTTCGCCTCCCTTATCAAGGATTTGAAATACCAGCTCGAGAGGAATCTCGGAAGGAAGAAGGCCGAATACAACATCGCCTCGTCCATCCGTCCCGATCTGTTCACCCACAAACTCATACACGCTCTCGCAACCGGCAACTGGGTCGGCGGGCGCGCAGGCGTATCCCAGCTTTTGGACAGGACCTCCAACATGTCCGCAATGTCCCATCTGAGGAGGATCACCTCCTCCCTGACCAGGAGTCAGCCCCACTTCGAGGCCCGTGACCTTCACCCTACGCAGTGGGGAAGACTTTGCCCCTCGGAGACCCCCGAGGGTCAGAACTGCGGTCTGGTGAAGAATGCGGCATTGATCATCGATGTGTCCCACGCCGTTCCGGAAGAACAGATCAAGAAGCGCCTCAAAGAATTGGGTCTCGAGTCCATCAATGATGACGAGACCCGCGTTTTCCTTAACGGAGACCTCGTCGGTTGTTCGCGCGACCCCCAGAGGTTCGTGGACGAGATCAGGAGCCAGAGGAGGATCGGTGCCATACCCAACTCCGTCAACATCCACTACGATCCCGATATGAACGAGATCGTCATCAACTGCGATGACGGCCGTCTCAGAAGGCCCCTTTTGGTTCTCCGCGACGGAAGGACCCTGCTCACCAGGGCTCAGGTCGAACAGGTCAGGAACGATCTTGCCGACGGCGACAACGCCCTCTCCTGGGACGGTCTTTTCTCGCACGGCGTCATCGAGTGGATCGATGCGGAAGAGGAAGAGGATGCATTGGTCCTCGTCTCTCCGTACGATATGCCTCACAGGTGTCCGTGCTGTAACCACGCGCTTTCCGAGACCGACGTCGATTGGATGAATCCCGGAAAAGCCGACGACTGCATTCTCAAATGCAACTGGTGCGGCGAAGAATTCGTCCTTCCGAGCAACATCACGCCCGAACACACGCACCTCGAGGTCGATCCCATGATCATCCTCGGTGTCGCCGCAGGTATCGTCCCCTACCCCGAGCACAACTCCGCACCCCGTGTCACCATGGGTGCGGGTATGGCAAAACAGGCTCTGGGTATCTCTACCGCGAACTACCGTATCAGGCCCGATACCCGCGGGCACCTCATGCATTACCCGCAGGTGCCGATGGTTCAGACCCAGACCATGGATTTCATGGGTTACAAGTACAGGCCCGCAGGACAGAACTTCTGCATCGCGGTCATGTGCTACCACGGATACAACATCGAAGATGCCATCGTTATGAACAGGTCCTCCGTGCAGAGAGGTCTCGGCCGTTCCACCTTTATGAGATCGTACCGCGCCGAGGAACGCCTCTACCCCGGAGGAGACCAGGATCATTTCAGCAACCTGTCCGATGCGGACGTCACCGGAATGCGCGACGAGAGCAAGTACGCCCACCTCGACGAGGACGGACTTATCTCCCCCGAATCTTATGTGGAAGGATCCGATGTCCTTATCGGAAAGATCTCTCCTCCCAGGTTCGCCGAGGAAGAAAACGCCGGAGTCCTGTCGACCCACAAAAACCGCGAGACCTCCATCACCGTCAGGCCGGGAGAGAAGGGATATGTAGATTCCGTCATCGTGACCGCCAGCGAGAACGGTTCCAGGCTCGTCCGCGTCAAGGTCAGGGATGAAAGGATTCCCGAACTCGGAGACAAATTCTGTTCCAGGTTCGGTCAGAAGGGAGTCGTCGGAAGGCTCGTCGACCAGTGTGATATGCCTTTCACCTCCAACGGTGTCACCCCGGATATCGTCGTCAACCCCCACGGTATCCCGTCCCGTATGACCGTCGGACACGTTCTCGAGATGATCGCAGGAAAGGTCGGATCAATGGAAGCAAGGACCATCGACGGTACCGCATTCTCCGGGGAGTCCGAAGATTCCATCCGCGACGGTCTCGTAAGGAACGGCTTCACAAGATCCGGAAAAGAGATCATGTACGACGGAAGGACCGGACGCATGGTCGAGGCCGATATCTACACCGGCGTCATTTTCTACGAGAAGCTGCACCACATGGTTTCCGGAAAGCTCCACTACAGGTCCAGAGGACCCGTCCAGATCCTCACGAGGCAGCCTACCGAAGGACGTTCCAGGCAGGGAGGTCTCAGGTTCGGAGAAATGGAACGTGACTGTCTTATCGGTCACGGCGTGGCCATGGTCATCAAGGACCGTCTGCTCGACCAGTCCGACGGAACCGTGCAGTACGTCTGCAGCGAATGCGGACACATCGCCATCCAGAACAGGCAGGGAGAACGCCACTGTCCCGTCTGTAACAAGCCTACCAGAATACACCTTATTCAGACATCCTACGCCTTCAAGCTGCTCATGGACGAATTGCTTTCCCTGGGCGTCGCTATGAGGCTTCAGCTGGGGGACCTATCATGATTGACGTTATTGACAAGAAAATCAAATCGATCAAATTCTCCTGTCTTTCTCCGGAGGAGATCAGGGCGATGTCCGCCCTTAAGATCATTACCGCGGATACCTACGACGATGAGGGATATCCCTTCACCGGGGGACTTATGGACCCCCGTATGGGTGTCATCGAACCCGGACTCAAGTGTAAGACCTGCGGCTGCAAGGTCGACGACTGTCCGGGACACTTCGGTCACATCGAGCTCGCGAGGCCCGTTATCCACGTCGGATATGTCAAGGAGATCAAGGACATCCTCGAATCCACCTGTTGCGTCTGCGGCAGGCTTCTTCTCACCGACGACGAGATCAGGGAAAGGATCGAAAGGATGGAAGCGATCCGCGAGCTCGGAGGAGACACCAACGATCTCAAGAACTACGTGAAGGACACCGTCAAGGTAGCATCTTCCAGGAATTTCTGTCAGCATGAGGAATGTATCCGCGAGAACGGCGACCAGGAGGATGTTTCGTTCAATTTCGACGACATCGAAAGCCTGTATATCCGTACGGAACGTGACGTCGACGGTCAGACCGTCGAAGTAGTAGACGAGGAGATACCTCTCAGCGAGGATCTGAATCGTTCCGTCCCGATGAAGACCGTTCTGGTCAATACCCGTGTCAACGGGTCGGAGGCCGCCATCGAGCAGCCCGTCGACTTCGCGGTCGCGATCACGGTATCCGTCAAGGACGGCGTGACCCTTCTCAAGGTCTCCCGCAAGAAGCCTGTCGAGCAGAGCAAGATCAAACTCGACAAGCCCACCACCTTCAGAATCATCAAGGAAAACAACAAGAAGCTCACTCCCGAAGAGGTTCGCGAGAGGTTGGAGCGCGTCAGCAACGACGACCTTCCCGCCCTCGGTCTCGATCCCGCCGTCTGCAGGCCCGAGTGGATGGTCCTTACCGTGCTCGCGGTTCCCCCCGTGACCGTCAGGCCGTCCATCACCCTGGAATCCGGAGACAGGTCCGAGGATGATCTCACCCACAAACTCGTGGATGTTCTGAGGATCAACCAGAGGCTCAGGGAGAACCGCGACAACGGTGCCCCCCAGCTCATCGTCGAAGATCTCTGGGAGCTGCTTCAGTACCACGTTACCACCTACTTCGACAACCAGACTTCCGGAATCCCGCCTGCTAGGCACAGGTCCGGCCGTCCCCTGAAGACTCTCGCGCAGAGGCTGAAGGGTAAGGAAGGTAGGTTCCGGTCCAACCTGTCGGGTAAACGTGTGAACTTCTCGGCCCGTACCGTTATCTCGCCCGACCCCAACCTTTCCATCAACCACGTCGGTGTCCCCGTACGTGCCGCAAGGGAGCTTACCGTCCGTATGACCGTCAACGAGCACAACCTCGAGGACATGCGGAAGTTCGTCGGTCGCGGACCTCTCGCATTCGGCAAATTCCTGAAGGATGACGGCAGCTACGATCTCGAAGCATCCACGGAATACGTGTACGGAGGACTCAGCGACGTCGAGATGGATTCCGACTACCTCACCGGAGTCAACTATGTCTTCAGGAAAGACGGAAGGAGGGTCAAGGTCACTTCCGAAAACGCCGTAACCGTCGCGGAAACTCTCGATATCGATTATACCATCGAGAGGCAGCTCAACGACGGACGCAATGGGGAAAGGGATATCGTTCTTTTCAACAGGCAGCCTTCGCTTCACAGGATGTCCATCATGGCCCACCGCGTCGTCGTCATGCCCGGCCGTACCTTCAGATTCAACCTGACCGACTGTGCGCCATACAACGCCGACTTCGATGGTGACGAAATGAACCTTCACGTCCTCCAATCCGAGGAGGCCCGTGCCGAGGCACGCATCATCATGCAGGTACAGGAGAATATCCTGTCCCCCAGATACGGCGGACCGATCATCGGCGGTATCCACGACCATATTTCCGGATCGTACTTCCTCACCCACGGCGACGTGAGGTTCAACAGATACGAGACCATGAACATCCTTTACAAGCTCAGCGATATAGGTCTCGGTTCCAGGAGGAACTATCTGTTCGACGAGCTCAACAAAGACAGCGGAATGGATGTGCCCGAACCTACCGGAACGGACGAGAACGGAGAAGAATACTGGTCCGGAAAGGACCTGTTCTCCCTGGCACTGCCTTCCGATCTGAACCTGACCTTCAGGGCCGCTGTCTGTCAGTGCGGTCCCGGAACCGGTTGTAGGATCGGACAGCCCTGCCCCACGGACGGATATGTCAAGATCCGCAACGGTAAACTGATCTCGGGAACGATCGACAAGAAAGGTATCGGAAACAGCGACGGTAAGATCCTTGAAAAGATCGCCCGCGACTACGGTTCCGAACGTGCCGCCAAATTCCTGTATGATGCCACCAGGCTTGCCCTCGGTGCCATCATGAACCACGGATTCTCCACCGGTATCAGCGACGAAGACCTTCCAGTGGAAGCTGTCGACCAGATCACCGAATTCAGCAAGGAGCGTATACAGGAGGTTCAGGAGCTCGTCAAATCCTATCAGGACGGAACCCTCGCCGAAATGCCCGGGAGGAACCTCAGGGAAACTTTGGAGGTCAGGGCCAGTTCCGTTCTCGGTAAGGCCCGTTCCCGTGCAGGAGAGATCGCAGGAGAGCACCTGGGAATGAACAACCCCGCGGTCATCATGGCCAAGACCGGGGCCCGCGGTTCCATGCTCAACCTATCCCAGATGGCCGGCTGCGTCGGTCAGCAGAACGTTCGTGGTGAAAGGATCGCCAGAGGATACTGGGACAGGACCCTGCCTCATTTCCGTAAGGGGGATCTCGGAGCTTTCGCAAAAGGATTCTGCCTTCACTCCTATAAAGCGGGTCTCGACCCCACAGAGTTCTTCTTCCACGCGATGGGGGGAAGAGAAGGACTTGTCGATACCGCGGTCCGTACCGCAAGGTCGGGATACATGCAGAGGCGTCTCGTTTCCGCGCTCGAAGATCTCAAACTGACCACGGAGAACGATGCGACCATGTATTCCGAGGGCCGTATCACCAATACCATCGGCACCATCGTTCAGTTCAAGTACGGAGAAGACGGGGTCGACCCGTCCAAAGCCGTTCGCGGTGCATCCGTAAACCTCGACGATCTCTTCACGGAGGTTCTGGGCGAAGATGCGGATAAGCTGCTGAACCTCGACAAGAAAGAGAATGCGGGAGACGACTACGGAGCCCGTGAGAAGGACCTCGAGAGCTTCGAGGATGATTCCGATTACGAGGGCGACGAGGACAGTCTTGATTCCGAGAGCGACTCCGACTATGACGGAGGTGAGTGAAATGGCAACCAAGGATACTATCAACGCATTGATAAAGAGAGGATTCAGCGAGGAAGTGGCCACCATTCTTGTTAAAGAATTCAAGTCGATGGCCGCGATCTCCAACGCCGGCGAGGATGCCCTCATACAGGCCGGTCTTTCCAAAGAAAACGTCGAGATGGTCATCAGCGTCCTTCCCCCGAAGTCTTCCGCCAAGACCAAAGCGGCCTCCTCGGAGGGTGCCGTCAAGACCAAAAGGTCCCGGGCCGGCAAAGCCGACATCACCGTCAATATCGGGGAAGAGGACCTCGAAGCCGTGAAGAAGAAGGAAGTTCCGCAGGAAGAATACTACGCCGACCGCGAGCCCACTCCCAGCGAGACGAGGCTCAATGCTCTTTGCGAGCAGGAGCAGATAGAACTTCCGAAGATGGTCGTCCGCGACATCGCAGACCGGATCAAGGATGCCGATCTCGACGACGAGATCTGCATGAAGCTCCTTTTCCGTGCCCAGGAGATGTACGATGCCCACAAAATGGCACAGAACGAATCCGCGGGAGTAATGGCCGCCCACTCGATCGGTGAGCCCGGTACGCAGATGAACCTGCGTACCTTCCACGTTGCGGGTGATGCATCCGTCGCGGTCACCCGCGGTCTGCCGCGTCTCATCGAGATCGTGGATGCAAGGCGTGAGCCCAGCACCCCTTCGATGAATATTCCTCTCGTAGGTCTCGCCAAAGAAGACAAGGCCATCGCCGAACATGTGGCATCCGAGATCGAGATCACCACGCTTTCCAACGTTGCCGAGATCAAAACGGATATCACCCACATGAAGATCTACATCAAGTTCGACAGCAAGAAGCTCGACAAACTCGATCTCGATCTCGATACCGTACTGACCCAGCTTCGCAAGATCAAGGCTGTCCGCGGACAGATCGCCAAAGCCGATCCCACTGAGAATGCGGACGGCGACCTTGTTATCAGTTCGGACGTCGAGAACCCCACGCCCTTCACCAAACTGCTCGAGATGTATGATGCGATCAAGAACGCACAACTCAAAGGTGTCGACGGGATTACCAGGGCATTGGTCATTTCCAACAACGGTTCCTACTCCATCGTCACCGAAGGCAGCAACATGAAGGCGGTGCTGAACGTCGAGGGTGTGGATAAGGGCCACGTGATGACCAACTCCATCCTGGAGATCGCCGACGTGTTCGGTATCGAAGCTGCCAGGAACGCCATCATTTACGAGGCGACCTCGACGTTGAAGGACGCAGGTCTCGACGTCGATGTCAGGCACATCATGCTGGTGGCCGATCTGATGACCAACGACGGTACCGTCAGGTCCATCGGCAGGAACGGTGTTTCCGGTAAGAAGTCCTCCGTACTGGCGAGGGCCGCATTCGAGATCACCGCGGCCCATCTGTTGCATGCCGCAATGGTGGGCGAGACCGATAAGCTCGAAGGAGTTACCGAGAACATCATCGTCGGACAGCCCGTTACCCTGGGTACGGGAGCAATCAAACTTTATTACGATCCAGATAAAATCAAAAACAGAACAAAGGAGGATATTGAATGAGTGAAACAGTAGATATCAGCAGAGCATTGAAGGCAGCAATCTCCACCGGTAAGGTGGAATTCGGTGTCGACCAGACCGTGAAAGCCGTCAGGAACGGAACCGCACAGATGATCGTCGTCTCGGCGAACTGTCCCAGTTCCGTCCTCGTGAACAACAAGGACGTCAAGGTCCACGTTTACGACGGAAACAACATGGAGCTCGGAGCTCTCTGCGGAAAGCCTTTTTCCGTTTCTGCTCTTGCCATCATCGACAAGGGTACGTCCAACATCTTAACGCTGTGAGAAGTATGGCCGCAGATATCGTACTGACGGAGGACACCCTTCGCTACATCGCACTGTTCCAGGCGCTCACCCACACCAATGCCGTGGATTGCCTGGAGACGGACGACAAGCTCGTCTTCGTGGTCGAGAAAGGACAGGGCAATCTTGCCGTCGGAAAGAAAGGCGATCATGTCATCAAACTGAGCGAGAAGACCGGGAAGAGCATCCAGGTCGTCGAATATTCGGACGACCCGGAGCAGTTCGTCAAGAATGTCTTTCATGTCTACGGTCCCCAGAAGGTAGTTATCGAACAGCGCGGCAAAATCACCCATGCTACGGTAACGGTCGATCCCAACCTCAAGGGAAGGGCCATCGGCAAAAACGGAAGGAACCTGCGCATCGCCAGGGACATCGTCAACAGACATCACGATATCCAAAGCATCAGCGTGGAGTGAATTTCTCCCAAACCCCTTACTATCCTCCGCAGGGGGATAAATCAACTCTTTTTTCGGTTCTGCTACAAAGTGTGTGGAAACCATGGGCAATCAGTAGGTCCTGTGACAAT
>CAVIXW010000006.1:0-34148 GCA_963646785.1 Acutalibacteraceae bacterium
GAGCACTTGTCAATCCGTCATAATCGGGGCACCAACTCCGTGGTCACCTACCCCAAAGGTTTATATTAGGTACCGACTTCTGACCCTGTCGCCACACACGTCAACCTCGGTTCTGATTCCCGCCGTTATGTGGAGTCGGCATGAAACTGTCCCGTTGCGATAATCTAGCATAATTTCTCGGGGGCTTAGTTATGCCAGGTCTGGACCCAGGTCGGTAAAACGGCTCTTCTTTTGAGATTCTCCCGAATATTTAGGGAATATTCGCGTAGTTTCAAATTTTCCCTAAAATATTAGGAAAAAGTTTTAATTTATCAGATTATCTCTAATATTATGGAGATAAAAAGAGAGGATTATCTGCAGGTTCTGAAGGAGTCTGCCGGCAAGACGGATCTGGTGAAGGTGCTTACCGGCATGCGCAGAACCGGCAAGACCACCGTGATGCTCCAGCATCTGGCATACCTCCGTTCGTCCGGCATACCCGACGGATCCATTCTCTACATCGATCTGGACTTACTGGGGGAGGAGATAGACGCCGAACGGCTGAAAGCGATGATCCAACCCTGTCTGGAGAACGATGGGATCCACTACATCCTTATCGACGAGATCCAGGGTGCGGACGGATGGGAGCGTGTCGTGGCAATGCTCGTGGCCCGCAGGGATTGCGACGTGTATATCACCGGATCCAATTCCAGGATGCTGTCCTCCGAACTATCGACCAAGCTCTCGGGCCGGTATATGGAAGTGGAGATCCTCCCACTGTCGTTCAGGGAATTCATGGAACTCCACGGGGGAGACGAGAGTGAGCGGTTTCTCCAGTACCTTCGCTACGGGCCGCTTCCTTCGATCGAACCCGACAGGGGCGACAGGGTTTGCCGGTCTCAGACGGAGGGCGTGTACAGTACCGTGATGATCAAGGATGTGCTGTCGCGCGTCTCCGGGAGGGCGGACAAGCTGAAGGCCGTGTGCCGCTTCCTGTTCTCAAACATCGGCAGGATCACCAACGCCGAGAGGATATCGAACGACCTGAAGCTGTCCGACGATACCGTCAGGAAGTACCTGGATGCTATGCTGGATGCACATCTGTTCTACCATGCAGAAAGGTATGATGTCGTCGGAAGGAACGTGTTCAGGTCGAAGGGGAAATACTACGCCGCCGACACGGGGATGAGGGGTATCCTGGTGAACGCCAACGAGCTGAGGGACATCAGTACGACGCTGGAGAATATCGTATACTTCGAACTGCTGCGCAGGGGATACAAAGTGTTCGTCGGCAGCTTCCGCGACCAGGAGATAGATTTCGCCGCGATCCGGGAGGATGATGTGAGATACTACCAGGTATCGCAGACCGTCATGGCCGAGGAGACGTACGCCAGAGAGATCGGACCTCTTAAGGCGGTTGACGACAACTACTCGAAAACCGTGCTGACACTGGATACAGTGGGGCTGGGCAACGATGGGGGAATAAGAACAGTCAACCTTGTTGATTGGCTTATCGGGAGAGCGGACGCATGACCATCGGTCCGGCTTCGATATTCTATTTTGCCAAACATTGTACTTCAAAAAGCAAAATAAAAAATGTGGTGCGAACAATAAGAGCACTAATAATGGGAGCTGATATGGTGGAACTCAAACAGAGCGATAGGACTGTTGAATTGATTAGGAAATATCTCTCCGATATGGGACTTAACCTTCCGCTCGAAGCGGAAGATATGGATGTCATATCGGACTTTTTCGAGAATATGGAAGTCGATATGGCAAACGGTCTCTCCGAAGGTGTCGAAACCGATAGGAATCTGCTAGAGGACATATCGAATGCGTATGACGAAGTGACGTATGTCAACGATGATGATTTCATCGACATGTCCAAACTTAACAGACGTTTGATGAACTGAACGGGGAGCCTATCCCCCAAATCGTTTCCATACCGTTTATCAGAATAACTTCGCAGAGGTTTATTTCTATCACATAAACCCTTGCATCCGTACTACAGTGTTCGATAATTAATCTTCGATACTTTTGTGCCTGCCTGAACAGTCTGAGGCAGTTCAGGTCACTACTGCCCCGTTTCCGGTGATATTTCGTTGAAAGTCCCCCTAATTCTGTCGTCGTAGGGGGTCATTCTTCTGCCATCTTTTTTATTTCCGGACGTATGTGGAGGGAGTTCCCTTTTTTTCTGCGGTTTGTAGTTAAGCCAAAAGTATCAATATACGCATGACATTGCGACGTTGATGAGTCAGCTAAGGGTTAGGGATTTGATGACCACCCAGGTCATTACGGTGAGGCCTACGGACACTGTCAGGCAAGCGGTCATCCGGATGGCGGTCGACAATGTTTCCGGTGCCCCTGTGGTCGATAACAGAAATCATGTTCTGGGTATGCTCAGTCAGACCGATATTTTGAAGTTGATCCTGAAATACCAGGAAAAACTGGATGCCAAGGACGAAGGGCATCTTCTGAATTCCCCGCTTGATGTTTCCACTGCCTCAGAAGCTCTCGACAACGCCAACCACGAGATCTCCGATATCAAGGTTCAGGAGATCATGGGCCACTGCACGCTCAGCACCACCCCCGATGCAGAGATCATAGAAGCACTTCAGGCTATGATGAAACTTAATGTCGGGCGCCTTCCTGTGCTGGAACAGGGTGTTCTGGTGGGTACCATTTCCCGTTCGGACATAATTTTCTATATCTACAAGAAGAAAATCTGATGTTAGAAGTCCACATTCTCGCCAGTGGCAGCGACGGCAATTGTACGGTCATCCAGTATGATGATGAAGCGGTCATGATCGATGCGGGTCTCAGTTGTGCCCGTGTCCGCAAGCTGATGGACCTCGAAGGCGTTGACGAACACTGCATCAAAGCACTTATGGTGACCCATGAGCACGCGGATCACATTCAGGGCGTGGGGCCGATATCCCGCAAGATGGGTCTACCGGTCTATTGCAATCCAGCCACCATAGGTTCTTTCAACCCCGGCACTATCGATTACCAAATGATACAGAACCTTCAGGAATTTCAGGTGGGCAATTTCAATATCACGCCTCTGCCCACGATGCATGATGCCGCAGATCCCTGTGCCTTCACCGTTGCCGCAGGAGGTTCCAGGGTTCTGATTGCCACCGATACCGGGAAATTCACCGCTCCCTTGAGGGATGCGCTTCGGAAGTCGGATTTCGCCGTCGTCGAGGCAAATTACGATAACAAGATGCTCCTCGAAGGCCCATATCCCGAGATGCTCAAAAGGCGTATCGCTGGCAATTACGGGCACATGTGCAATCTCGATTCGGCCAAAGAGATCAAGGATACGGCCATCAACCCGGACCGCAAGATCTTCTTGGGACATTTGAGCAAACACAACAATACGCCGGATATTGCACGCGACACGGTTGCAGAATGCACCGGAATCAAAAGATTCAAAATCGATTGTCTCGAATTTTTCGGAGATACCCGTACCGTCACCGTATCAAGGCGAGATCGAGACCTTTTCCGCAAGATTCCGGTTCAGAAGAACGGTTGCAAACACCTCCGGCAGAACCGCAAGATCTTCTTTGCGGAAGACATAATTTCTATCCATGCCCGCAATTTCCGGCAGATCTGCGAGGATCCTGACCACCGTCATCCGTTGGCCGTCCCCCTCCCCCTCAGATTTCGGTCCGGGCGCTGGCGGAATGTCTTTCGGAGCGATATCCGACGGCATCGCCGAATCCAACTCATCGTCGGGGATGACCATCTCCGGATCGGGTTCCTCAAGGTCCGGATCTATCATTACGATCCCATCTTCCGGAACAGCATCGATGAGAACCTCCATGGAACCGTTCAGCGATTCTTCCTCGGGATCTTCCGGAACAGGGGTCGGCGTAGGCACGTACGTCCTTTCGCTTGCAGGAGGGGTCTGCGATGCAGGCGGAACGGAGATATCGGGGATGTGGTAAGAAGCGCTTCCGTAGAGCCTGTTGATAAGGGAGAGGTGGTCCTGAGACGCAGCGAGAATTTTGTCATAATACTCTTTTTCTTCTTTGGTCATGGAGTCAAGGTTGTTGTCCGCCTTGTCAGCTCCTCTCAGGGCCATCGTGCAAATCTTATCCATACGAAAGTTGACGATATCTTTGAAAAGACGTTTGGTGCTGTTTATCTGAGCATTGATATTATCGCTCCGGATCGATTCCGGATCTTTATGAAGTTCCTGATAATATTCCTGCCTTTGAGCTTTGAAAAGTGCGGCTGTGGCAACGTAAAGATCGGAACGGACACCATCCCATAGATGCTTCGTGGATTTTTCTCTGCGGTATACTTCGCGCAGATACTCGAAGGTTATCGCGTTCTCGCTGTCGGCCATGTGCAAGGCATGCGGACCTGCCTATAAACAATCTCCGCAAAAAGGCGACATTAATCCTATTTATCGAGAACGGCATCACCGCAATATGGATATCACGGATGTCAGCCGCAGGAACGGTTCCGGGGTGGAGCTCGACCTGACGGTATCCCCGAGGTCTTCCAGGTCCGGAGTGGAGGGAATAGATCCCTGGAGAAAGAGGCTGATCGTCCGTGTCAGGGCCCCTCCTTTGGACGGGCGTGCGAATAAGGAGGTGGAAGACGTTCTCAAAGAGATCTCGGGGTGTAAGACCCAGGTGGTCTCCGGACAGACCTCGAGACAGAAGACCGTTCAGATAGAGGGGGATCCGGACCGGATATGCGGCAGACTTGCGGCGCACATATGACAGATGCCGAACGGTCGGAGCGGATAACCGAGATGCTTTCCGAGCTGGAGGGTCTCAGCACCGATCACGTGATTCTCGTCGAAGGGAAGAACGACCGTCGCGCCTTGAATGCTCTGGGGATTTCGGGGGACATGTTCATGATACAGTCCGAAGGCGGTCCCGTCAAAGCCGCCGAATATGTCGAGACCCACGGCGGGAAGTGCGTCGTTCTTACCGACTGGGACGACCGCGGGGATATGCTGGCCCGCAGATTGTGCGAGATCCTCGAAGATCATACTGTCGTGGACACCCGTATCAGGAAAGGCCTGGGAAGACTCTGTTCGCCGTACATCGGGGATCTGGAATCCCTGAACTCCTTTGTCAGGCGGCTTCGGACATAATTATATCCTTAACAGCATATTAAGTGCCGGATGATGAGAGGGAAGTTCATAGTAATCGAGGGAATCGACGGTTCTGGAAAGACAACTTTGGCGCACAGGTTGGTCGAGACGATCGGTGATGCTGATCAGACCTTCGAACCTACGAACGGACAGATCGGATCCATACTGAGGTCCGGTTCGTTGGGAAATGTCCCTCCCGCGGCGGAAGCACTTCTTTTCGCGGCCGACCGTGCCATCCACACGGAAGAGATCAAAAAAATTCTGGATTCCGGCCGTTGGGTTATCTGCGACAGGTATCTCGGATCTACGGTAGCATATCAATCAGCAGCCCTCGGAGAGGGTGCCGACATCGAATGGCTGCTGAATATTCAGAGCAAGTCCGTCATCGAACCGGATGCCACTTTTCTTCTGGACCTGGATCCGGAGATCGGTATGGGCAGGGTAGGTTCCAGAGGCGAAGATCTCAGTCGTTTTGAGAAACTTGACTATCAAAAGAAGGTCCGGTCTGCCTATCTCGGCATAGCGAAGATCTTGAACTACCATATCGTGAACGCCGATCAGAGCCCCGACCTGGTTTACAAAGCTGTTATGGAAATATTGGAGAAGAAGGGATTGTATGCATCCGTCTGAAGAGATTTATTGTGAGAAGAGCAACAGAATGTCGGGGAAGACCATAGTGCTCGGGATAACCGGGAGCATCGCGGCGGTCGAATGCTTCCATTTGATTCGCGAGCTTGTCCGCAACGGGGCCGTAGTGATCCCCGTAATGTCCCAGGCGGCGGTAAAACTGGTGGCTCCCGACGCTATCGAATTCGCTTCCGGGAACAAGCCCATCGCGGAGATCGGAGGTCAGACGGAGCATATCAAGTATCTTGGAGACAGCTCGGACGCCGATCTGTTCCTTATCTATCCCGCTACCGCCAACACCATTTCCAAGATCGCCAACGGGATCGACGACACGCCGGTCACCACTATGGCGACCGTGGCTCTCGGAGGAGGCGTTCCCATGGCCATCGCACCGGCAATGCACAGTGCCATGCTCAAGAATCCGGCTGTGGACGCCAACCTGAAAAAACTCAGTTCCTGGGGAGTGAACGTGATCGGGCCCGCCATGAACGGGGGCCGTGCCAAAGTGGCATCGGTCAACGAAGTCGTCGCATGGGCCACCAGACTGCTTTCGCGGGACGATCTGATCGGAAAGAAGATACTCGTCATCGGAGGACGCAGCGAGGAACCGCTCGATTCCATGAGGCTCATCACCAACCGGTCCACGGGCATGATGGCCGTGGCATTGGCCGAAAGAGCGTTCGAACGCGGTGCCGAGGTCGATCTTTGGATGGGCGGATGCAATACGCCCCTTCCGGAGTATTTCCATGTCCGCAGATATGCTTCCGTGAGCGATCTCATCGGAATGCTTGATGCCGTGAACCACGATGTGGTCATCGTCCCGGCGGCTTTGGCGGATTTCACTCCCGAGAACATCGTAGAAGGAAAAATTCCCAGCGACAGAGGGTTCGACATGCTGTTGAAACCGGTGCCCAAGGTCCTTCCCCTGCTACGCGAGAAATGCGACACGGTCATAGGTTACAAAGCCGAATCTGGGCTATCCCACGAGGATCTCGTGATCAAAGCAAGAAAGCGTCTGGAACAGTACGATCTGACCGCCGTGATCGCCAACGATATTGATTCCGCCGGAAAGACCTCCGCATCCATGCTTCTTGTCACCAAGACCAAGGTCACGGATATCTCCGGTACCAAACCCGCGATCTCGGAAGAGATCCTCAATTTCGTTTCAGAGAAGATCTGAGATGGTCCAAGCGTTCTGCCCCGGCCATATCACCTGCTTCTTTTCTCCCGCGGGCGATACGGTCGGAGACATTCTTGCGAAGGGGTCCGTCGGAGTAGGCATAAGGACCTCGCTCGGCGCATACGTGGAACTTACCGAGCGTACCGACGGCCGTGTCCGGATAATGCTAGACGGTGAGTCGTCCGATGCGCCCGTGACCAGTCGGGTGCTGTCGGAAATGGCTCCCGGCAGGGGATTCGACGTGGTCATCGAAGGGCAGCTTCCGAGCGGTGAAGGATTCGGTATGAGCGCCGCGGGAGCGATCGCCGCCGCATTGTGTCTGTCCGAGATGCTCGGTCTTTCGGAAAAAACCGCATTTGAGGTGGCCCACAGGTCGGACATCCTCGGCGGCGGAGGGCTCGGGGATGTGGCGGCCTTGACGTGTCTGGCACATCAACCTGTGCGTGTAAAGGAGGGGATCCCCCCGTTGGGGCTTGTCGTAGGTACCGACGTACGGTTCAGGGATCTGACCCTTGCCGTACTGGGCCCGAAGGTGAACACCGGAAAGGTTCTCGGCGATCCCGCGGTGCGGGAGGCGATATCTTCCGCAGGAGCCGTCGCCGTGGCGGAGTATATGGAAAACCCCTCCTTGGAACATCTGTTCGGGATCTCGAACCGCTTTTCGGCAGAGATCGGACTCGAAAGTCCGGCTGTGGCCGAGGCCATCGTCCGCCTCGGCAAAGAGGGATACGGTGCGGGTATGTGCATGCTCGGGAACAGCATATTCACCGATGCGCCGTCGGATATCGTCGCAGACTGCCTGGATCTTTCCGACGGAATATATTCATGCAGTTCTACGGATGAATGCCCCAGACTCACTCGTAGAGCGTGAAAAGCTGGTCGTCCCCGCCGACGTCGAAGAGTCCGATGCGAGCACCGCAGTCGAGCCAACCGTGCGCATAGTTCACCGAGGCGAAGGCGGTAACGAAATCGCCCTCTTCCCTGAAATGCTTGGCATCGTTGTAGTACGCGGTGGCCATTTCGAGAAAACTGTCCGCCAGTCTTTTTCCGTACGAACGGTCGGGGGCCGCGATCCTAAGTTTATCCAACGCCTTTTTGGTGATACCCAGATACCGATCGATCTTTTCTTCGGTGATGACGTCCTGTTTCATAGTCTCCGTAACGGCCATCCCCGATATATGCCCTGTCTCGGATCTTGCGTTCCCGCCTTCTTTTCCGCCCACCTAATCGTAGGATATAAGAGAGCGAACGGGAATGATGCCCGTATGATAGTCATCGGCGGTTCCGCTTCGACGGACCTGGCAAAAGAGCTTGCCGGGGTCCTGAACTGTAAATATATCCCCGCACTCACCACCTCTTTTCCCGACGGTGAATGTTACACCCGTATCAACGAGGACTCTCTGGACGACGATGTGGTGATCGTTCAGAACACCTTCCCGGATAACAAATTCATCGAGCTTCTGCTCATCCAGGACGCCGTTAAGAATCTCGGTGCCAAATCCATCACCCTCGTGATCCCCTATTTCGGATATGCGAGGCAGGACAGGGTCTTCAAACCCGGGGAGCCGGAATCCGCCAAGATCATGTGCAAGCATCTCGATATGATCTGCGACCGCGTGATAACGGTGGATCTTCACAAAGAAGCCACACTCGACAATTTCACCCACCCCCACAAGGACGTCAAGGCGGCGACCGCCATTGCCGATTACTTCAAATCGAAATCCGTGGACATCGTCATGTCCCCCGACATCGGTGCCGCCGGGCGCGCTAAGATCGTCGGCGAGCACATGGGTCTCCCGTACGACCATCTCAACAAGACCCGTCTCTCCGGAACCGAGGTCCGCATCCGGCCTGCCGAGGCGGACGTAAGCGGAAAGTCCGTGCTCATCGTCGATGACATGATCTCCACCGGGGGAACCATCATTGCAGCCACGGCCGCCCTCAAGGAGGCCGGTGCCGAGAAGGTCTACGTCGCATGCACCCACGGTCTTTTCGTCAACAACGCCCTCGAGCGCTTCAACGGAAGTCCCGTGGATTCGGTGCTCTGCTGCAATACCCTGAACAACGCCGTGTCCCTCATTTCCGTCGCGGGCATCGTCGCGGATGCGATCAAAGACCATGACGCGGGGAAGTGGTGAAAATGCCCACCAAGGAACAGGATTTCGGCGAATGGTACAACGAGACCGTCGATAAGGCCGCGCTTTGCGATAAGAGATATCCGATCAAGGGAATGAATGTCTGGACCCCCTACGGCTGGAAGATTATGTCGCAGATAGACCACATCCTCCGCCGCGAGATGGAGGTCACCGATCACGACGAGGTCTGCTTTCCTCTGCTGATTCCCGAAACCGAGTTCAAGAAGGAGAAAGACCACATCAAAGGCTTCGACGAGGAGGTTTATTGGGTCACCCATGCCGGTCTGAACCCGCTTGACATCCGCCTCGTGCTCCGTCCGACCTCCGAGACCGCGATGTACCCGATGTTCTCCCTGTGGGTCAGGTCGCACCAGGACCTTCCGCTCAAGACGTTCCAGATCGTCAACACCTTCAGGTACGAGACCAAACAGACCCGTGCCTTCATGAGGGTCAGGGAGATACACTTCTTCGAGTCCCACACCTGTCACGAGGACAGGGAGGACGCCGAACGCCAGGTTGCCCAGGATGTGGAGATCGTCGACCGTCTCTGCAAAGAGCTGTGCCTTCCCTATTCTCTTCTCATCCGTACCGACTGGGACAAATTTCCCGGAGCGGACTATACTGTCGGTATCGACACCGTCATGCCGAACGGAAAGACCCTGCAGATAGGTTCCGCCCATTACTACGGAACCAATTTCTCCAAGCCCTACGAAATCACTTACGAAACGGAATCCGGGGAGCACATCCTCGTGCACCAGACCACCCTCGGTATGTCGGAGCGTCTTCTGGGTGCGGTCATCGGTATCCATGCCGACGATGTCGGACTGAAACTGCCTCCGTTCATCGCCCCCGTGCAGATTGTCATCATCCCCATCTTCAAAAAGGACAATGCCGAAGCGGTCCTCAAAGTGTGCGCCGACGTCGCCGCCGAGCTGAAGTCGGCAGGATTCAGGGTGAAGGTGGACGAACGCAACGACAGGCCCGGAAGCAAGTTCTTCGATTGGGAGATCAAAGGCGTCCCGCTTCGTTTCGAGATCGGGGGCAAGGACATCGAGAACGGCGTTGTCACATTTGCAAGAAGGGACAACGGTGTCAAAGGCACCATCGGAATGGACTCCCTGGTTTCCGGTTCCAAGCTGATCCTCGAAACCATCACCAAGGACATGATGGCGGCCGCCAGCGAGAAGCGCAACGGCGTTATCGACGATCTCGGGACCATGGACGGTCTCGATTCGATACCCGACGGAAGGATCGTCCGTATCGGATGGTGCGGAAATCCCGAGTGCGGTCACGCCTTCGAGGACAAATACGACATCAAGATCCTCGGTACCCCGTATCATCCCGAGAACTGGTCCGGCAGGTGTATCGTGTGCGGCAAGGAATGTGCCAAACCGGCCTATACCGCCCGTACTCTCTGAGGTTGGAACATGGCGTTTAAGAAAGGAGAGTACCTCTATCTCCAGGACGAAAACGGCAAACGTTACTGGTTCACGTTCGGTAACGATACGATCAAGCTCGGCGGAATGGGGACGATCAGCGGCGATAGGCTGAAGGGCCTCGATGACGGAAGCATGATCGACCTTGCCGGCCACAAGTTCAACGTCTTCCGCCCCGGGGTCATCGAGCTGATATCCTCTTTGGACCGCGGCGCCCAGATCATCACGCCCAAGGACGCATGTGCCATTCTTATGGAATGCAACGTCCACGCCGGTTCCCGCGTTCTGGAGATCGGTGCCGGTTCCGGAGGTCTTACGACCGCTCTTCTGTGTGCGGTCGCTCCTTCCGGACATGTCCACACGGTGGACTTCAAGGAACAGCATATCGAGAAGACCGCCAAGAACATCCGCAGGACCGGATTGGACAAATACTGGTCCAGCCAGATCGGGGACGCACGTTCCGCGACCATAGATTTCAGGGATGCGGACGTTCTCACGACGGATATGCCGGATGTGGAAAACGCATTGGACAATCTGGTACCTTGTCTGAAGAACGGCGGACGTATCTGTGTCTACGTTCCGAACGCCAACCAGCTCGACAGTGCCGTCCGCAGTCTCCGCGACAAAGGGTTCTGCGACGTACATGCGATGGAGATCCTCCGCCGCGGCATGGAAGTGCATCCGGGGGGCGTAAGACCTTCCTTTGAGATGCTGGGTCATACGGGCTATCTTGCATTTGCCAGAAAGCGTTCAGTCTGAGTCCTAAAACCTTTTTGTACCTCAAACCATACCCTGTCCCGATGACAGTAATCGATATCAGGATCGAACTCAAAAAAGGGGTCGCAGACCCCGAAGGGACCAACACGAAGAAGACGTTGGAGTCCCTTGGATTCAAAGGCATAAATTCGGTCAGGTCCGTCAAGGTGTTCGAGGTCGACCTCGATCTGCCCGAGAAAGAGGCACTTGCCGCCGGCGAGGAATACTGCCGCAGGCTCCTTGCCAACCCCGTCGTCCAAAGCTACAAGGTCACTGTAAGGTGATTGAGGTGGCCGCGGAGGACCGTATGGTCAGAAGGGAAGCAGTCTATAATCTCTGCGATATCAGGATCAGGGATGCTTCCGACAGCGATCTCGAGGACATTTCTTCGAAATTGAGTCTGGGTCTGTCTCTCGACGAGATGAAGAAGGTCAAAGAGTATTTTGTTAAGGAAGGCCGCGAGGCCACCGACGTGGAGCTTCAATCCCTCGGTCAGGCCTGGTCCGAACACTGTTGTTACAAAAGTTCCAAACCTGTCCTGAAGGAATTCGTTTTCGGCATAAACCGTGACGACGTCCTCTCCCGGGGAGACGCCGGCGTGATGGTCTTCGATGATGATTACGGATACGCACTCAGGGTCGAAAGCCACAATCACCCTTCCGCCATCGAGCCGTACGGCGGCGCCGCCACCGGTATCGGGGGGATCGTGAGGGACGTTATCTGCATGGGCGCACAGCCCATAGGTCTCGCGGACCCCCTCTGTTTCGGATATCCGGACAGGAAAGGAGAACTTCCTCCCGGCATCAAGCACCCCCGTTATCTGATGAACGGCGTGGTGTCCGGTATCAGGGACTACGGCAACCGTATCGGCATCCCGACCGTCACGGGCGGATTCTTCTTCGACGAGAGCTACACCGGAAACTGTCTCGTTAACGTATGCTGTCTCGGAATCGTCAAACGCGACGATCTTCTCAACAATTATGCATCGGGGCCGGGGGAGGTCATGATCCTTTTCGGTGGGCGTACCGGGAGGGACGGCATCCACGGAGTGAATTTCGCATCCAAGGACATCACCGCAACCTCCGAAGACGATTCCCGCGGCGCCGTTCAGCTCGGCGACCCGATCACCAAGGAACCTGTCATCCACGCATGTCTGGAACTTGCGCAGAAACACCTGGTGACCGGTATGAAGGACCTCGGCGGAGGGGGGCTCAGCTGCGTCGTCGGAGAGATGGCGATTGAGAAAGGCTGCGGTGCCGACGTCGACCTGGACAAGGTCCCGTTGAAAGAAAGCGGACTCGCGCCCTGGGAGATCTGGGTCTCCGAATCCCAGGAGCGTATGATGTGCACCGTCAAGCCCGAGAACGTCGACAAGGTCATGGCTATCTTCGATCTCTGGGATATCATCGCGACACCTGTTGCGACGACCACCGATACCGGACATACCAGATTGTTCTGGAAGGGAGAGAAGATCTTCGACATGGACATCGACTTCCTCACCGGCGGACCCGTATACGACAGGCCTTACGTCGAACCCGAAGTATCTACCAAGGCAAAGGAGAAGTTCCCGGAACTGCCCTCGTTGGAGCAGACCATCCTCACGCTTCTTTCCGACCCCAATGTCGCATCGAAAGAATGGGCCATCAGGCAGTATGACCACGAGGTCCGCGCGTCCACGGTGCTTCGCCCCATGGTCGGTGCCCTTAACAAGACCGGCCCCGGAGACGCATCGGTGCTCATGCCGGCCCCCGGAAGGTGGAAAGGTCTCGCCGCGGCCGTCGGCTGCAACCCCTGGTTCACCGCCGCCGATCCCTACAAAGGAGGTATGGCCTCCATCGACGAGGCGTACCGCAACGTCGTGGCCGTCGGAGCACGTCCGAACGCGATCACGGATTGTCTCAACTTCGGAAACCCCGAAAAGCCGGAACGCTTCGGCGAGTTCCGGGAAGCGGTCCACGGTATCGGGGATCTTGCCAGAAAACTCAACATTCCGATACCTTCGGGAAATGTCAGCCTGTACAACGAGGCTCCCGGCGGAGTGCATATACTTCCCACCCCGATGATGGTCTGTTGCGGTCTCATCGACGATGTCCGCAAAGCGGTCTCTGCCGATTTCAAGAAGACCGGTTCCTGTCTGTTCGTGGTCGGAGAAACCAAGGATGAAATGGGCGGATCGCTTCTGTTCAGGAAGTTCGGCGGAGAAGGCGGAGATGTTCCGGATACCGACGCCGACCGTCTCAGGGAGAATTCGGAGAAACTGCTGAAGGCCATGGACGAGAAGCTGGTCCTCAGCTGTCACGACTGTTCCGACGGCGGACTCGCAGTCGCCGTTGCGGAGATGTGCATCTCCGGACAGATCGGTGCCGAACTCGACCTTTCCGCAATGGGCTGTGCCGATGTGAACGTAGGTCTGTTCTCCGAGAGCAATTCGAGATGGGTGGTCGAAGTCGACGGAAAAGACGCGGAATCCTTCACCAGGATCCTGGGCGACGCCGCGGTCCCGATCGGACTTACCAAAGGAGACGAACTGGTCATCAAAGGTGCCAAAACCAAGATCCCCGTCGAGAAGCTCAGGTCTGCTTGGAACGATCCTATCTGGAACATCATGGGAGGTGATTCGCAATGAAGGCTGAGGATGTTAAGGTCTGTGTCGTCAGGATCGAAGGTACGAATTGTGAAGACGAAATGGCAAATGCTTTCGAATTGGTGGGCGCAAAAGCCGAGAAGGTCCACTTAAAACAACTGCTGGGTCAGTGCGATCCCTCGCTTCGCAGAAGTCTCGAGGAATATGATGTGCTCGCCATCCCGGGAGGATTCTCCGCCGGGGATTATGTCCGCGCCGGAGCCATTTTTGCCTCCAGGATGAAGGCCGGAATCGGCAAGGGCCTCAAGACCTTTGTCGAGGACGGAAAGCCCGTCCTCGGGGTCTGCAATGGATTCCAGATTCTTGTGGAACTCGGACTTCTCCCCGCCATTGACGGAACCATGTCCGACGAACCCACTGCCGCGTTGTACAACAACGATTCGGGAAGGTTCGAATGCCGCCCCACTCTGCTTCGCAATGACAACAGAGGCAAGTGCGTATTTACCTGCGACATTCCCAGAGGTGCGGTTCTGATGTGTCCGTCCGCACACGGAGAGGGAAAACTGCTCAGCAATGTTCCCAACTTCACGGACAGGCTCGACGAGAACGATCAGATCGTCTTCAGATACACCGCTCCGGCCGATTCCCGTATTTCATATCCATGGAATCCCAACGGGTCTCCCTCGGATATCGCAGGTATCTGCAATCCTGCTGGAAACGTCATGGGAATGATGCCCCATCCCGAGCGTGTCATGACCGCATATACCGCGGCCGATTGGACCCGCGGCCATAAATCCGAGGACGGAGACGGAAAACTGATTTTCACCTCGGTAATGAAATACCTCAGTAAAAGATGAATTGGAGGGGCAACCCTCCGTCATCGATTTTGTTGTTTTGACAGGGCAGTATCCGATATACCATTCGATGCATATCAGAGGATGACCTTGATATCGATCCTGTCATCGGTGTTCAGGCTGAATGTTCTTCTCAGATGATAATGGCATATCACTTCGATGACATCAACATAATGCGATCTTATAGGGACAATGACCGCACAGTCCACATTTTTGATCTTAGATTTGTATGCGATGACACCGCCGAAACTTCTTCCGCCGTTACTAAATCCCTCGATGGGGATCCCTGAGGTACTTTTGATCATATCGAGCTTGCCGATGTCTTCTTTGTCCACCGCGATGTTAAGGGTTCCGGGATACGGTTTGAATCCGAGTTTCTTTTCGAATTGCACTTGATACCCTTCCTGGTCTATGTAGTACTGACCTTCTCCCATACCGTCCTTGACGGCTCCGTGCAGAGTAATATGGTCGGTGAATTCGAATATCCTACGGAATTCGTTGTATTCCTTTTTCAACTCATCCGATCCCGCCGCCGTAAGTTTTATTCTTTGTTTTCTGGCACCGAGATCACGGGTTATAAGTCCGAGTTCGAGAAGTTCGAGAATCCGTTTGGAAGCAGACTGCTGGCTCATTTCAAGGGCGGCACCGAGTTCTTTTGACGAGACCGCGATATAGTCATCCAGTCCTCCGAGGAGTGCGATTTTTCTCAGAGCGAAAGTGTATTTTTCGTCCACGAAAGATAATCGGGGGAGCAGATATAACTGTTACTCAAAGTTCGGTTAAAAATACAACCCGCCGAAGCAGGGGGAGGTTGTGCGTATGGTCTGACGGTACCTATCCTGTGGGTTTCTAGATCCTCCGTCTGTTCTTGTCGAAGTGTTTCGAACAATATGCATGTGATGTTTCTGGCGTATTCATTATGCCCCGAATCGCAGGCCTATTGGATGGGCTGAGCAGGAAAGACAAATAAAACCAGGCCCGTGTCTTAAGGTTGGATCAAAATACGGGAAAGTTTGTTTGAAGGAGACGGTTGGCGAATCGGTCGCCAACCGCCTATCGGATCAGTGTTTTATGGGTTCGATGGGTTTCAGGGCGTAGACCGTCACAAGGACAAGGATTGCGACGATCGCCTCTACGACACCGAACACGGTCGTAAAGTAATCGCAGGCGGTTGCGATGAAACACAGTGCAAAGGTCAGGAAACCGAAGAATACGGTGGCCTTGGGGGTCCACTGACTGTCCTTGGTGAATGCTCCGCCGAGGGCGAAGAACATTGCGGAGAGAAGAAGAATGAGTCCGAGTTTGGTGACCGCTTCCCAAGTGTACTCGTAGTAGATCGCAAGACCGGCGACTCCGATGATTCCGCCGAGACAGCTTATGAAAAGTCCGAATTTGCTAGTTACATTCATTGTGGTTTCCCTTCCTTGATGCCGTTGAGGATCATTACCGCAGAGTTCATCACAACCCACAGCAGAGCGAGGGTGATCGCGTATGCCTCGAATTTTTCAAATTCGAAAAGGATAGCGAAGGTTGCGACCGCAAGGAGCATAACCATGCTGAGTCCGACAGAAACGATCCTTCCGTCGTAGTATTCCTGGAGGACCGTTGCGATCACAGATACGACGAACAGGAAAACGATCATCCATGCGAAGAATGTGTGATAGTTCCCGTCAGCAACGTCTTTGGTGAGAAGTCCGACGAGTACGAGTGCGAAACCGCTGATCGCAAAGAGAACTCCTCCGACCATGTATCCGTATTTTCCTGCGCCACACTGGGCTTTTCCGATGCCGAAAACAGCGAGGAGAGCACCGGTGATAACAAGTCCGTACGCAAAATAGTCAGCAGCAGCGGTGGATGAGACGCCGAATTCGCTGAATGCATCCACGCACCACCTCCACGAACTGTCCGCCTGGTGACAGGCGAGTCCCATTATGCAGAATGAGACTGCGGCGATAATCCCGACCCAGCCGACAGCGGCCGAATGGGTTCTTACTTCCGTGTTCATACGAGAACGTAACGTTTTCCTATTTATTATAATATGGGTGGTCCGCGCGATATCTGGACCATTGGTACGTTTATATCTGATTTTGCCGTTGACCGATCAGATTCCATGAACAACATCTTTTTCGTCGGTACGGCCGGAAGCGGGAAGAGCACGATGGTCGGAGCATTCAAGTACTGGTTGGACGAGCACGAGATCGATTCCGTTACGATCAATCTCGATCCGGGTGCCGAGAGGCTACCGTACACCCCCGACATAGACATCCGCGAGTGGATCAACCTGGACGATGTAATGTCCCAGTGCGGTCTCGGTCCGAACGGGGCGCAGGTTGCCGCCGCAGATATGATAGCGATAAACATCGACAAGGTCACAAGTCTGTTGGACACGTATAACGTGGATTACGTGCTCATAGACACGCCCGGCCAATTGGAACTTTTTGCATTCAGAGAATCCTCGCAAGCGGTCATGAATGCATTGGGGCAGACCGATTCCATGATGGTGTATCTTTCGGATCCGTTGCTCTATCGTTCCGCCAACGGGTTCGTTTCCGCATTGACGCTTGCTTCCCTAGTGCAGTTCCGTTTGAACGTGCCGATGCTCAATCTTCTTTCCAAGGCCGATGTTCTGAAGGAAGAGGAGATCGAGCATATCCTTAATTGGTATAACAACCCGGATTCCCTGTATGCCTCGCTCCTCGATGAAGACCGCGACCCCACTTCCGTCATCGGGATGGAGCTGTTCAGAGCCTTGGAGGATACCGGAATATTCGGCGAGATGAGGTCTGTTTCCTCCGAGACGGGGGTAGGTCTCGACGAGATCTACTCTGCGGTTCAGGCCGAATTCCACGGCGGAGAGGACGCCGAGACCGATAACTGATGCACATTTCCGAGCACCAGATTATCGAAACGGGGGAGATCCCCCCATTTCAAAGTAAAACCGGCCATACCAGAAAATTCGGTGTGGCCGTAAAGGGATCATCCGTAGAGATATTCGGGAATGATCCCGGTTCCTTTGTTCTTGTTTCTGTTGATGACCTTTTCACGGGCCTTGTCGAAGTCTTCGGGGGAGATGGTGTCGCGACCGTCACGGATACAGAGCATACCCGCCTCCGTACAGATAGCTTTGATCTCTGCTCCCGAAACGCCTTCTGCTTTTTCGGCCTGTTCGTGAGCAGATACTTTTTTCGAAACGTTCATTGATTTCAGATGGATCTTGAAGATCTGTTCGCGACCTTCAACATCAGGGAGGTTGACCTCGATGATCCTGTCGAATCTTCCGGGACGGAGCAGCGCATCGTCAAGGATATCGGGACGGTTTGTCGCACCGATAATTTTGACATTCTCCATGGGGGTGAAACCGTCGAGTTCGGAAAGCAACTGCATAAGAGTTCTCTGAACCTCCCTGTCTCCCGAAGTGGCCACATCCGCCCTTTTGGCACCGACCGAATCGATTTCATCGATAAAGACGATGCTGGGGGCCTTTTCTCTGGCCAGTTCGAAGAGTTCGCGGACGAGTCTGGCACCTTCTCCGATATACTTTTGGACCAGTTCGGAGCCGACAAGCCTGATAAATGTGGCGTTGGTGGCGTTTGCCACGGCTTTCGCCATAAGGGTTTTTCCGGTTCCGGGGGGGCCGACGAGAAGCACGCCCTTCGGGGGCTTGATACCGACCTTGGCATACAATTCCGGTCTGAGAAGAGGATCTTCGACAGCTTCTCTGAGTTCGACCATCTGATTGGCAAGTCCGCCGATGTCGTCATAGGTAAGGTCCGGTTTATCCAGTATCTCTGCGCCGGTGACCACGGGGTCCAGTGGCGCGGGAAGTACTTCCATGACAGCCAGGGTCTGTTTGTTCAGCGATACCCGGGCACCGGGGATCAGGTCCTTCGCATCCACGTACTGTGACACCGAAACGATGAAATCGGGACCGGTGGAACTTTTCACGATGACCTTGTTGTCGGGCAGGACGTCCCTCAAGGAACCGATCACCAACGGCGGGCATTTGAGTCTTTCGAGTTCGGCTCTTATCCGTGCGTGATCTTTTTGGAGCCTGAAGAGTTCGCCTTCCGAGTAGCGTTTTTCACTCTCCGCATTCTGGAGGTCTTCCATGAGGCGCACATTTCTCTCTTCGAGAGAGATTATCTTCGCTTTGAGTTCAGCGGTCTCCGACTCTTCTGTCATTTGTATCGCCCTCACGTATAGCCTGGTTTTTAATTAGTTTGTTCTAACATCGAGGGAAGTGCATTTCGGATCGGCCGGATGGTAGTATTTATAGGGATTCGGTATATCTCACAACTATGATTTGCGAAATGTGCGGGAAAGATGTGCCGAACACCCTCTCTATGATGGTCGAAGGCACCAAGTTAAATCTTTGTCCCAGCTGTGCAAAATTCGGTGACAGTCACAGGCCATCCAACAGGTTGGACGACGGCGCATATCCTTCTGCCGGTGCCAACAGGGCGGCCATCGAGGAGAGGCTGGAGAAACGCGAGAGACGCATGCAGACCCGCGATATCTATGCCGCCAACGGGGGTACGGAACTCATCTCCGACTATGGTGCCGTCATCCGGAAAGCAAGACAGAAGACAGGGATGAACGAAGAGGACTTTGCTAGATCCATCAACGAGAAGAAGGGGATCATCCTCAAGGTGGAGTCGCAGTCCCTTGTTCCCGATGATAAGTTGGTCGCCAAACTCGAAAAAGCTCTCAACATCAAGCTTAAAGAAGTGATCAAAGACGGAGAGGTTGTCGGAGGAGGCTCCAAATCAAACGGAATGACCTTGGGCAATTTCATCAGGGTCGAGAAAAAGTAAATCCGCAAATGTCGCCATCGCGCGATCCGTCTCAAAGTTCGGTCCGAGAAGCGGTGGCGGTCAAATCCTTTATCAGAAGCGGATCTGGATCCAGCCGGGATTCAGAATCAATTCCCATTTCAGATCGGTTCATACCAACTGTTCGTAGACCTTCGGAATAAGGTCGCCGATGTCGAACCCACTGTCTCTGAGGATTATCAACGCCGCGACAGAGATGTCGATATCGAGTTTTTTCTTCAGCACATTGCACTCGGAAACAAATTTCGGTTTCTGTATTCCTGCGACCAGCGCGGTGTCGACCAGTTCGGAAAACATATCTTTTTTGGGAGTCTGGGTCATCGGCTTTTCCGAGACTTTTGCAACAGTCGTCGATGCCAATGATCTTTTGAACTGATCCGACGGGCGATATGCCATAGGCACCTGGATCCCCGCAAGTTCGGCCGATGCTTTCAGATAATCTCCCGTCCTCGTAACAAGATTTTCGGAGATCATTTTCGAAAGAAGGGCTTCCGCCTCTTTTACAGAAACCCATCTCGATTCGAACGTGACGGTCATTTTGAACTCGTTGACGGTGACCGTCTCCTTTCCTTTGATACGGAAGAATGCCGCCGCACAGGTCTCGAGTTCACTTGCCATACGATGTCATGGAAATACGGTAAAAAAACCTGTCGTATTATATTACGCGCGCGGATTTTGTTTTTTGACTAACTTAGAGAATATAAGCAAAGTTTATAATCAAGATGTCAGTACGCACCCCTAATTCGGCAATATGTGGTTGTCGGACCCTGGACCGACCTGGTCGGTCAGAAAGAGGTATTCAAATGGTTGATTATGAAGACAAGCAGGTCATCGACGGAGAACTTCTCGTTCCCGAAGAGACCTATCTCACCTCCGGTGTTCACATCGGTACCCAGTACAAAAGCGCAGACATGAAAGAGTTCATCTACAAGGTCAGGCAGGACGGCCTTTACGTCCTCAACATCAAAAAGACCGACGAGAGGATCAGGGCCGCCGCCCACTTCCTTTCCGGATTCGACCCCAAGAGGATCCTTGTCACTTCCGCAAGGCAGTACGGACAGAAACCCGCCAGGGAGTTTTCCAAAGCCATCGGTGCACCTGCGTTCGCCGGTCGTTTCGTTCCCGGAACCCTTACCAACCCCATCAATCCCCACTTCATCGAGCCTGATGTGCTTGTCGTTACCGACCCCGCCGCCGACAAACAGGCTGTGGCCGAAGCACTCAACCTCGGAATTCCGATCATCGCCATGTGCGATGCCAACAACGAGACCAGGGCCGTCGACCTCGTCGTACCTACCAACAACAAAGGAAGGCGTTCCCTTGCCTGTGTCTACTGGCTCCTTACCCGCGAGGTTCTTCTCGCACGCGGTGACCTCAAGGACCCTGCAGACTACAAGCTCGAGATCGACGATTTCGAAGCAAAATACTGATTTCCAAACCCTTCCCCGGTCCGCCGGGGAATTATATTTTTACGCTTGTGTGCATACAGGATTATGCGCGTACCTGCAGTTTCCGGGGCATTCTATCCATCCGACCCCACGATTTTGAAAAATCAGCTCAAGGCCTGTTTCGTCAACGGGCCGGGAGAACCGGGCAGATCCTCCGGTAAACGTTCTCTCTCGGCTGTCGTCGTGCCTCATGCAGGTTATGTATACTCGGGCACCTGTGCCGCCCATTCGTTCAAAGCGATCGCAGAGGACGGTCTTCCAGAGGCCTATGTCATCATCGGTCCCGATCATGTCGGAGTACCGTATGATGCGGTCATGAGCACCGAGGATTATTGTACCCCTCTCGGTCCATGTCCGATCCATCAGTCTATTGCAATGCGCCTCAGAGAGTTCATTCCCGATGATCCGAACGCCCATCGCCGTGAGCATTCGATCGAGGTGGAACTGCCGTTCATCCAGGCCATCGACCCTCATCCCCATATCATTCCGATCATTATGGGTAGGCAGGATATGCGTACCGCCCAGAGGATCGCAGATGCATTGAAGATCGCCTGCGAAGGTCACGACGTGGTCATCGTGGCTTCGAGCGACCTCGTGCATTATGTTCCCAAGACCTTCGCGGATACCATGGACTCCAGGTTCCTTCACGCGGTGGCATCAGGCGACGTTGAAGCCATGTACGAAGAGGTACGGACAAACAGTCTTTCCGTATGCGGATACGGCCCCATCGCAGTGGCAATGATGTACGGGTCCCTCGGTGTCGCAAGAGTTCTCAATCAGACGGATTCTTTCGAATCTGCCCGTTTGGACCGGAATTCGGTCGTAGGGTACGGAGCGGTCGGATTCTATAAGAATCGATCGTGAATTCCGGGTGCTGGAACATTACACCCAAACGATTTGTGAAAAATAATTTGCGGGCCCGGAAGGTATCTTCCGGACCCGTTTCGATCAGATGCGTTTCAGGTATCTCAGATTCGGTTCGTAGACGATACCTTTGTCGAGAAGAGTGTTGGAGATGGCCTCAAGCTCCATCGGAGTGATTCCCCTTTTGCTTGTCTCTTCTTCCAATTCATCCCTGGGGGCTCCTTTTCCGTCGGTGTCAAGCTGTTCGAGGAGCTGAAGGATGATCTCTTCTTTGTCTTCGGACTGTTCCGTGGAATCGTTATCGATCTCGATCTCTTCTGGGGCATCGGCAAGGTCCTCCGGGAATCCCAGATCTATGTTCTTGTCGGGGAGGAGCAGTCTCAGCGCTTTCTGGATTGCTTTGAGGTAATCTTCGGAGTTGGGCACCCCGTACTCTTCGATCGCTTTGGAGATCCCTCTTGCGGAGATCTCGCCGAAACCTGCGGAGATAAGGCCCTGTTCGGACCTGTCGCTCAGGGATAAGGCCCGTTTCATATCCTTCAGCCTCTTCCAGGTGGAATTGGCGGTATCCAGGAGCCATTCGTTCTGGACCTTGTCGTCGATGACGACGATCCTTTCCGGACGTACGGAGATCCAGACCTTTCCGTCTTCCGCATTGTATGATTTGACCTTTCCGATTACGGCGATGCGGGAGGGGACCTCGACCTCTGCCATGGTGGCCGCCGCATCGGGCTGGAACCTTCCGACGTTGATGAACACAAAACCTCCTGCCGGGTCTTGGATACGGCCCCTCCACATCGGTTCTCCGTCAGCACCTATGTCCTCTTTTTCGGTGAGGACGCCGGCTACAAGAACCCTGTTGATGGGGGCGCCGAGACGGCTGAGCTGGTAAGACGGTTTCATTTCTTCTTCGGCTTTGATTTCGTACGATGCGCTGTTGAGTTCGGTCGCGAAGACCCTCCACGCGGTCTCTCTGATATTGTTCATATTGATGCCTCCACGTCTGCCAGGAGAACCTCGGCTTCCGCCTGGGTATCGTATTCCTCCAGTTTCGTACTGCGGACGCTGATCTGCGGGCCGTATTCGTCGCTCATTACGTTTCCGGCGACAGTGAGTTTCTTGAGCAGGCAGAAGCGGGCCATGGTGTTGCCGATGACGTTCATGTCGCCTTTTTCCTTGGCGTTCTCGATTGCGTTCTCCAACGTGATGCCGGTGATCTTTTCCGTGTCGGCACGTCCAAGGATGGCGCTGATCGCACCTGTGCCGTCGTCGAGGGTAAGTTTCAACCTCAGGTCCATGATCGGATCTTCCACATGGCCGTCGATGGTGCAGATGTCGCCGGTGATGGCACGTTTGCATTTGGGACACCTCTTGATAAGTCCGCTTCCTGTACGGACATCGACCACGGTTCCCGTGACGGAAAGGTCGAGCCCTCCCCCCACCTTCAGGATTTCTTCGACGGTCTTCTTGCAGGGGCCGGTGGAGATGGGGCCGAGTTTCGTATCGCTGGGACACACCTCGCTACGGTCTCCGATGTTGACCTGGGGAATGCCTCTCCAGGAACGGATATATGCATTTTTGATGGAGATCGTATCTCCGTCGTGAAGGTCATGGTTGCCCCAGTCCGTGAACTGTATCTTTCCGGTTTCGTCGGACAGCATGCCACCGAAGACCGTCTTTGTCTCTTCTTTGATCGTTATCTGCCTAGATTCCAGTTCGGAAACGCAGGCGACGAGGTCGAGATTACGCGTATTCTCCGTGATGTCTTTGATCTTCAAAAGCCCGGAACCTGACGATTCGGAGGATACGGGCACGTCGAAGGCGACGTCCTGGTTGAGTTCTATGGAACCTCTGGTCCCGACGTTGATCTGGGGTTTGTCGCCGAACAACTTCGCATAGGCGTTTTTGATGGTGTATACGGACCCTTTCTCCATTTCGACGTCGTCGCGCCATGCGGTGAACGAAACGGTGCCGGTATCGTCTCCGAGGATCCCGGAAAGGATCGTCATCGGCGAACCTCTTGCGGTGATCTCCTTCTTCTCGACGAAAACCGCCTTGGCAACCAGGTCCACGGAGGGTTCTGTACCTTCCAGGTCCTTGATCTTTTTGCTTACGGAGCTCGTGGCGGACTGCACCGGAACATCGAATGTGGTTTCCGTATCGGGTTCGATCTTCCCTCTGGCCCCGACGTTGACCTGTACCTGATCTCTGAATTTCTTGGTGTACGCGCTTTTGAACGAATACACCGCGCCTTTGTCCAGATCGATATCGTCGCGCCATACGGTAAAAGGTGAGGTTCCCGTATCGTCTCCGAGGATACCGGATACGATGGTCCTGGCGATGCCTTTCACGGATATCTCCTTCTTCTCGACGAAGACGATCCTCGCAACGATGTTGACCGACATCTCGGTGCCTTCCAATTCGTTGATCTTCTTGGTGACGGCGGCACTGTTTGAAAATGTGCCAGATGTTTTCGGTGCGCGATATTTGCGGAGAATGCTCTCCTTGGCCACGGTGGGGCCGGTCTTGTATTGGATGAGGTATTTTTCCAGTTCTGCGACCAGCGTTTCTTTGGGTACCTGTTGATCGAGGGCTGCGAACAGCTCCTCAACCAGAGGGTTCAGATCAAGTTCAGAATTCGTCATTTCAAGGCCTCTCGGTTATGTGTTTTTTCTGAGGCAGTATGCCCTCCGATTTCTCGGATGCGTGCTGATTGCCGTCACGGGGTTATAACTTTTTGGTGTACAGTTTCGGATGTCATATGCCGAAGATGCCTTCCTGCGGTCTGTGGACGCGTTAACATTATTAGGAAAAAGGCAATATCTGAATATGGTTCCAAAAAAGAGGATAGACGAAATCTTGGACGGCTACGACCCGAGCAAGATTACCATCGCAACCCTCTGTTCACATTCTTCGCTGCAGATCTTTCACGGCGCGCGCAAGATGGGGTTCAAGACCCTAGGCCTCGTGACCAAGAACAATCAGCGGATCTACGATGCATTTCCGCTTGCCAAACCGGACAAGTTCATCACCTATTCCGATTACGACGACATGAGCTCCCGTGCCGGCGAGCTGGTGGACGAAAACGTCATTCTCATACCGCACGGGTCGTTCGTCGAGTACATGGGTGCCAAGAAGTTCGAGGATTTCGAAGTTCCCTCGTACGGAAACCGCGGGGTGCTCACCTGGGAGTCCGACAGGGCGCTTCAGAGGCAGTGGATCACTTCGGCCGGGGCCCCGATGCCCCGCTTGATCACCGATGCCAGGGAGATCAAGGAGCCGGTCATGGTCAAATACCACGGTGCCAAAGGCGGGCGCGGATTCTTCATTGCAAAAGATTACCCGGATTTCAAGATGGGTATCGACAACAGTCAGCCGTACACTATCCAGGAGTACTGCCTGGGTACCAGGTACTATCTTCACTTCTTCTACGATCCGCTGAAGCCCGACGGATATCACATCAAGCAGGGCGGCTCCCTGGAGCTTCTGTCGATCGACAGGCGTGACGAGACGAACATCGACGAGATGTACAAGCTGGGGTCCATAGAGGATGCGAAGAGGCACGGACTTTACCCTTCGTTCGTCGTCACCGGAAACACGCCGGTCGTTCTTCGCGAATCTCTTCTGCCGAAGGCGTTCGAGATGGCCGAGAACATCGTCAACCGTTCCTACGAGCTCTTCGGCGGACTGTGGGGCCCGTTCTGTCTGGAGACCGTCGTCAACGACAAACTGGAGTTCAGGATCTTCGAGATCTCCACCAGGATCGTTGCCGGGACCAATCCCTTCATTAACGGGTCCCCCTATGCGGAGATGATCTATCCCGGCCTCAGCACCGGTGCCCGCATGGCCATGGAGATCAAAGACGCAATAAAATCAGACAGGCTCAAAGAACTGATGAGCTGATTCGCAACACGAAGTGATTATCGATGGTATCACAAAGACTTCAGCAGTTCCCTCCCTCGGGGACCCTGGCAATTTCCAATCTTGTAAGCAAACTCAAATCCGAGGGCGTGGACGTAATCTCGTTCTCTCTCGGCGAACCCGATTTCGACACTCCCAAGAACATAGTGGACGCCGCGAAATCCTCCCTCGACAGAGGTTTCACGCACTATACTCCCAGTACCGGAATTCCCGAACTGCGCAACGCCATCGCGGCAAAGGCCCGTTCCTTCAACAAACTGGATGTGGCCGCCAACAACGTGCTCGTGACCCCCTGCAAGCACGCGATTTTCATGACCGCCATGGCCTATATCGACCCGGGAGACGAGGTTCTTCTGCCCGATCCCGGATGGGTGACCTACGAGGCGGACATCAGGCTTTGCGGCGGGATTCCCGTCTATGTGCCCCTCAGGTACGAGGACGACTTCGTGTTGGACCCGGCCGTTGTCGAATCGCTCATCACGCCCAAAACGAAGATGATAATCCTCAACACCCCCGCCAACCCCACGGGCAGCGTGATCCCGGAGAAAACCATCCGTGCGATCGCGGAGCTGGCACTGGAACACGATCTGATCGTTCTCGCCGACGAGATCTACGAGAACCTGATATACTCCGGAAAGCACTTCTCGATAGCAAGCATTCCCGGGATGATGGACAGGACAATCACCGTTTCCGGTCTTTCGAAGACCGCCGCAATGACGGGTTGGAGGCTCGGCTGGGCCATTTCCTCCGAACAGAACATCAAGGACCTCAACAAACTTCAGGGCCATACGGTGTCCTGTTGCGTATCCTTCGCCCAGGAGGGTGCGGTGGAAGCCATCAACGGCGATCAGACCCCGATCCGCGATATGGTGGCGAGATTCAAGAGCAGAAGGGACCTGACCCTCGACCTTCTATCCGAGATCGAGGGCCTCGAATGCAAAGTGCCAGACGGTGCGTTTTATGTATTCCCGAAGTACGATCTCGACATCTCCTCCGCCGAACTTGCGAGCAGACTTCTCCAGGAGGCGCACGTCGCCGTGACCCCCGGTACCGTATTCGGACCGCACGGCGAAGGTTTCTTCAGGATCTCCTACGCGGCCAGCGAAGAACTGCTGAAGGAAGGGATCTCCCGCATCAAGAAGTTCATGGGCACGCTCTGAACCTTCAAACTCCCTGTCGGGGATCCCCCGACGTTCCATTTTCCTCGCAGGTGACGGGCCGTTCCCGACCCCCCGCACGCGCGCGCCCTATTATACTTAAATAAGGGATAACCTTTCACGAATCTATTCCGTCCTGTATCGAAGGCGGCTCAGGGATTCAAATGAGCAGAAAATTGTATACTGTTGGTCCGGTCTATGTGGCAGATGATACACTCGGGGCCATGGACAGGCCTATGATCACCCACAGAAGCAAAGAGTACAAGGAGCTTCACAAGGATATCGAGGACAAACTCCGCGAAGTACTCGACACCAACTATGATTTCCTTATGGTGTCCGGTTCGGCAACCGTTCTTTTGGAAGGTGCCGCAAGGAGCGGTATCTCCAAGAAATCGCTCGGTCTGACCTCCGGTTCGTTCGGAGACCGTTCCATCGAAGTTGCGGAAACCAACGGAAAGACCGTCGAGAAAGTATCCGTACCTCTCGGAAAGGCAGTGAAGCCTGCCGACCTGGAAGGAAAGGTCGGAAAGGATATCGAAGCGGTCCACTGGGTGTCCAACGAATCCTCTTCCGGAGTGTTCTGCGACTCCCTCGCATTGGCCGAAGAGGTCCGCTCCCAGAATCCGGACGCTCTGCTGATGATCGACTCTGTCACGTCCATGTTCGCCATGGACCTTAAAATGCCCAAATTACAGCCGGATTCCGTCGTCTTCGGCACGCAGAAGGCCATGGCCCTTCCCCCCGGACTCGCATTTGCGGCCGTATCCCCCAAATTCCTCGCCAAGGCGGAAAAGGTCGAGAACAAAGGGTTCTATGCGGATTTCACCAAACTGAAGGCAAAGAATGACGAGAACTACGCACTCACCACACCCCCCGTATCCATCATGTACGGTGCGCAGTACCAGCTCGACAAGATGCTGAAGGAAGGAATGCAGACCAGGTACAGAAGGCATCAGGAAATGGCTGACATGGTCCGCAAATGGGCCTGTGCAAAGATGCAGGGTATTTTCCCCGAGAAAGGCTACGAATCCAACACCATCGGTGTCGTGAACCGCGGCGACCTCGATTTCGACAGGTTCCACTCCCTGCTCAAATCCATGGGGGTCGAAATCTCGAACGGATACGGTTCCGCGAAAAACACTACTTTCAGGATCGGACATATGGGCGATCTTCAGTGCAGCGATATCAAAGCACTCATCGCACTGATGAACGAGGCCCTTGAGGAGATGAAACAATGAGCATGAAAATTCTTGTATCTGACAAATTGGACAAAGCTGGTCTCGACATTCTGGAGTCATCCGGTATCCCCGTGGTCATGAAACCCGGTATGACCGAGGACGAACTGTGTGCCGAGATCGTGGATTACGATGCCCTCATCATCCGTTCTGGATCCCACGTTACCAAGAAAGTACTCGATGCGGCCAAGAAACTGAAGCTCGTCGGACGTGCCGGTGTCGGTGTCGACAACGTCGACATCCCCTACGCCACGGAAAAAGGGATCCTCGTCATGAACACTCCTTCCGCCAACACCCTTTCCGCCGCGGAGCACACCTGTGCGATGATTCTGTCCATGGCAAGGAACATCCCTCAGGCACACGAGTCCATGCACCAGGGCAAATGGGACAGGTCCAAGTTCACCGGGGTCGAACTCAACGGCAAGGTCCTCGGCATCATCGGAACCGGCCGTGTCGGTCTCGAGGTCGCCAGGAGGCTCAAGGCCTTCAATATGACCATGGTCGCCAGCGATCCGTTCCCTCCCAAGAAGGAGGTTCTCGACGAGATCGGGATCGAACTTCTCCCCAACGCGGAGGAAGTGATCAAGAGGGCCGATTTCATCACCATCCACAGCCCGCTTCTGCCTTCTACCAAGGATATGATCTCGGACAAGCAGTTCGATATGATGAAGCCCACCGTCAGGATCGCCAACGTGGCCCGCGGCGGTATCGTCAACGAAGAAGCACTCTACCGCGCCCTTAAGGAGAATAAGATCGCGGGAGCGGCATTCGACGTGTGGTGCAACGAGCCCCTCAGCGAAGAGGAGCAGAAGCTCCTCGAGTGCCCCAACCTCGTCACCACACCCCACCTCGGGGCCAGTACCAAAGAAGCGCAACTGAGGGTTGCGGTGGACATCGCGAACTCCGCGATCAAATACCTCAAAGACGGAATCATCACCAATGCCATCAACGCGCCCCGCGGAAAACTCACTCCCGAGACAGAGCCGTTCGTACCGCTTGCAGAGGGTCTCGGCGTCTTCGCCAACCACCTCAACACCGGCAAGAACGTCGAAAGCTTCGAGGTCATCGCAAACGGGCCTATGGCAAACAGCGACACCAACCTTCTCAGGGTTTACGCGGTCAAGGGATTCATCAGGGACATGGTCGGCCTCGACAATGCCAACCTCGTGAACGCCGAACCGATCGCCAAATCCAAAGGGGTCGAGATCAAAGAATCCAAGAATGCAGGTTCCGTCAACTATTCCAACATACTCGAGGTCCGCACGGTCGCCGACGGCGCCACCAATTCCATACGCGGAACCATCTTCGGAGACGAACCCAGGCTTGTCGGATACAACGGGTATGCTTTCAACGTACCTCTTACTGGAAACCTGCTGTTCCTGACCTATGCGGACAAGACCGGAATGGTCGGTGCCGTCGGTACCGTTCTCGGCGACGCAAAGATTGATATCCAGCAGATGGCCGTTTCGTCCAACGGAAGCGGAAAGGCACTCATGGTCCTCCTTGTCGGAGCCGCGGTCGACGAGGCATTGCTTTCCAAGCTTGCCGCAGCCATCAACGGAACAGCCAAATTCGTGAGTCTGAACTGAAAATCGAGAGGGATCTCATGATAACCGTAGACGATTTGGCACTCGCCATAGAGAACAGTATAAACTACACCAACGAAGTGAAACTGGAACATGAAGAGGCATTCGACCTTGCCCAGCACGTCCTGAATTTCTTCGGATACTCCAACAGGATAATCGATAACGTCCTGGAACCCGAGGACCGCAACGCATTCTACATGCTCGAAGATTCGGGGATCCTGTCCACCGAAAGGGAAGAGATAACACTCTATGACGGACGCGAGTGGAGGATCCACTACTGGCTCTTCAGAACCGATCATATCGCCGAGCTTCTCCTGCCCAGAGAGGAAAAGGAAGAAAAGGACAAATCGGATGTCAAAAACGATTCCGACCCGCACCAAAACCTCTATGGCGAGCTTCCCCCCGAGGCCTGGATCAGGCATGAGGGTGACGAAGACGACGAAGAATGACGTGCCCGCGTTATTTTCCATATGAGTTCCGCCCCGGACAGGAGGAGATGTTCCGCCTGGTCCGGGAGTCGGCACATTACGGCAGGCCGCTGGTCCTGGAATCCGGGACGGGGACCGGCAAGACCATCGTTTCCCTCAGTGCCGCTCTGGAAGCGACCGAGGGTACGAGATACAAGCTGATTTTTCTGACAAGGACCAAGTCCCAGCAACGTCAGGTTGCTTTGGAAGTGCGGGCGATAACCTCACATGCGGATATACTGTGCGTATCCATGCAGGGGCGCGGACCCGCGACATGTCCGATGATGCAGACCGATAGGGATCTTGCAGGCGGCACCTCGGAGGAGATATCCAAGCTATGCGCCGCTCTCAAGAAGGGAAACACTTCTGCTGGCACATGTTCGTATTATGCCGCACTCACAAGCGAGAACATCGAACTCTGTGTCGCATATCTCCGTTCGGCACACCCCGATCCCGAAGAATTCCGCGAGTTCTGTTTATCGATAGGGGTCTGTCCGTACGAAGCTTCGAAGCATGCTTTGCAATATGCGGATATAATCAGTGCACCGTATGCGTTTCTGTTCATCCCCGGCATCAGAGATCATTTCCTGCAGTGGATAGGGATCGGGATCAGGGATGCGGTCATGATCATCGACGAGGCACACAACCTCCCTTCCTATCTGCGCGACATACAGACCTACCGGGTCACCTCCAAAGCGTTGGAACTTTCCATGAAAGAGGCCGAAGCACAGCAAGACCCGGAGATATACAACGGCGTGTCCGCAAAGGATATCGTGCTTCTTACGCAGGAGGTTCTTTCCGATGCCCAGAAGGAGTATCTACGTCGCGATAACGACATGATCCCTTCCGGATATCTGCTCGAAGAGCTGATGTCGCGTCTGGGTATGTCGACTTTCGATATCCGTACCCTTCTGATCAATCTGGTCGCATTAGGCGAAGAGATAGCCGACGGAATGAAGAAGAGACGCAAACTGCCCCGTTCCCATATTCTGACCCTTGCCAGATTCCTGACCAACTGGATATCCTGTGACGACTCTTCGCACGTATATCTCGTGTCCGGCGGTCAGAATCCCGCGTTGGAGGCTTACTGTCTGGATCCGAGGGGTGCCGTGGACCCTCTTCTGGAGTGCCGTTCGTCCGTCAGCATCTCCGGAACACTGAGTCCGTTGGAACATTACGCAGGGGATCTGGATCTTTTCGAACCGGAACTTGCAGTGCTTCCGTCACCGTTCGATCCCGATAATCTGAAAGTCGGATACGTGCGGGATATATCCACAAGATATGCCGAACTGAATGACGAGAGCGGGACCTATGACAGATTGGTGGAGTACGTAATCTCGATCGTCAATGCCGTCCGTAGGAACACGGCCGTTTTCTTTCCGTCCTATGCGTTGATGCAGAGGTTCATAGACGATAATGTGCCGGGTCGTCTCGGGAGGGACATCTATTACGAGCTTCCCGATATGCCCCAGTCCGAACTTATGGAGCAGGTGATGGATTTCCGGTGCAACGACGGGGCAGTGCTTTTCGCCGTTTCCGGCGGGCGTATCAGCGAAGGACTCGATTTTCCGGGAAAGGAATTGGAGCTGGCGGTCATAGTCGGGGTTCCGTTCGGCAGGCCGTCGGCCAAACAGGATGCGCTCGTCAGCTATTATCAGAACCGTTACGGGAAAGGCTGGGACCTTGCCGTAAAGGTGCCTGCGGTACGCAAGATCAGACAGGCGATCGGGAGATTGATCCGTTCCGAGTTCGACCGCGGAATGGCCGTAATTTTGGATCGGAGAGTGGCATCGTTAGAGGGTATTTCCGCAGATCCCCTGTCGGATCCCGTGCGGTCCGTGAAGGAATTTTTCGGACATTGATCCATTAATGGAATAAGGGCCGGTATCGCCTGAAATGCATAATGTTCTTTTTTGTACATTTTCGAAAAAATCGGTTCATAATACTATTAATAATTGATTAACTTTCCATAAACTAGCACTGTTCTGTAGATAATATCTCAGTACAGGGAAGGTGAAATAAATGAAGAAAGCATTGATAACGGTTGCAACATTGGTCGCTGTTTCCGTGTTCTTTATTGCAGAGCACGCAGAAGCCGCCGATGCGGAAACAGCATATAACGGCAATACAGAGGGAATTACCTGGAATTTCGATCCGGAGACCAAGGTTCTGACCATAAGCGGGAACGGGCCGATGGACGACTATTCCTCGACCGACGCCCCCTGGGATGATTATAGATTTTCCATCAAATCGGTTGTGATCGAGGGTTCCGTAACTTCGGTAGGGCCACAGACATTCAGCCATTATCTCAACCTCACTTCCGTAACCATCGGAGATTCCGTAACTTCAATCGGAGTGCGCGCATTTGCCGGTTGTACCGCCCTTACTTCTCTGAGCTTAGGTCTCTCGCTTACTGCCATTTCTGACTTCGCATTCCTTAATTGCAGCAAACTCGAGTCGGTAACCATCCCCATTTCTGTCACGAAGATCGGTACGTCGGCATTTGCCCACTGCACCTCCCTCACGAGCGTGGACATCCCCATTTCTGTCACGGAGATCGGCGACAGTGCATTCTATTACTGTACCTCTCTTAAATCTGCGATCATCCCCGATTCTGTCGATTCGATAGGTGATTCTGCATTCTATCGTTGCAGTTCGCTTCAGGGAACGGAGCTCGGAAGGTCCGTAAAGACCATCGGAAACTTCGCTTTCAGCTATTGTGTCCATCTGTCGTCCGTTAATCTTTCCGATTCGGTCAGAGATATCGGCGAACATGCATTCTACGGGTGCACTTCACTTTCTAAACTGACTGTCGGCAGTTCTATGACCCAGATCCCCGATTATGCATTCTCCGGCTGTCGTTTGCTTTTGTCAGTGGATCTCCCGGACTCCGTCAAATCCATCGGCTGTTATGCATTCGAGAACTGCGTTTCTTTGAACAATGTGTACTTCCCCAAAAATCTCGAATTTCTCGGAGAACATGCATTCGAGAACTGCACTTCTCTCAAAAATGCATCCTTCGCAGGATCTCTAGAGAGCATTTATGAAAGTACCTTCTGCAACTGCACATCTCTTGTTTCCGTGAAGCTCCCCAACTTTGTGAAGACCATCGAAAATCATGCATTCTACAACTGCAGTGCACTGAAAACCATCGAATTCGGACAGAAGGTCTCGTCGATCGACAGCTATACATTCGCAGGTTGCTCGTCATTGACTTCGGTGACCCTTCCGGACAGCATCGCTTCGATAGCCACGTATGCATTTTATGAGTGCGGCGCTCTCGAATCCGTGGTCTTCGGCCGTTCACTCGTCAGTGTAGGAGACTTTTCATTCGAATATTGCAGTTCTCTCAAATCGGTGGAAATAAACGCCTCCGGTGAAACAACCATCGGCGAGTATGCATTTGCTTACTGTCCTTCTGTATCTCGTATATATCTCGGTGATTCAGTCACTTCGATCGGAAGTTTCGCCTTCTATGACAGTATCCATTCTTTGACCTACATGTATGTTTCTGAGAACCTTGAGATCCTGGGCGATAATGCATTCGGATCCAGTATCAAGAAAGTTGAAGTTTGCGAGAGTCTTTTAGGCATATTTTGGATCTCAAGATATCATTGGCCGGAAGCATATGCAGGATATTCATTTACGATTGAGCATGATGAACATCACGTAAAATTCTACCAGAATTAAACAGCAATTCTATCGGTTTGATGACGAGGCCCGCCTGTGGTATATCGGGCGGACCTCGGTCCTCAGATCGTTCATTTTTTTGCTTCACCGAGGTCTGTGCGGACTATCGGACCCTGGTGAAGGAATACATCTCGGCCCACCCCATAGTTATCCTCCCGCTGGCAGGTCTGGGGGAAGGGGGACTCGGGTAACCATAAATATCGTGCGGTTGTGTACGGTCTATCCCGACCTAGACACATCTACAATACGCGCGTGAAGGAACGATTTGACCCTAAACG
>CAVIXW010000007.1:0-33425 GCA_963646785.1 Acutalibacteraceae bacterium
TGAACTACCAACTCCGTGGTCACCTACCCCATCGATTTTTGATGTTCCTGCATATTCTTTCCTATACTTGGTTGGACACAACCGGTATTTTCCGAATACGTCACATCGGCGGAACAGCGATCATTCTCGCGGATTTGAAAATAATTTAAATAGGACTAGCAATTAATCGGATTAAATCATAGTAATCATCTATGAAATACGTAAAAAGGCGATGAAATGAAAATCGATACGAAACTCATACACGGATATAACTCGGAAGACCCCCGTACAGGTGCCGTGAACGTTCCGATATACCAAACGTCGACGTTCAGACAACCCGAATTGGGTCACTGTCTGGGGTATGAGTATTCCCGTACCGGCAACCCCACAAGAGAGGCTTTGGAAAATGAGATCGCGGCATTGGAAAACGGTACGAGGGGATTCGCATTCGGTTCCGGAATGGCCGCCATCACGGCCGTCCTCAGCCTGTTCAAAACCGGGGACCGGATCGTCATATCGAAGAACGTGTACGGAGGAACCTTCCGCGTGCTTGACAAGGTGTTCAAAAACTTCGGGATCGAATACACCATCTCGGATACCTCGGACCTCGTTTCCTTCGAGAAGGACCTTACCGAAGACGTCGTCGCGACCCTTATCGAAAGTCCCGCGAACCCCCTGATGTACATCACCGACCTGAAAGCCGTTTCCGAAATAGACCGGAAACACGGAGTGCTCACTATCGTGGACAATACCTTCATGACCCCCTACCTCCAGAGGCCGCTGGACCTCGGAGCCGACATAGTTGTCCACAGTGCCACGAAATATCTCGGAGGACACAGCGACGTGGTCGCCGGTCTGGCCGTCGTGAAGGACAAGGAACTCGGTGACAGGATAGGATTCCTCCAGAACGCCACCGGCGGAGTCCTGGGTCCTTTCGATTCCTTCCTCGTCCTGAGAGGGATCAAAAGTCTCGGAGTGAGGATGGACAGACACTCTTCCAATGCGCAGTACATAGCCGAATACCTGCAGAAAAATCCCGCCGTGTCCAAGGTCTACTACCCCGGACTTCCCGATGACCTGGGATACGAGATAAACCGCAGGCAGGCCAAGACCGGAGGAGGTATGATCTCCTTCGAACTGACCAAAGGATACGATCACAAAAAGTTCCTGTCCGCCACGAAGATGATCGCTCTTGCCGAGAGTCTCGGAGGCGTGGAGTCCCTGTTATGCCACCCCGCAAGCATGACCCATGCTTCCATCCCCAGGGACATCCGCGAGAAGGAAGGTATCACCGAGGGGCTCATCCGCTTATCCGTAGGGATCGAGGACAGGGAAGACATTATCGAAGACCTACGGCAGGCCCTTGACGCCGCCAAAATATGAAGGGTGGAAAATGCACTATCTGAACCGTATTCAGGACGGGATCGGAAATACCCCCATCCTTCGCATCAACAATATGGATGTACCAAACGGAAACCGTATCTATGCGAAAATGGAGCTCGACAATCCGGGAGGCTCCATAAAGGACCGCGTCGGAATGTACATGATAGCCGATGCGGAGAAAAGAGGCGTGCTCAAACCGGGATACACCATCGTGGAAGCCACGGCCGGAAACACGGGGATCGGGATCGCGATGGCCGCACTGAACCGCGGATACAAGCTGAAATTCGTCGTTCCGACCAAATTCTCGCACGAGAAGCTGGCGATCATGCGCGCACTCGGCGCGGAGATCGTCAACACCCCCAGAGAAGAGGGCATGCTGGGTGCCGAAAGATACATGAACGAGCTTCTCGAAAAGAACGATACCTATGTCAGCATGAGCCAGTTCCACAACAGATCCAACCCGCTGGCACATTACGAAACGACGGGACCCGAGATCTACCGGGACCTTGACGGGCACATCGACTACTTCGTGGCGGGAGCCGGTTCGGGAGGAACGTTTTCTGGAATCATGAAATATCTGAAGGAAAAGAACCCCGGGATCAAAGGCGTACTCTCCGATCCCCTGGGATCCACCATCGGGGGCGGAGAACATTCCGATTACGATATCGAAGGCATCGGAAACGACTTCGTCGCAGAGACGATGGACATCTCCCTCGTCGACAGGGTCATCAAGGTCTGCGACAAAGATGCGATGGAAACCGTGAGGGAGCTCGCAAGGAAGGAAGGCGTGCTTGCGGGAACCTCGTCGGGTGCGGGGCTCTGGGCATCGCTGAAACTGGCAGAGGAGGTAAAGGACAAGGATATCGTGACGATATTCCCCGACCGCGGAGACAGATACTTCACGAAGGGACTGTGGGGCCCCATGGACTGACAGGGTGCATCTCTTTAATAGTCGCGCGCGAATCGGGGGGTATGTACTATGACCCCGAAGACCTTAAAGCGGTGATGGAACGCGATCCGTCGATCATCAACGAGGAGGATGCCATCAGATTCCATCTCGGGTTCCAGGCAGTATCGATGTACAGGGAAAGTCACGAACTCTGGATGAAAGGAGAGTTCATGAAGGCCAGGGAGATCAACTACAAGGCCCACCAGCTGACCGGATGCGACATACACCCGGGGGCCACCATCGGAAAAAGGTTCTTCATCGACCATGCCACCGGAGTGGTGATAGGAGAGACCACGGTCATCGGGGACGATGTCTGCATCTACCAGAACGTGACCCTGGGCGGCGTATCGACCAAAAAGGAGAAAAGACACCCGACCCTAGGAAACCGCATAGTCGTAGGTGCCAGCGCGATCGTTCTCGGAAACATCAAGATCGGGGACGATGTCAGGATCGGTGCGGGATCGGTCGTCCTCAAAGACGTCCCCTCCGACAGCACCGTGGTCGGAGTTCCCGGAAGGGTCGTGAAGCACTGCGGCGTCAAAGTGGACATGACGAATGCGCTCGACCACGACAAGCTGCCCGATATCGAAGCGCGCATCTACCAGGACCTGGTCGGCGAAATAAAGGACATGCACAAGGAACTGTCCGAGCTCAAGAAAGAATACCAAAGTTTACTGGAATCCGTGAAGAAGGAGGAACGGAAATGACCCTGATGATATCCAACACTCTCACCAACAAAAAGGAAGAATTCGTTCCCCTGGAACCGGGAAAGGTGAAGATGTATGTCTGCGGGGTCACCGTCTACGACGACATCCACATGGGCCATGCAAGGAGCATCATAACCTTCGACGTCGTAAGAAGATATCTCCAGTACAAAGGGTACGACGTCACGTTCGCCACGAACTTCACGGACGTGGACGATAAGATCATCAACCGTGCGAACGAAAGGGGGATTCCGGCACTCCAGCTTTCGTCCGAATACATAGACAAGTATTTCGAGGACATCAAGAAGCTCGGCGTGAACAGAGCGGACATCTATCCTCAGGCAAGCACCAGCATGCCGTTCATCATCGATATGGTGAAGGATATCGTTGACAAAGGATTCGGATACCCCACCGCCGACGGAAGCGTGTACTTCCGGGTCAGAAAGATAGAGGACTTCGGCGCCCTCTCCAACAGGACCGTCGAGGAAATGCGGTCCGCGGGCAGAGTGGACCTCGATCCCAACAAGGAAGACCCTCTGGACTTCGCCGTGTGGAAAGGCGTGAAACCCGGCGAGGTCAGCTGGGACTCGCCATGGGGCAAAGGACGTCCCGGGTGGCACATCGAATGCTCGGCCATGATCGACCACTACCTCGGCAAGACGATTGATATCCACGGCGGAGGAAACGACCTCATTTTCCCCCACCACGAAAACGAGATCGCGCAGACCCGGGCGGCCTGCGGTACGCAGCTCGCACGCTATTGGATGCACAACGGCATGCTTGAAACGAAAGGTGCGGATGGAAAGACCGTGAAGATGTCCAAGTCCCTCAAGAACTTCTTCAAAGTGGAAGATGTCGCAAAACTCTACGACAGGGAGACCATCCGTTTCTACTATCTCAACACCCACTACAGAAGCCCGCTCACCTACGGCGAAGAGAACATGAAGGAAGCCCAGTCCGCCCTAAAAAGGCTGTGGAACAACTACCGCGACCTTCAGGCATACGTTCGCGGCAGCGCAGACGGCGGCGACGATGCCTCGGAGATCGTCTCCGAAACCGAGAAAGATTTCGAAACGGCCATGGATGACGATTTCAACACCCGCGCGGCCATCGAGGCATTGTTCTCGCTGGCACGTTCCACGAACAGGATGATGGCGGACGGAACCCTCTCCAAGAAAGGTGCGGAGTCTGTTCTCGGATTTATCGCGAAAACGGACGGGGTGCTCGGTATATTCCCGGACGGGGACGAAGAAAGCCGGGACGGGGCGTTCGATTCGGTCATGTCCCTCCTTATAGACCTCAGGAAAGAACTGAGGGCGAAGAAACAGTACGACCTCGCCGATATGATCCGCGACCGCCTCAAAGATGCGGGATACATCCTTGAAGATTCATCGGACGGTGTCAAATGGAAAAAGATCTGATATTCAAAAAAGCAACTCTGGCACTTGGCGGCGGCATCAGGCTTCCCGAGGGATTCGAACTCCCCGTGAGGGTGTCGCATTCCACCGCCGGCCCCGGTGCGGGGAACAATGCGGTTGCCATCGGATTCAACGGACTCCGTGTGAAAAAAGGCGTCTCGTACGAAAAGGGAGAATTCGAACTTCACGTCGAAAAAGACGGACATTTAAGCCTTACACACAACGGCGAGCCTTTCCTCGAGGAGGTGGTCCTGGAACCGGTCGTCCACCACTGTCCCGGACAGGCATTCTACACTCTGGATCCGAGATGCGCGTACAGCTGTGCGTTCTGCGCTTCGCCGAGACTTCCGAAAAGTGATTTCAAAGGCACTTCGGACGAGGAGATCGCCGAAAACACGAAGAAAGAGTATGCCGAGGGAAAGATCGTCTCCGTGGCACTCACCAGCGGCGTCTATGACGGCGACGTTCAGAAAGAGGTCGACCGCTTCGTCTCCTGCATCAAAGCCATAAGGGCCGCCGTGCCGGACATCAGGATAGGTATCGAACCGTATGTCCGGACGGAGGAACAGGTAAGGCAGCTCAAGGATGCGGGAGCGGACGAGATCAAGCTCAATATCCAGACTGCCACCCCCGCACTTTTCTCCAAGGTCTGCCCCGACCTCGACAGGGATTCCATCCTGAACTGCATCAGAGCGGCCGTGGGCATATTCGGTCCCGGACGCGTCACGTCCAATATCATATTCGGAATGGGCGAAACTCACGAAGAACTCGTCGACTGCATGGAATCGATCTGCCGTCTCGGCGCCCTGCCTACCGTGAGGTCCCTGCGTTATAACGCATACAACGGCGAAAGCCTGAAGAACGCCATCGGCACCCCCGCAAAGGTCACTCCGGAAGAGATGCTCGAGGTCGCCCGTATCCATAAAGAGATCCTTGGCAAATACGGGATGGATACCAACACCTTCAAGACCATGTGCCTTGAATGCGGATGCTGCGACATCGTCCCCAACAGGGACCTTTGATCATTTCCGAAGCTGTTCCGAAAGGAACATCTCGTACTCGCAGGCCTTGCAGCGTTTTCCGTTACAGGATTCCCCGCACGAACAGAATCTGGGTTCGTGCGGATCCGAATTCTCCTTCAGAAGCGGTCTCAGCTTATCGTACGACGACACGATGCTGAACTTGGTCCCGGGGGAACGGCTGTCGAGTTCGTCCACCACCGTACGGTATTCGTTTCTAAGAGCCTCGGTCCAATAGGGGCATTCTCCGTCCCAGAACGGGATCCCCGCGACGATGGCGTAAAGAAGGGATTCTTTCTCCAGGATCATCCTCAGCGGATAGAACCTGGGGATCAGACCGGGAAGAACGGTCGTATGCGGCCCCAGACGTGCCAGACGTTCCACGTCGCCGCGGACGAAGTTCATCATTACGGACTGTGCCACATCGTCGAGATTGTGGCCTGTCGCAAGATATTTGGCACCGATCTTCCTCGCCTCGTCGTTCATCAGTTTCCTGCGGAACACTCCGCAGTAGGTACAGGGGCTGCTGTCCCTGGACAGTTTGGCGATGGAATCCATGCTCAGCCCGCTGAGCTCCGAGAACGAACGTTCGTGATATTCGATCCCGTTGTCCGAGCAGTACTTCCTGACTATCTCCAGACTGGGGGGACGGTACCCCTCGATCCCTTCGTCGATGGAAATGCACACGAGGCGTATTCCGTTACGGCCGTCGAAAAGAGAGTGCATGATGCTGAGTGTTACCATACTGTCCTTTCCGCCGGAAACGGCAACGGCGACGGTGTCGCCTTTGTAGAGCGAAACCTCTTTGCGGATCTCCTTCTTCACTCTTTTCTGGAAGAATTTTATAAAATGGTCGGAACAGAGATGGGAACCGTTGTATTTCAGGAAGGTCACGGCATCCTGCCCGCACAGATCGCATTTCATCGGAGGTCGAGGTCTCCCGCATCTTCCTTGTCGAGAAGATATTCAAGTTTGTTGGCAAGCTCTTTGGAAGGCACATGGTCCAGAATGATGAAGGTCACCCGGCCTCCGTCGACATCCCTTCTCACCTCGGTACGGAGCAGTCCCCTTTTCTCCAGGTCCTGCACGTAATTGTAGTACTGGGTATGTTTCTTGGCAGGAACAGAATACTCTTCACAGACGATCGCATAGGTCTTTTCGCATTTTGTAAGACTGATCGAGGAAAGCGCTTTGATGGCCCTGGCGATCGAAAGCAGAACGATCTTCCGGTTCTGGTCGAGATCTTTCAGTTTCTCCTCGGAAAGATCGCTGTAACTTGCGGAAGATGCGGTACGTATGCAATCGGGGGTGATCTTGTCCAAGCCGTTCGATTCGGCGATATGGGCGGCACGTTCGAGAACCTCTACGGCGAAGCGCGCATCGCAGTAATCTGCAGCGGCCGATGACAGAACTTCTACCGACTCCTCGGGCAGCGTGTCCGGGTAAAAAGCGATCTCCGCACGATAACGGATGATCCTGCCGAGTTCCTCCTCGGTGTAGCCTGCAAAGGAGATCATGTTGGACCTGCGGAAGGTGGACATCGTGGCCTCGTCCAGCAGCAATGCCAGAGGATACTGTGAAATAAGCAGGAGGGACATCGAACCTGCCTTGAGCTCCTCCGGCATGCGGGTCAGCTGGTAGATCAGATTCTTGCCTGCGCCCTTCAGCATCACATCGGCCTCGTCGAGCACTATGACCAATGCCTCGCGCTTGCTTTCGATACCTCTTTTGATAAGTGCCAGAATCTCGTCTATGGCGAACCCCCTCTCGGGGAATCCGGGATCGAAGAAACGGAGGATCTCCAATGCCACCGAATATTCGCTGCTTTTGATACGGCAGTTGACATAGGGGTTCCCCATATGCTTTCCGTTCTGACGGAAATAAGTGTCCATATCCATGCAGAAACGCCTGGCGGTGACGGTCTTTCCGGTACCCACCCCGCCGTACAGGAATGCTGTACAGGATTTGCCGTCAAGGGCCAGAGGACTGAACAGGTTCTCCAGCTGGGTCATATGGGATTCTCTCCCGAGAAGTTTCTCGGGAACGTAGTCGAAGGACAGCGTCGAACCGTCTTTGATGATGTTGGACTTACGCTCGAACATGTCGGTTCCTGCTGAAACGGGTGAACCCTGCGGCCCCGAAAACCTCGATGCCGTGTTTTTCCCACTCGTCGCAGATCAGGTTCACTCCGAGAGAATCGGATGACATGTGACCGGAGATGAGCACGTTGATGTGAAGCTTGGTACAGAGCTCGAGGCTGCTCCTGGGCATATGCATGGCGATGATTGTGCCGACGCCCGCCTTCTGAAGTTCCTCGTAGATCCCGTCGGGGGCCGAGGTTCCGCCGGTCATCTTTGCGATCACGTTTCCGCAGCGGGAGTCCTTGCCGCCCGCCACTATGCGGGGCGGATCGTTCAGCTTGGCGGCATACTTGTATTCCGGTTCCTCCATGAGCAGATCGATGATGTCCCCGAGATACTTGGGAGTGGCCTCGGCGATCCTGTTCTCCAGGTATTCCTGCACCATATTGTCCGCCGCGGAATGGATGTTGAAGAAGGGTATCCCCAACAGCCTGGCGGAGTCGGCCGCCTGGTTGTAGTTGGAACCCATCACGTTGTAAAGGACCTCGTCGATCCTCGGTTTCATCAAGCCCTCGGCAACGTTTATCGGAACTCCGCAGTCATGGAAGATATCGGACTGCATCGACATGACCTTCGGGAACGGATTCCTGGAAGCTCCGGTGGGGTGGTGGGCGACGACCGCATCCACTTTCTGTCCTTTTTCACGGAGACGGTCGGCGAGAAGCATTTCCCCCACGCCGATATCGATGCCCCACATGAGACGCTCCGCTTCGGTCTCTTTGGCAATATCGGCACCCCATGCAAAACGGCAGTCGTAATACGGATTCCAGAGGCTTTCCGTATCGAAATATTCCTTCTTCTCGTCGGAAAGTGCCTCGTACGCCTCTTTGGCCTTGCGGAGGACGAGATCCACTTCCTCCTTCGGACGGGGGTCGTGCTTCATACCCGTCTCGACGGCCAGTTTGTAAGCGTCATATATCTTCATACTGCGGACAATATCATCGACAGATAAAAAGCACTGTGCCGGGAAGAGTTCCAGAAGCCGATGCTGTCGGCTCCGAAAATACTTATTCTCGTGAACGATACGAGGGCACGTTATGAACGAAATCTGGACTGAGAAATACAGGCCGAAGACCTTGGACGACATCATCGGGCAGAAGAACGTCACAGACAGACTGAAGGGGTATGTCGAGGCAAAGAACATGTCCCACCTCATGTTCGCAGGAACGCCCGGTACCGGAAAGACCACCTGCGCGCTTGCTCTGGCCCGCTCCATGTTCGGCGAAGGCTGGAAAGGCAACTTCATCGAACTCAATGCTTCCGACGACAGAGGTATCGATGTTGTCAGAGGCAGGATCAAAGATTTCGCTCGCACGGCCCCGGTGGAAGGAGCCGAGTTCAAGATCATCTTCCTCGACGAATCCGATGCGCTGACGAACGATGCCCAGGGTGCCCTGAGAAGGACCATGGAAAAATACTCCAAGACCTGCCGTTTCATCTTCTCATGCAACTACTCGTCAAAGATCATCGACCCGATCCAGTCCAGATGCGCGCTCTTCCGTTTCAGGCCTTTGAATTCCGCGGACATCAAAGAATATCTCAAGAAGATCTCGGTAAACGAGAACCTCGATATCGAAGACGAAGCGCTCGATGCGTTGGTTTACATCGCACACGGAGACATGAGACGCGCCGTGAACACCCTCCAGATCGCTTCCACCATCGAAGGCACCATTACTCCGGATATCATCGCGAAGGTCTCCGGTACCGCAAACGAGGAGGATATCAAGAACATCCTCACGCTGGCACTCGAAGGAAACTTCACCGAGGCCGTCAACAAACTCAACAAGGTAATGGTCGATTACGGACTTTCCGGCCAGGACATCATCCGCCAGCTTCATGCCCAGATCTTCAAACTGCCCCTCGACACAGCCTCCAAAGTGACGCTTGTCGATAAAACGGGAGATATAGAATTCCGTCTGATCGAAGGAAGCAACGAAAAGATACAGCTGGAAGCGCTTCTGGCATATTTCGCCCTTATCGGAAGCAGACACTGAATCCCGGTACGGGCCGAAAGGTCCGTACTGTTTTCGCTAAGGTCGCCCGTCCGATCCGAACGACGATATCATCGGACGTGCCTGACCTCGAACATCTCGCCGAATCCGGACAGTTCCTCCAGTTTCGCATCCACCACTTTTTGATTCTCGGTGGAGCAGAAAAGCACTGCATCTTCTCCGGCCAGCACCCTGCGGACACAGGAGTCGAAGCCGTCGGATACGTAATAGGCATCGGGATGCGTTTGGCGTGCAGCGGGCCCGTATACGCCCGTACACGCACATTCCGGAACATTGTCTTCGGAGGAGCATACGGTCAGTGTACCCCTCTTCCCGGCAGAGAACTTGAGCACCATCTGCGACTCGGTCTTGGGACAGGGCGATACGGGGATCCCGCGGGCCTTCGATAGGGACCCGTTCAGACTGAAATATGTGGGAAGCGACAGCGACGCGTCGAAGACCTTTTGCGGGTTGCCGAAGAACTCGTCGGGGTCGCCGGAGAACACGGCCTTTCCCTCGCAGATAACATGTATCTCGTCAGCCCAGGCGTAGGCGAGATCGACATCGTGGGTGGTTATCACGACGGTGGTCCCGGATGCGTGCAGGATCTCGGCGAGTTCCATCAGATCGGAAGCGATGGATGCGTCGAGACCGGCCGTTGGCTCGTCCATTATCATGACCTCGGGACGCATTGCCAGAGCTCCGGCGATCGCCAGCCTCTTCCTTTGCCCGTATGACAGCTGGAACGGATTGCTTTTCGCGAATTCGGTCAGGCCGACCATCTGCAGTGCCTCGTCGGCCCTGGCATTCGCTTCTTCCGGAGAAAGACCCAAATTCAGCGGACCGTAGGCCGCATCATTATGGACCGTCTGCCCGAAAACCTGGTCGTCTGGGCCCTGAAGGACCACGGAGACCTTCGAACGGAGTGCCCTCAGACCCTTTCTGCGATAGGAAATGGGTTCGCCGTTCACCAGCACCTTCCCCTCGTCGGGCTTGATCACAGCGTTGAAAGTGTAGAACAACGTGGACTTTCCGGCGCCGTTGGCTCCGAGAATTACTGTCTTCACGCCCTTCCTTATGGCCAGGTTCACTTTATCCAAAGACCGGTAAGTTTCTCCTTTGTAGGTGTATTCCACCGATTCGGTCTTTATGACCTCCTGATTCAAAACACAACCTCCGGAGATCTTCCGAACCTGGAAAGGGATTTTATCTTATTGGCCACGGCATCGATGGATGCCCTGTCGGTGTACATGACGACATCGTTGCCGCCAAAGGCGACGATGGCTGCTCTTTCGAGCGCATCGTATTGCAGATCGACCCTGATACCGGAAGAGATCAGCGATTTTCTGGCGGCAGGGCCGACCACGCTTGTGCATCTCCCTTCCGGATCCACCGCACCGTCCTCGACGGCACGGAGTTCGATCTTTCCGACCGAACCGTCCAGGCATGCCAGGAGCTGGGACACCGTGCGCGGATCGCCCTTGTCGAGTCCCAGCGATCCGTGGAGCTTGGTTATCCTGGGCATTACGAGACCCGCATCCAGGACCTTCCGTTCATCGGAGAAGAAACCCTGAGGGGGCCCGGAATACACGCAATGCCCGGCAGAAAGTATGTGGGCATCCTCGGCCCAGGCGTATGCCATATCGATATCGTGGGTGGACATTATCACCGTCGTACCGGCGGCGGTCAGCAGATCGACGATCTCCAGCATCTCCGCGGACATCCTCGGATCCAGACCTGCCGTGGGCTCGTCGAGGATGAGCACTTCGGGATCCACCGCCAACGCTCCGGCCAGGGCAACCCTTTTCCTCTGACCGTAAGACAGATGGGTGGCAGGCTTGTTCCTGTACTCCAGCATTCCCACTTTCGTGAGGGAGTCCACGATCTTTTCCTCGACCTCGTCCCGGGGGAGGTCCATGTTCAGCGGCCCGAAGGCCACATCCTCTTCAACGGTGGAAGAGAAGATCTGCTCGTCGGGATTCTGTACCACGACGCATACCGAGGACCTCAGTTCTCTGAGGGCCTCGCGGGTATATTCCAGGGGAGATCCTTTGAAAAGTACTTCTCCGGACTTCGGTTTCAGTATACCGTTGAGTGAATAGAATAAAGTCGATTTTCCCGCACCGTTGGCGCCCAGCACGGCGGTACAGACCCCTGCGTCTATCCTGACGGAAACCCCGTCAAGGGGCTTGGCGTGCTTTCTCGAAGCATAGGAATAGCTGAGTTCCTTCGTTTCGAGGAGCGCAGTCATGCCGACCCTCCGAAGAACACGGAGTGCATGTCGATCCAGCCTGCGGTGTACTTTCCGCAGATTATTATTGCGGCGAACATCAGAACGGAGACCGCGATCCATTTCGGCCCCGCTTTTGCGGGGGTATTGTAAAGGGGAAAGTAGCCCCTGTAGTTTCTGCAGTCCAAAGCGATCTGACCCATGTCCGCCATATTGGTGGACTGGATGAACATCCCTACCAAAATGGATGCGGTGGTGGACATGGTGCGCTTGAATCCGTTGAATCCCAATCTGCAGGACGCCGCATTCCACATGACCTCCATCCTCTCGAGGAGGAGGAAACCGTAACGGTAGATCAGGACCACGAGCTCGGCGATCTCCGAAGGGATCCGAATCTGCCTGAGCGCATTCGAAAGGTGGGGGATGGGGGTCGAGGTGGCAAAGGACATCATCAGGGCCATTCCGGCAACGCCTCTTATGAGAATCAGCCAGGCCTTGTTGAAACTGTCCACCGTCATGTGGATCTTCACCCACAGGATATTGGTGTCCCAGATGGCCTCGGCCCCCTCGTCTCCGGTGATGGAGACCATCCCGCACCCGAAGACCAGGATAACGAACGCCTCGACGAGCGCAAGAGCGACTATCAGAGGTATCCGCATGTTGGTGGAATACCATATCAGAGCAAGTCCCAGCACCAGGGTGGCGATGGATACGACTATCGATTCGGTCATGATATTGGCCACGAGTGCCGCGATGACGAACAGGAGTTTGCCCAAAGGCGCCCATCCGACCATGCGGGAACTGTAGGCCAACGTATCCATCTGGGATTGCTCTGACGTGGTCGGTCCACCTCAATTTTCAGATTTTTTGCTCACGTGCCGGCCGATGAAATAGCCGATGACGATCGCACCGATCGCTGCCTGCAGAGCAAAGAGCAGAGAGGCGGTCTCGGAAGGGAGTTCGTAGTCTCCCCAGATACCTTTGGTCCAGGGAACGAATCCAGGATCGACGTCGTCGATGACATCCTTGGCACCGTCGTCGGCTCCGCCGAATTCGAAACCGCTGGAGGCTCCGTAGGCCAGAGTGACAAGGACAAGGAGGGCTATTATCGCAAATCCGCAGATGTAGATTGTTTTATTGTTCATGCTGCTGCCTCCTGGGGCATGTTTTCGGAAACTTCGTCGAAGATCTCGGGCTTGTTGGTCATGAGGTAAACACCGAACATGAAGAACAGGATGGTCTCGACAATGGCCAAAGGCACCTGGGTGGCGGCATAATTGGTCAGGAAATCGAGGAGGGCAGAAACTGACTGTCCGTGATTGAGTGTCATCTGGAATGAGGTGACAACATAGGTCATCAGATCGGCGAAGAGTGCCGCAACTCCCAGACTTACGGGGATGCTGACCTTCGCTTTGATCAGAACTCTCCAGAAAAACAGACCGAACATCGGTCCGACGATACCCATCGAGACGATGTTCGCTCCGAGAGTGGTCAATCCTCCGTGGGCCAGCAACAGGGCCTGGAAGATCAGTACGATGGTAGCGAGGAACGATGTGACGCAGACCCCGTACAGGACGACGGCGAAGCCGGTACCGGTGGGATGCGAGCTGGATCCCGTGACAGACGGGATCTTGAGCGAAGACAGTAAGAATATGAAAGCGCCCGATAAAGCGACAGTCATCTTCTGTTCGGGGTGTTCTCTGACAAGTTCAACAATTTTTTTAGCTCCTAGTACGACGAACGGGATGGCTACGATGAACCAAACCGCGCACCATATCGGGTCAAGGAATCCTTCCATGATGTGCATTTTTTTCACCTTCGGCCGTTAACGACCTTTGACGGATTAAATGAATATATATTTCCGTTGGAGCTGTCAGCCAATTTCAAGTATTTAGTTTTCATTAGGTATATTATTCCAAAACCTCTCAATATGTGTGCAAATTCGGACTTTTGCGCATATTTGTCATAAATTCACGCCGGGTGCCGTATCGTTGAATAATGAAATTAGATCGAAGCAATCATCGGCGGAATCTCATATCGACCACGCGGGCGGTCTTTTTCTCACTGCGAGGAAGTTCCTGAAGTGGTACGGCTTTGGCAATGATCGTCGGTCCGACAACCTGCCTGAATTTCGATACCACCTGCAACTCGATTTCGGGGTATACCGATTTATCGGCAGGAGATTCGAAAAACAGGGTCAGCCGGTCCTTGCCGTCCGCATGTTCGATGCGGATCTGGTACTCGCTGCTCGCTCCCGGAATGGCGGAAAGAACCTCCTCGAACTGAGCCGGGAACATATTGACCCCTTTGACCTTGATCATGTCATCCGTGCGCCCGGTGATGATGTCGATACGGCGGAACCTGTTTCCGCAGGGGCAGTCTCCGGGAATGATACGGGTGAGGTCGTGGGTACGGTATCTGATCAGCGGGGCGCCTTCCTTGCGGAGGGTGGTGATAACGAGTTCCCCCACCTCGCCGTCCGGAACATTCCTGAGCGTGACCGGATCGATGATCTCGAGATAGAGAAAATCCTCCCACATATGCATCCCGATACCGTGTCCGCAGCTGATCCCTATGCCGGGGCCGTAGATCTCCGTGAGTCCGTAGATATCGTAGAGTTCGATCCCGAGTTCCTCCGAGATCCTCCTGCGCATCTTGGCCCCCCAGCGTTCGGAACCTATGATCCCTTTCTTGAGACGTATGCTGTCTCTGAGACCTTCCTTCTTTATCTGTTCCGCAAGAAGCAGAGCATATGAGGAGGTGGAGCAGAGAACCGTTGTCCGGAGATCCACCATCATCTTCAGCTGTTTTTCCGTGTTGCCGGGACCCATCGGAACGGCCATGGCGCCAAGCCTCTCGGCTCCGGCCTGGAATCCGATGCCTGCGGTCCAGAGCCCGTATCCGGGCGTGATCTGGATCCTGTCGCCTTTGGTCACCCCGGCCATACGGAAACATCTCTCGAACATCAGGGCCCAATCCTCGATATCCCTCTTCGTATAGGGGATGACGACCGGGGTGCCGGTGGTACCGGACGACGAATGTATCCTAACGATCTCCGATTCTGGTACCGCCATGATCCCGAGGGGATATGCCTCGCGGAGATCGCCCTTATCCGTGAACGGAAGCGATTCGAAAGAGGTTTGATCGATGACCGCGGACAGATCGATGTCTGCAAACTTCTTTCTGTAGAACGGACTCCTGTCCTTGATCGTAAACAGCAGTTGCCTCACAAGCTCCAACTGTTCTTCATTCATCCGCATAGAATCAAATGGCCTAATGTACACACCGGATTAATACTATCCAGTGGAAACGAGGGTTTTGATGAACAGAAATGTTCATTGTAATATTCGACGGTTTTAATACCCCCTGCGATGAAGAGGGCATGTACCCAATGAAACGGACAGGGGCCGGCGGAAAAAAGAGAGCCGGGAAAAATGCGCATCAATCCCAATCGGTCTGCGATAAAAGTACAACGAGGCGGTACCGATGCGTGTGACCATCACGAGACTCGGGAACATTCCTTCGGGCGGGGCAACCGGGATCGAAGCGATCTGCACCGCCTCCGATCTGCCTTGCGATCAAACGAAATATCTGATGGGAACGGCGACGGAACTCGAGGTATCCGGGTAGATGAATACATACCTGCTCCTAAGTCCGTCCGAACACCGGATATTGGGATATATCACTCTCGGACCCAAATTAAGCGGGACCCCCGGAACCCCGGTCTTCGAAGTGACCAGCCTTTTCGGGATGACAGAAGATATCGAATACGCCCTGATCGGCTATGCGATGGATGTGGTAAGGGTGTTCAACGAAAAGGTGTGCCGTGCTTCGATCAATGCCAAATGCAGGAAGGAACAGTTCCCGATCTTCAGCCACAGGGGATTCGTGCGTACCGGCTATGTTTCCGGAGGATATATCAGGATGCAATATTCCGAATTCAGACGAACGGCGGGCTCCGGAGAAGGTTTTTTGCTTCCTCGTTTCCGCGGACGGCGGCTTTGTTCAGCCATTTTTTGGCATTTGCCACGCTCTTCGTCATCCCCTCCCCCGAAAGGGAAAGCTTTCCCAGCCACAGCATGGCCTCCGCATCCCCCTGCTCGGCGGCGAAATTCAGAAGTTTGATCCCCGCAGAGGTCCTGACCTGGACCCCGTCGCCGAAAACATACATAAGTCCCAGGCGGACGGATGCCTTGCCGTATCCCGCATCCGAACATTTTCTGTAAAGGGATTCGGCGCGTACCGGGTCTTTGTCCGTACCTCTGCCTTCCTGATAGATCACGGCAAGCCGGTAGCATGCCGACACACTTCCCCCTTCGGATGCTTCGGTGTACCAGCGGATGGCCTCGTTCCAATCCTGGGCTACGCCGAGACCGTCCGAGTACATATGTCCGAGATTGAACATCGCTATGACGTATCCCTGCTCCGCGGAAAGCCTGTACAGCCTGACCGCCTCGTCGATGTTGGCATTCGTACCCTCCGCGTGAACCAGCATGTGGGCGGCATTGCATTGGCCTTCCGGATCGCCCTGCTCGGCGGCAAGATCGAACCACATAAATGCCTTCCCGAGATCTTTCTCCACCCCGTCTCCGCGATAATAGATGTATCCGAGCGCATTGCGCGCGTGCGGATCGCCTGCGGAAGCCTTTTCCAATACCTCTTTGAAGCCCATGGTTCATCTCTGGATCTTATGATGTTCGCGCACGTACTTTTCGGGGTGGCTCATAAACCTGCTCAACTCGTAGTAAGCCAACAGATTGCCGAGCGCAACGGCACGTGCGTAATGCTGTATCGCAAGGGCCTTGTTCTCCTTTCTGCCCCTCCCGTTCTCGTAGATACGGCCGAGCTCCATATTGGCCTCGGCAGACCCGGCGATGGCGGCGCGTTCGAGATACCCGTAGGAAATCTCGTCGTTGCGGCGTACGATCTCCCCGTCATGATACAGAACGGCAAGCATGAAAAGAGCCTCCGAATTGCCCAGTTCGGCGGCTTCCTCGTACAATTTGAGGGCGTTCACGTACTCGCAGGCATCCATGGCAAGGTCGGCCATTTCCAGAAGTTCCGACCTCCTACGCTCCTCGACGGCGCTGGGGAGGCTCATCAAACCGTTCTGACGTTCCTCCGGCGTGCTGCATTTTCCGCTTTTCAGGACCTTTTCGACGGCGAGATAGGAATACAGTCCCTTGTCCGACCCCATATCGGCGGCATATTTGTACCAGTTCCTGGCCAGTTCCAGGTCCATCTCGATACCGTCGAGACCGAACTCGAGCTTCCTGCCCATGCTGATGATGAATTCGGCATCTCCGTGTTCGCGTGCACGTGCAAAAAGCAGTTCGGAAAGCCCCGGGTTTTTATCGACATGAACGCCGTGGGCATATGCAACCCCGAGGTAGAATTCCCCCTCGGGGTATCCGATCTCGGCGACCCTGCTTATCAGGGAATACGCAGAATCGGGGTTTTTGGTTACCAAAACCCCGTTGATATAACGATGTGCCAGATCCATCATTGCCTCGGGCACGCCCGCATCGGCGGCGGCCGTCAGCCAGTTCATGAATTTATGAGGATCGGGCTCCACGATCTCGCCGTCGCGGTAGATCTTCGCAAGTTCCCATTTCGCACGGGCACACCCCCTCTCCGCCGAGGCGGTATATAGCCTGATCGCCTCCTCGGGATCCGAACCGGCATCCAGACTGTGCTGGTTCTGGTATGCGAGCCCCAGGATGGCATAGATATTCCCGTTGCGGGCGGCCTTGACGATATTCTGGTTCATGAACTCGATTCACTTTTTGGTCTTTTTCAGCGTGGCTAGAAGCTCGGCCGCATCGGGGTCTCCACGATTGGCGGCCTTGGTCAGCAGTTTTTTGGCAAGGGGGATGTTCTTCTCGACGACCTCGCCTTCGGAATACATCTTTCCGAGATAGAACTGTGCCTCGGGATATCCGTTGTCCGCAAGTTTCATAAGCATCTGGAGTCCGCCCTGGACATCCTGATCGACGTAATGTCCGTTGATCATGAACATGGCCATGAACGTCATCGCACCGGGATGGCCCTGTTCGGCAGACTCCTGGAACCAGGAAACGGCCTTCTTGACATCCTTCTGGATCCCGCGTCCCTCGTAGTAGAAACATCCCATGGCATACTGCGCGTTAGGTTCTCCGCCTTCCGCAGCCTCCTCGAACCATTTGGCTGCCTGAGCATTGTCCAGATCATAATAGATCCCGTTGCCGTACATGCACCCGAGTGCGTACTGTGCCGAACCGTTGAAATGCGATGCGGCCACCTGGAACCATTTCGCCGCACTCTCCAGATCTTTGGGGAGGGCCTGCCCTTCGAAGCACATGGTGGCATAGTCGACCATGGCCTGATCGTAACCGCCCTCGCAGGCGGCGATAAGGTATTTCTTTGCTTTATCGACGTTGCGACGGACACCGTTGCCTCCGTATGCATACATAAGGCCCAGCTGATACGATGCTTCGATCTGGTTTTGCTCTGCGGCCTTCGTCAGATATTCGTTGCACTTGGTCACATCATAGTATTTGTTGTCGTTCGATCCGATGATCCTGGCGAGCTGGTACTGGGCCTCCGGATCCCCGAGATCCGCACCGCGACGATACCATGCGACAGCCTCGTCGAAATTCTGTCCGGCGTCGCTCAGGCCCGTATCGTACATATGTCCGAGCCGGTAGGCCGCCTTTGCACATCCGGAATCGGCAGATGCCTTCAGCAACTTCACGGCAAGATCGTAATCTTTGGAGACGCCCTTTCCCATAAGGTACATGAAACCGATGATGTTCTGAGCTTCCGGATCGCCTTTCTCGGCACAGGGCATGTAGAGGCGGATCGCCTCGGCATGGTCTTTGAGAACACATGCACGGGTGCCGTCGGGATTCTTTCCCGTATCGTATAAGGAGAAGATCTGCTTGCAGGCAGATGGATCCCCGGCCTCGGCCCCGAAACGAAGATGCATAAGGGGATCCTGCACGTCCTCCGAATTGCGACCGATCTCGTCTTTTACGATCGTCGCCGGACGGAATCCTTTATCGGACGAGGAAACAAACGCTTCGAATGCGGCTTTCCTGTCCCGTTCGGCCCCGTTGCCGGTGTAAAGAAGAAGTCCGCAGAGATATGCGGATTCGGGATCGCGGTCAGCATTACTGCGGGCCATCTCGAAAGCTTTGTTCGGATCACGGTCTGCGGAACCGGGATCGATCAACTTCCTAACGACCATGGCGGTGTTGTCCGAAACCCCGACGTTGTTGTTGTTCATCAAAGGCCTATTATATAATTCCCTATAAAAAACAGCGGAAAAATCACAATTGGCGGATTCTCACTTTCAGGCATCTCCCCCTGTGAACTATATAAGGCGAGATTGCAGATCGGTAATTATGTCAATATTTCGTTTCAGATCCGTATCCATTCTCGGTGCACTGGGCATTTGTGCCACGAATTTCCGCAAAAACAACGCATCTAGAAACTTTAATATCGAAATCGGCAATGGACAGGGTATGATCGGAGGAAATGACGGACATATGGAACCCCTCGAGTGGGCCAAATTCGTCATAAGATACAAAAATGAAGGCGACTACCCGGCCGCTCTTTCTATTATCTCCTCCAAAGCGAATCTGGGGAATACCGAAGCCGAGTTCTATCTGGGACTTGTCTATGCCAGAGGCCAAGGTGTCGGCAGGGACTTCCGTCTTGCCAGAGAATGGCTGGAAAGGGCGACCGGGAAAGGAAATCTAAATGCATGTTACTTCCTGGCGAAGATCTATCTCCGCGGATACGGTATCGATGCAGATCCCGTCAAGGCCGCAGAACTTTTCGAAAGAGCTGCGGAAGACGGGGATGTAAGGGCCATGTACGAACTGGGGCTGATGTATATGGACGGGAACGGGGTTCCCCGCGATCTTTCCAAAACATTCATACTGATGCTGGATTCCGCAAAGGGCGGCCATTTGGAAGCCGAATTCGTCCTCGGTCAGCTTTACAAGAGCGGGGCCGGTGTAGACAAGGATGTCAAAGAAGCAGTGAAATGGCTTTCGGCCGCCGGAACCCACGGCCACAAAGGTGCGCAGTTGCTGTTGGGAGATATGTACGCGTTCGGAGAGGACGTTGACAAAGACCCGGATGAATCGGAACGCTGGTATAAGATGGCGGACGGAAAATCCCCTGCCTGAAACCGAATAAATTGTTTTCGGGGTTTGGACCCCGACAGATCAGTGAAGACCAACTATGCGTCCGTCATCGGTAAGATCTATGTGAAGGGTCGCAGGATCTTTTCCGAGACCGGGCATGAGCATTATGGATCCGCAGACGGGAACTATGAATCCTGCTCCGGCCGAAAGGTTCACTTCCCTGACATTCAGCTTCCATCCGGCAGGTGCACCTTTAAGCTCCGCCTTATCCGATATGGAATACTGGGTCTTTGCGATGCATACCGGCAATCCACCATATCCCTGAGCCTCATAATCGGCTATTGATTTTAATGCTGCATCGGAGAATTCGACACCGTCGGCACCATAGATCTTTGTGGCCACGGCTTTGATCTTGTCGCAGATCGACATATCGTCGGAATAGGCGAACTTGAAGTCGGGCATACCTTTTTCGACGATTTCGACAACCTTCTCAGCCAACTCGACGGCACCCTTTCCTCCCTCGAGGAAACCGTCGTTCTGGGCACAGGGAACCCCCATCTTGGTACAATGATCGCGGACCATCTTCATGTGTGCGGGATCATCGAAGGAGAAGTGGTTGATCGAAACGATCACAGGAATCCCGTAAGAGCTCATGTTCGCAATGTGCTTGTCAAGGTTGGAAAATCCTTTCTCCAATGCTTCTGCGGTGAAGGTTTCGGGCTTCTTGACATCGGCACCGCCGTGGGTCATGAGCGCCCTGATAGATGCGACGATGACGACACAGTCAGCACGGATATCGGATTGCCTGCACACGATGTCCATGAACTTCTCGCCACCCAAATCCGCGGCGAAACCTGCTTCTGTGACGGCATAATCTCCGAGTTTCATCGCGGCTTTGGTCGCAATGACGGAATTGTTTCCGTGCGCGATGTTCGCAAACGGGAAACCGTGGATGAAAACGGGCTGTCCTTCGATGGTCTGGACAAGATTGGGCATCAAAGCCTCTCTTAGGATCACCATCATGGCCCCGACACAGCCGAGCTGGCCGGCGGTGACGGGTTTCTTATCGTAGGTGTATGCAACGACGATCGATTCGAGCCTCTTTCTCAGATCTGCGTAATCCTCGGCAAGACAGAGGATCGCGGAGATCTCGGAAGCGGATGTGATGAGATATCCGCTCTCGTGCGGTACGCCCGCGTTGAGTTTGGTATCCCCGAGCCCGACGACGATATGCCTGAGTTCGCGACAGTTCATGTCGACGGTTTTCTTCCATACAATGCGTGTCGGATCGATATTGAGCGGGTTGTCCCTGACAAGATTGTTCTCGAGCACGGCAGAGAGAAGATTGTGTGCTGCGGCTACGGCGTGGATATCTCCCGTGAACTCAAGATCGATCTTCCACATCGGGTATACCTGCACGTAACCTCCGCCGGTAGCCCCGCCTTTAACACCGAAGGTCGGGCCCATCGAAGGTTCTCTGAGCGCTCCCACGACATTCTTCCCGATAGCGGAAAGTCCCTGGATGAGACTGATGGTGGTCACGGTCTTTCCTTCCCCGGCGGGCGTAGGCGTGACGGCCGTGACAAGGATCAATTTTCCGTTCTTTTTGCTCTTGGACATGCGGTCGATGACATCGAGCGGTATCTTCGCGACATACTTGCCGAACGGTTCTAGATCGTCCTGTGAAAGACCGACCTTGGCTGCAACCTCTGCTATGTTTCTGACTGGCGCACTTTCGGCGATTTCGATGTCGCTTTTCATACATATTCGAATTTTGTCACCCTTTTTAATGGTACGGAAAGCATCAGGGTTAATTTTTTCCAACCGGGACGAACCACAATATATATGGCAAAAAGATGCCGGTTCCAAATCCGTTTCTACGAAGCAATTCCCATGACCTGCAAAAAGTATATATTCGATTTCGAAAGCGCGGTGGCGAACACATCGGAATGTTACAAAAAGGCATTCTCGGAGGCATTTTCGCATTTTAACATCCCGTTTGACGAGGATAAGGTTGAAGCATACATGAACGCCCCTCTCGACAAAACTTTCGAGAAGTATTATCGCGGATGCACCTGCAGATTCAGAGATTTCGTCACGATGTTCGTAGGCTGTTTTGACGGATCGTTCGAACTTTGTGTTCCAAGGCCCGGAACGGTGGATCTCATCCGCGAGCTTTACGGAGAAGGCCACGAAATCGTCGTTGTGTCCGAAACATACAGATTCTATGTCGAAAGATTTCTGACCAGGTATGATCTCTCGAAAATGATATCCGACATCCGCAGCAGCGAAATGACCGAAAACAAAGAATGCGTTCTTAAAAAAATGATCTCGGATCCGAATTCTTCCGAGTACGAAGTAATGGTAATAGACCGTTGCCCTGATCGCAATAAAAACGACGATTCTGAAAAAGATCGATTCGGTTCTTAGACCATTTGATGATACTATGGCAGGTAACACAAGAATATACTTTATGTCATTACCACGTCGTTCTTTGCCGGGAAATATCACAGAGATCCAGCTAAAGGATGTTGGGCAGGAAATATCATCGGAAGCCGGGGTGGAAATGTTAAACGTTTTTCTTCCTCATAAACTCCAAAGCAGCCAATAAAGCAATGGTGGAAAGGATCGTAACAAGGAGATACATGATTTCCGGCCCCTCGTCAATAGCTCCTTCGGGAGTGGGGGAAGGGAGCAGAGCCGAACTCTGTTTTATCCATTTGTCACCGATTTTATCGAATGTGAACCCGGCGAGATCGGCAGTAGGCTGTTCAAGCAAGGTCTCGCCGTCGGTGTCGTAAAATGTTGCGTTGAAAGCACCCTCGCCGAGGGTATTCACAGAATCGGGAATGGTGATGGAGGTCAGATATGCATTGTCCCAGAATGCATGGGCTCTGATGGATGTTACACCGAAAGGTATCTCGAACGAAGTATCTGTGTTTCCCGCAGGATACCGTATCAGCTCCGTCATGCTATTGTTGTACAGAACCCCGTTTATGCTGCAGTATTTCGAACTTTCCTCGCTCACCTTGAATGCGGTCAGGGAATTGCATCCGTTGAACACGCTTCCTTCGATGGTTCCGACGGAATCGGGAAGAGTGGCGGATGTAAGAGACATACAGTCTTCGAATGCCGATTCTCCGATAGAACCGACGGAATCGGGAAGCAAGATCGAGGTAAGCGATGTACAGCCCCTGAATGCGGATCCTCCAATGAATCCGACCGAATCGGGGATGATTACGGAGGCCAACGAAGTACAATCGCTGAAGGCAGAGTCCCCGATGACGGCGACCGTGCTACCGAGGATCAGGGAGTTGATGGCGGAACAGCCCTTGAACGCGGAATCTCCGATCGAAGTGACTCCGTCGGATACGATCACGGATGTCAGAACGGATTTGCTGAGCTGCCACGGTGTGTATCTGTAATCGGATTGTTCGGATAAATTCCTGGAGACGGTATCATTGAGTATTCCCGAACCGTTTATCGGAGAAACCGTTTGAGAACTGCAGGTATCGTAGCGGCACCAGGTTCCGTCCCCTTTGGTGAAGGTGAACTTTTCGATGTTTACGCACCCGGCAAAACCGGGGTTGTCGTTGGAACCGACGCAATCGAGACTTGCCGGAACGGTGAGTTCTTTCAGTCCGGTACAATCTTTGAATGCCGAGATTCCGAGCGAGGAGACGGAACCGCCGAGGTTGACGGTGGCAAGATCGGTACAGCCTTCGAATGCGGAGATGCCAACAGACTCGACCGAGCAGGGTAGGAAGATGGCGACTATGGAAGCAATGCCTTCGAACGCAAAGTCGCCGATCGATGTGACGGCATCGGCTATTTCGACGGATCTGATGGAATCTATGTAGGGGGACCAGGGTGCTTCACCCTCGGAATATGATCTCATATTTCCGGAACCTCTGATGAAAAGAGCTCCCGCGGAAAGATCCAGTTCGTAAGTAACGCCTTCTCCGCATTCTCCCGATACCCTGTTGGACTCCGCTATGGGCGCAGATGCCTGCTTGATCCATTTATCGTCAACTTTATTGAATGTGGAACCTGCCAGGTTTTCGGCGGTCTGACCGAGTTCGGTTTCGCCGTCGGTGTCGTAGAAGACCCTGTCGAAAGCCCCGGATTCGATGGATGTGACGGAATCCGGGACAGTTATAGAAACGAGGAAAGCGCATCCTTCGAATGCAGATGATCCGATGGTCGTGACGTTCTCAGGGATTTTGTAGTAGGTTCCTTCTTTGGCCGCGGGGTATTGGACCAGAACTGTCTTGGCTACCACATGCATTTCATAAGAGACGTCTGTCTTGGACACAGGGTACTGGGCCACGATGGCCTTATCTTTGCTGAAAAGAACGCCGTCGGTCGAAGTGAATGTACGGTTCCCGTCGGAAACGACGAAAGAAGCAAGTGCCGAACAATCTTTGAACGCAGCCTTACCGAGGAAGCTGACGGACTTGCCGAGGTGGACGGTAACGAGACCGGTACAGCCTTCGAACGCGGATGCACCGATGATCTTGACGGAATCCGGAATGGTGATCGATTCGACGGAGGCAATACCTTCGAACGCAAAGTCTCCGATGGAGGTGATGCTGCTGCCGATGACTATCGAGGTGATAGTCTCCCTGTACGAATACCAGGGTGCGTTACCGTGCGAATATGGTCCCATCTGTCCGGAACCGTTGATGGAAAGGGTTCCTGTAGCGGGATCGAATTCAAAGATAACATTTGCACCGCAATTACCGGAATAATCCGAAGGCTCCGCTACCGACGATTCAGCATCGGCAAGTATGACTATCGCAGACACACTGAACAGCACGCCGACGAACAATAACACCGAGTTATTACGGATAGTTTCACCTTCTTTAATTAATTTGAAGCTTGACTGATAATAATATAAACATGTTGTAGACAAAACAATGACAAGAGTGGGTTAATAATATACAAACTGTAAATTAACAACCCAAAACTCAGGTCTTGTATAGTGCAATAGTTTGTTCCGGGGTTTGATCCCCGGCAACAAGTTTTCATGCGTACCTCTTCTTCACAACCGCAACGGCAACAAATAGGGTGATGACAACAACCATTGCACTGATAAGATGAATCATCATCGATCCGTTGCCTGATCCAGTATCGGAAGGAGATGGCGACGGATCAGGAAGCGGAACGGAATCCTGCCTGATCCATTTGCCATCGATGTTCTTGAAAGTGGAACCGGCCAAGTTTGAAGTGGTCGGTTCGAGTACTTTTTCACCGGCTGGGTCATAGAAGATCATGTCGAAAGCGCCCTCTTCGACGGTTTCGACGGAATCCGAGATGGTTATGGATGTCAATAAAATGCAACCGCAGAACGCAGAAGATTCGATGGTTTTGACAGTGTCGGACATCTCGTAGGAAGTTCCTTCCTTGGCCACGGGATACTGTATCAGGGCAGTCTCGTCTTTGCTGAAGAGAACGCCGTCGATCGAAGTGAATGTACTGTTCCCATCGGAAACAACGAATGAAGCGAGCGACGAACATCCTTCGAACGCAGCCGTATCAAGGGAATTGACGGACTTACCGAGTTTGACCGTGGCAAGTTCGGTGCAGCCTTCGAATGCGGATGCACCGATCGTTTCGACCGAATCGGTAACGATCGCACAGGTAAGTCCAGAACAGTTGCAGAAGATACCTGCCTCGAGAGAGGTGAGTGAATTGGATAGATCGACCGCGGTCAAAACAGTACAGCCACTGAAAGCATAAGCTCCGAGAGATCTGACGGAATCCGGGATCACGACGGATTTAAGGGAAGTGCATCCTTTGAACGCTGAGGATCCGATGGCCTCGACAGAGTCTGAGATGGTAACGGACTCGAGGATTATGAGACCTTCGAACGCAAAGTCGCCGATCGAGTTTACGGAATCGGCTATTTCGACGGATCTGATGGAATCTATGTAGGGGGACCAGGGTGCTTCACCGCCGGAATAAGAATCCATCTTTCCGGAACCGATGATGGTGAGGGTTCCATCGAAAAGATCCAATTCGTAAGTGACGCCTTCTCCGCATTCGCCGGATACAATGTCGGGATTTTCGGATGGAGCGGATGCCTGTCTGATCCATTTGCCATCGATGTTCTTGAAAGTGGAACCGACCAGGTTTTCGACGGTCTGATCGAGTTCGGTTTCACCGTCGGTGTCGTAGAAGACCGTGTCGAAAGCTCCGGCTTCGATAGAGGTGACGGAATCGAGGATGGTTATGGTTGCGAGTAAAGCGCATCCTTTGAACGCGGAGGATCCGATGGTCCGAACTGTCGCAGGTATTTCGTATGAAGCATCTGCTTTGGCTACTGGGTATTGGATCAGAGAGCCCTCGTCTTTGCTGAAGAGAACCCCGTCGATCGATGTGTAAGTACCGTTGTTCTCGGATACGACGTACGAAGCAAGCGATGTGCAACCTTCGAATGCAGACATATCGAAGGAATTGACAGACTTACCGAGTTTAATGGCGGTGAGGTTGGAACAGCCTTCGAATGCATGATTTCCGATCGTTTCAACCGAATCGGGAATGATGACGGAGTCGATATTGATTATGCCTTCGAATGCGTGATCGCCGATCGACGTGACCGTATCGGCTATTTCGACTGATCTGATGAAATCTATGTAAGAGTGCCACGGCGCTTCATCGTCGGAATAGGAACTCATCTTTCCGGAACCGCCGATGGTAAGAGTTCCTTTGGATAATTCCAATTCATAGGTAACGGTATCTCCGCATTTACCGGATTCCCACTGTTTGGTGAATTTGCCATCGACGTTGCTGAAGGTTGAACATGCCAGGTTTTCAACAGTCGGTTCAAGTATATTTTCATCGGCCGGATCATAGAAGATCATGTCGAACGCGCCCGCATCGATGGATGTGACCGAATCGGGAATCGTTATCGATGCGAGGAAAATGCATCCCTTGAACGCTGAGGACATTATGGTCTTGACAGATACAGGTATTTCGTAAGAGGGGTCTGCTTTGGCTACGGGATATTGAATCAGAATGGTTCCGTCTTTGCTGAAAAGAACGCCGTCAATCGATGTGTAAGTACCGTTATTCTCGGATACGGCGTACGAAGCAAGCAAAGTGCAACCTCCGAATGCAGACCTATCGAAGGAATTGACGGACTTGCCGAATTTGACGGCGGCGAGGTTGGAACAGTCTTCGAATGCGGATGCACCGATCGTTTCGACCGAATCCGGAATGATGACGGAATCGATATTGATTATGCCTTCGAATGCGTGATCGCCGATCGACGTGACCGTATCGGCTATTTCGATGGATTCTATGGAATCATTATGGGAGAACCATGGCGCGTTGCCAGGAGGATAGGGTTTTATCTCCCCGGAACCGCTGATGGTAAGAACACAGGTAAAAAGATCCAATTCGTAAGCTACACCTTCTCCGCATATGCCGAATTCCATATATTTGACCCATTTGTCTTCAACATAATGGAGTATGGAACCGCCCAGGTTTTCAACAGTCGGTTCAAGTAGGTTTTCATCAGCTGGGTCATAGAAGATAGTGTCGAAAGCACCCTCTTCGACGGTTTCGACGGAATCTGGGATAGTGATAGATGTGAGAGTGGTGCATCCTTTGAACGCGGAGGATGCAATGGTCTTGACTGTCGCAGGTATTTGGTACGAGGGATCTGTTTTGGCCGCAGGATATTGGATCAGAAGAGTTCCATCTTTGCTGAAAAGAACGCCGTCGATCGATGAGTATGTACTGTTATCCTCGGATACGGCGTACGAAGTTAGCAAAGTGCAGCCTCCGAACGCAGACTCACCGATGGAGTTGACGGACCTGCCGAGAATGACGGTGGCGAGGCTGGAACAGCCTTCGAATGCGGATGCTCCGATGGTTTCGACCGAATCTGGTATGGAGATTGATTCGATGGAAGAGGTGCCTTCGAAGGCAAAGTCGCCGATCGATGTGACGGCATCGGCTATTTTAATGGATTTTATTGAATCTCTGTGGGAGAACCAGGGTGCTTCACCTTTTGAATAGGAGCTCACCTGTCCGGAACCGCTGATGGTAAGGGCCCCGGTGGAAAGATCTAATTCGTAAGTGACGCCTTCTCCGCATATGCCAGACCCTTTATGTTTGACCCATTTGTCTCCAATATAGTGCAACGTGGAACCGCCCAGGTCTTCAGCGGTCTGACCGAGTTCGGTTTCACCATCGGTATCGTAGAAGACCATGTCGAAAGCTCCGGCTTCGACGTTTTCGACGGAATCTGGGATAGTGATAGATGTGAGAGTGGTGCATCCTTTGAACGCGGAGGATGCAATGGTCTTGACTGTCGCAGGTATTTGGTACGAGGGATCTGCTTTGGCTACGGGGTATTGGATCAGAGTGCCCTCGTCTTTGCTGAAAAGAACACCGTCGACAGAAATGTATCTGCTGCTCCCCTCGGAAACGACGTACGAAGCAAGCGAAGTGCAACCGCCGAACGCAGACCTATCGATGTAATCGACGGATTTGCCGAGTTTGATCGTGGCAAGTTCGGTACAGCCTTCGAATGCGGATGCTCCGATTGTTTCGACCGAATCGGGAACGGTGATGGCGTCGATATTGGTTATGCCATCGAACGCGTGATCTCCGATCGATTTGACGGAATCGGCTATTTCGATAGATTCTATGGAATCTCTTTGGGAGAGCCAGGGTGCTTCACCTTTTGAATAAGAGCTCATCTGTCCGGAACCGCTGATGGTAAGAACTCCGGAGGAAAGATCCAATTCGTAAGTGACGCCTTCTCCGCATTTGCCGCGTACTATTTCGGGATCTACCGGAGGTATGAATGCCTGTCTGATCCATTTTCCGTCTTTGCTGTCGAAGGTGGAACCTGCCAGGTCTTCAGCGGTCAGACCGAGTTCGGTTTTATCGTCGGTATCGTAGAAGTCCATGTCGAAAGCATCCTCTTCGACGGTTTCGACGAAATCGGGAATGACTATGGATGTAAGGTAGATACATCCTCTGAACGCGAAGGATCCGATGGTAGTAACGGAGTCGGGTATTTCGTATGAAGCATCAACTTTGGCCACAGGGTATTGGATCAGAGTGCCCTTGTCTTTGCTGAAAAGAACGCCGTCGACGGAACTGTAGGAGCTGTTCCCGTCGGAGACGACTAAAGAAGAAAGCGAAGAACATCCTTCGAACGCGGCCGTATCGAGGGATCTGACGGACTTGCCGAGCTTGATCGTGGCAAGTTCAGTACATCCTGCGAACACGAATACTCCGACAGTTTCGACCGAATCGGGTATGATGACGGAATCGATGGCATCAATGCCTTCAAAGGCGAAATCACCGATCGATTTGACGGAATCGGCTATTTCGACTGACCTGATGGACCCTCTGTAGGAGAACCATGGCGCACTGCCACTGGAATATGAGTACATCCTTCCGGAACCGCCGATGACAAGAACTCCCGTTGAAAGATCAAATTCATAGGAAACGGTCTTTCCGCACATACCGCTTTCTGTCCGTTTGATAAATTTGTCATCAACTTTATTGAAAGTCGAACCTGCAATATTGGCGGCTGTCGGTTCGAGTTCATTTTCTCCGCTCAAATCGTAGAATTTACCGTCGAACGCGCTGTCGCCGATAGACGTGACGGATCCGGGGATGGTCAGTGTTGTCAGGGAGGTGCAGGATTTGAACGCGGAATCTCCGATGGTTTCGACTGACTTGCCCAGATTCAGAGTAGTTAAAGAGGAACACCCGGAGAATGCATTGGTTCCGAGAGAATATACAGAATTCGGAAGTGAGGCGGATATGAGGGACGTACAGCCGCTGAACGCGGAAGAAAAGATCATTTCAAGGGTATTGGGCAACGACAGTACGGTGAGGGATGTACAGTCATTGAATGCATAATTCCCGATGAACGTAACAGAATCGGGAACGACCGCGGAAGTAAGTCCCGAACAGTTGTAGAAGGTATAATTCCCGATGAACTTAACAGAATCTGGAATAGCTACGGAAATAAGTCCCGAACAGTTGTAGAAAACACCCGCCTGGAGAGATGCAAGGGAATAGGACAAATGGACCGATGTCAAAGAGGCACAGTCCCTGAATGCATTCTCTCCGAGAAATTCGACGGAGTCGGGGACGGTGACGGATGTAAGGGAAGTGCATCCCCTGAACGCGGAGGCTTCGATGGTTTCGACGGAATTGCCCAGATCCAGAGCAGCGAGGGAAGAACACAAGGCGAATACATAGGTTCCGAAAGATGTTACCGAATCCGGGACGATGACGGATGTGAGAGAATCACATCCGCAGAATGCATGGGTTCCGATGGAGGTGACGGAATCGGGAATATCAATGGAAGAAAGTCCCGAACAGTTGTAGAAAACATATGCCTCGAGAGAGGCGAGGGAATTAGGTAGATGAACCGATGTCAAAGAAGTACAGTCGCTGAAAGCAGACCCTCCGAGAAATTCGACGGAATCCGGGATGGTGACGGATGTGAGGGAAGTGCAGTAGTAGAACGCGTACTCTCCGATAGACCGAAGGGATCCGGGCAAGGATAGCGTAGCGAGGGAAGTACATCCGCGGAAAGTATAGCTGCCGATTGATTCGATGGAATCGGGGATGGTAACGGAAGTTAGGGACCTGCATCCGAAGAATATCTGATCCCCGAGGGAAGTGACGGAATCGGGGATGGTAACGGAAGTTATGGCGACACATTCTTCGAACGCATGGCCCCCGACAGATTCGACGGAGTCGGGGATGGTAACGGAAGTTAGGGACCTGCAACCGCAGAACGCATATTCCCCGATCGAAGTAACCGAGTCCCCGATGCGGACCGAACTGATTATGTCCCAGTGTTGATACCATGGTGCTGTTCCGACAGAAAAATCGGACATCTGTCCGGTACCGCTGATCGTGAGCGTCCTGGTATAGCGATCCAATTTGTAAGTGACGCCTTCTCCGCATTTACTGGATTCCTTGACCAATTTGTCGTCAACCTTTTCGAATGTGGAACCGGCCAGGTTTTCGACGGTATGTTCGAGTTCGTCTATACCGTCGGTGTCGTAGAATTTTGAGTCGAAAGCACCGTCTCCGAGGTATGTGACCGAATCCGGGATAGTGACGAAGGAGGGGGTGCAACCGCGGAACGCGGCCTTTCCGATGGAGTTCACAGAGCAGCCAAGATAGAGCGTGGCGAGAGAAGTGCATCCTTCGAATGCAGACACGCCGACGGATCCGACAGTACTGGGGATCCACGCTGAAGATATATTCAGGTTGCGGAAAGCATTGGAACCTATGTGCGTGATCCCCTCGGTGAAATTGACTTCTTTCATGGTGTTCCTGCATTGATACCAAGGTGTCAGCTGATACCAGCAGTTGTTTCCTTTATCGGTTGCATAATCGAATCCGTATCCCGATCCGGGAGTGATCGTCACACACTCCAGCCCCGATACCTCGCGGAAAGCAGGGAATTTTTCAAGCCATGTTGTGTTAAGGCTCGCTGGAGCAGTCAGTTTTTTGACCGTACAGTTGTAGAACGCACAGCTACCAAAAGAAGCAAGCGAATTCGGAAGAACGAGACTTTCCATTTCGCATTTGTAGAACATAAAACTTCCGAGATATGTGACGCCTTCTTTGACAATGACTGTTTTGAGATGGATTGCCCAATCCCAGGGGCAGCGTGAGCTGGATGTTTTGTTCCAGGCACCGGAACCGCCAGTGCCAAAACTCGCATAATCCGTTTTCGCACCACTACCTTTGGTAATCGTCAGTTTTTCAAGATTGTCGGTTGTTCCATAGAGGTCGCTGCTACCACCGAAATAAAGGCCCGCTGGAACAGTAAGCTCTTTGATATTGCTCCCCTTGAACATATATTTGCTTGGCTGCGTAACGTCATCAGCGATGATGAGCGTTTTTGGAATATCGTAATTCATATTCCAGGGGGTCAGATTCGTACAATACGCTCCCCTCCAATTGGAATACTCAAACGAAGATCCGTTTCCTTTGGTGAGGGTGATCTTCTGAAGGACCGTGCAGTTTTTGAATGCCGGGTATGTGCTGTTACCATAGGAATTAAGACTTATCGGCAAGGTCAGATTTGTTAATTCGGTGCATCCGAAGAAGCAGTGGTTTCCGAGAGCTACTACGCTGTCAGGAATCACAATCGATGTTATGTTCAGTTCGCGGAATGAATCGGATCCTATTCCGGTTATTCCGTCAGCGAAATTGATCTCCTTGAGTGCATCCCTGCTTTGGTACCAGGGAGTGTTCTGATACCAGGAATCCGATCCTTCGTAAGCGGCATAGTCGTACCCGCGCCCTCCGTTGCCGCAGGTGAAATTGATCTTTTCAATATGAGTGAGGCCGGCGAAGGCGGCGTACATGTCGGAGGCCACACTGTTCAGTGTGATTGGTAGGGTAAGTTCCGTTACATGCTTGCATTTGATGAATGCCCAGGCTCCGAGTTTGGTGATATTGTCTCCGATGACGATACTGGTGACCTCATCGCGGTCAACGTACCAAGGTGCGCGGATCGGACCGCCGTACTGATACATTTCGCCGGAGCCCGTGATCTCCAGGGTGCCGTCTGTGTAAAGGGTATATGTGGCGCTCGGTCCGCAGTAGCCCGAACTGATAACCTGTGCGGAAGATTCGTCGGTTTCCGTTTGAAATACGTGCAATACCGCCATCGCAGAAACAACAAGGGCCATCGTCATCAGAAGCGTTCCGATTTTCAGCGGACGGTTGGGCGTTATTTTGCTGTAAATGATATCATCTCCTTTGATTTTATTGTGCAATACTGCCATTCGGCTTCGATGAAATTCCTGTACGGAGTTTCGTTGAAAGATCGTACCTGACGGCAAAATCCGATTTAAAAACCGAATCCGGACCGGTGTGATCAACTACCGGGGCAGAAGAAGTTAGGGAAGTTTTTGATCTGCGTTCCGGTGACCCACTGGCTTGGCATAATATAGGGGAACATAGGCTCCGAAGTCTTTGTCCGCTCGAATTGGACACCGTATGTTTCAGAGAGGGATTGTTCCTATCTGCAAACATGCATACGGACAATGTGTCGGTTCCGAGATGCCCGATCTCTCTGCTGTACGAACAATTCCAGAATTTTTTACTGACAGGGTCATGGAAAAATAGGACATTATGTCCGCAGAATCCACCAAAAATGATGTGCAGCGCAGATAGTTCACCACTGTCCGCATCGGCCAGAACAGCTATCGCGGACACACTTAACAGCACGCCGATGAACAGTAACACCGATTTCTTAAAGATAGTTTCACCTTCGTTAATTAATCTGGATTTTGGTTAATAATGATATAAACATATTGTAGACAAAACGATGACATACAGTAGTTTGATAATATACAAACTGTAAATTAAATCAACTCTAAACTTCAGGTCCTCAATTGAGTTAAATGGTTTGTGCCGGGGTTTGATCCCCGGCAAAGAGTTTTCAGGAGTGTCTCCTCTTCA
>CAVIXW010000008.1:0-30188 GCA_963646785.1 Acutalibacteraceae bacterium
ACCTGGTACAGTTACGATACCGGCAGTTCTCAGGCAGTTTCTCCGAGATCCTCTTCAAGGATACTAAACGACGTTGTCCCCGGCTATTTGTCCGAACAATCCGATTACAGGTACACACCCTGGCAGCTCAGCAGGTCCGTCCTGACCTCCGTGATCATATCCGAGGGAGTGACCTCGATCGGAGATTCGGCATTCAGGGACTGTTCCGCCATCAACTCCCTGACCCTCGCCAATAGTGTTGCTGTCATCGGAGATTCCGCATTCAGTGATTGTACTTCGTTGTCTTTTGTGGTCATTCCCGATTCGGTAGTTTCCATAGGCGAATCCGCATTCAGGGTCTGTAAGTCGCTGACCTCTATAGTCATCCCCGATTCCGTAGATTCTATCGGAGAATCGGCATTCGAAGACTGTACTTCCCTATCATCTGTCACGCTTCCGGATACCTCAGGATCGATAGGAGAAAGTGTGTTCAGCGGTTGCAGTTCGCTGACAACATTCAACGTGAGTGAGGAAAGTCTGAAATACTCTATCTTAAACGGTGTTCTGTACAACAAGGACAGGACCGAGCTGATATGGTATCCTGCGGGAAATACCGACACTTCGTTCGAGATACCTTTTGGAGTAACATCGATCGGTGCCAACGCATTCGGTGATAATGTCTGCCTTGCCTCCGTCACAATCCCCTATTCCGTGACATCGATTTCAGACACTGCATTCTCAGGTAAATTTTACGATACCGACGGTATATCCGAGATCTCGCAGACGGCTTCAGACATGGCAGGATTTACATTCGAGAAGACCGACGGCAAATGGATCAGACAGGGTTCCGTTCCCTCACCGTCCCCTTCCGATACCGGATCGGGCAACGGATCGACGACGATCTACCTCATCATCGCAATGGCCGTCATCATCGCTTTATCCGTTGCCGTTGCGGTTGCGAAGAAGAGGCATGCCCGAATACATAATGGGATGCAACTTCGACATTTTCGACCTAATTGCGACGTAACAGATACCCAGGCTGTGAGCTGACATGCGATGTGCCGGCAAATTCAAAAATTAACAAAATTCTTTTATTTATGATATTTTTGAAAGATATATTAAGTAGAATAACCTACACGGTGTTAGGTGAGTCAGTGAAGAAAAGCAAGTTCGAGAAAAAACTTCTTAAGGCAGACACCGAGACACTTTGTGATATGCTTCTTCGCAAGCTCAACGAGAATCCATTCTCATCAAATACACCAAAAAATCAGATGATCTACGACACGCTTCCCGACACCACAAAGTTAGGACTTTTGGATATGTTCTACGAGCAGATCAACGGCATACTCTGTGAAGCCAGGAAATCGATCCTCACCGGCCTCGGACAATGCGACGGGAGACTTGTTGTTTACAACGGCAACGTTCTTTTCTGTTGCTGCGAGGACCTTGCCGAACTTATTGCCAACAATCTCGCATTCATCGACGAGGTCCGGATCCGTATTCCCGGCTCCATCGGAGAAGCCAAAATGTTCAACGGCAGTTCGTATTCGGTGGATTACGAAGGATCGGTCTTCGACCGCTGCCCTTTTTGCGGTGCAAAAGTACATAGGAAGGTTGCTTGCGAACGTCCTGATAACCAATGAGGGATCATCATTCGCAATGCCAAAACCATCGATGCGATCTATGACGAAGTGAAGGATTTCGGCAAGGTCATCACCTGCGATGCCGCACTTGCCACCGCATTGAACGCGATGGTAAGCACCGATAAGCTGGGGGGTTTCGCATACACCCCCCGCATGCTTGCAGGCAGTATCGCGGTGACCGTTCTTCGGGCAAAGACGCTTACCGACCTCGAGGTCGTGGAGTCGATAGAACGCAACACGGGTTTCGAATTCGGGTTCATCCACAGCGAAGTGCAGAAGATCAGGGATATCAGGAGGTACACCGCCGATGTCGGAAAATATCTCCGTTCCAAACGGTCGAGAGAGGTCTATGAATATTATTCCCAGCTTCCTACCGTCGACAAGGCGATGGAGAACTACGATCCCTCGATCTACCGCATATTCCAGCCGGGAGAGAGTGTGGCGGTCATAGGAGTGGATCTTTTCGACGATCTCGACAAGCATTTCCTTTCTCCGGAATATACTGAGATAGATCCCTTCACCGACGGGGAATACGAGATCGAGACGATCTATGCCATCGGAAACGATCGTCAGATCGCAAGCAGCATCGTCGAACTTATAGATGTAGAGAAGAGTCTCGATACCGCCGTGGTGCTGGATTCTTCCGCACCCATCGCCGATGCTCTGCGTTCCGCATTCTACCGTAAGAAAATCCCATTTAAGAACGCTCTCGACGTAAAGGATCTTTCCCAGATCCGGGATTTCATCCAGTTCGCATCTCTGGCTCTGGACTTCCCCACGCTTCGGGTTTATGACGTTCGCGAACTGTTCTCCCCCTACATTATCGGCGGAAACCCGAACAAGGGCAGGATCCTCGACCCCAAATTCGATAAATATCTGCTGTCGAGAGTGCCTCTGGGTGATAACGTCGACCCATCTACCCAACGTCTTATCTGCACCATGCGCGACATTGAGGAAATGACCTTTTCGGAAGTGGCCGAGAACCTATTCCAATCTATGACCCAGAAGACCTCCGTACTCATTCTTTTGGATACCCTGGGTCTTTCGACCGAGAAGGTTTCGCGCACTCTCGTGGACCGCATCCATTATGCCGTAAACAATATCGCGGATCTCAAACACAACGAGCAGGTCCCGGAAAACGAGCGCAAAGGCGTGCTGATCGCGGACTGCAAGAATTCGGTCTATGTCGACCGTCCTTTCGTCATATTTATCGGGTTGGACGATTCCTGGGAACCCTCTGTAGCCGGAAAAGATTATGTCGATAAGGAAGAGGCCTCCGAGAACAACGCCGTCCGTTTGGAGATCCTTCTGCAGCAGGGCACCTCCCGTATCTATGCCGTTAAACCTGTGACGAAAGGGAAAGAAACATTGCCCTGCCCTTCGTTTCAGACCATCTTTGACCTTTCCAGGAAGAAAGGCGTGGCCGATTCTTTCGAGAAGATCTGCGGACAATATATCAGGGGTTCCTGGGCTGTCAAACTCCGTCCCGAACAGGTATTCGGGGGAGTCATCAACACCTCTTCCGACAATCCGTCCTGGAAATTCTCCAAAACAACCTACAACGCATTCTCCGACTGTCCGGTTAAGTTCGTTTTCTCGAAGCTGATCCATACCGAGGATTCGGACAGTATCGTTTTCGGCAACTGCCTTCACGAATTTGCCGAATTCTATTTCTGCTATCCCGAACTTGTTCACGAACGGGGCCTCGAACACTACCGGGAACATCTTGAAGCTTTATATTCCGGACTTTCGAGCAAGTGTCAAAGGGAACTGGATAACAGCAAGTTCAGGGTCTACCTCAATAACCTTATCAGATACCTCGACATCATCCGGCCTTCGGACGTCCCGCTGGACGCTCCCCTGTCCACCAGAAAGTATCCGAACGAGTTCATGATCGAAGCCGGGGTCGGATATACCAGTACTTACGTCGAATCGGAACTGTTCTCAACATACCCTATATTTGCCAAATACGACCTAGGATTCGGGGATCTGATCGTGGATTTCAAGACCGGGAAGGTCAAGGATTCCAAAAAGATCGTCCAGGGGTTCCAACGGGGGTCTAAAGATTGTTTATCGGATTTCCAGGCTTTAATCTATCTGCAGACATTATACGAAAAGACCCAGAGGGGATGTGAGTTCCGTCTTTTATTCATCGGAGACAACTTCATCCGTTCAGTTGACGAATCCTTCGATATCCGCGAGAATATCAGGACCGTATCGCTTTCCACGAAAAATAAGCAGGAAATCGTTATGGCATCCGACGGCCCCGCGTACAATTATATGGCAGTTACGAAGAAATACCGTCCATTCGCCGATAATTGGGAAGAATTTTCCGATATCCTGTTAAATCATCTTGACGAGGGCGGCAATATCTCGCCGGATGACGCCGCCGACATTCATTCGCAACTTTCATTCAAATGCTCAGTCAAGGATGTTGGCGAAGCCATCAAGGCGATTTCCAAGCGTTTGTGGCCGCAATATCTGACAATGTCCGATTTCGAGGTCGTGGTACCCATGGACTCCATGGTCAAGTTTCTCGATCAGCTGAAGGAGGACCATATATCTGCCAACCAATCAATGGATCTTCCGATCCTGAACGTCACCAAAGGCAAATCTTCCTGTGAAAAGTGTACTTTTTACAAGGTTTGTATGAAGGCTGAATTGGAGGAGAGTGACGAATGAACACTGATGCAATACTGTCGGGGCTGAACGCCTCGCAGAGGAAGATCGCCGAGACGATCGACGGTTTCGTCGTCGTCGATGCAGGGCCGGGAACCGGAAAAACGCATACCGTCGTATCCAGGTGTGTCAACATCCTCTCCCGGGACAATATCGGTCCCAAGGACCTAATAATGCTGACCTTCACCCGTAATGCTGCTGCGGAAATGAGGGATCGCGTTCAGTCGAAATTATCCAGGTTTCACGACGAAGGGTTATTTTCTTCAGATCCGGCCGTCAATGAACGCGAGTATCACCGTATATCGAACCTTTCAAAACAGATCTATATCGGGACTTTCGATTCATACTGTTATTCAATCGTTAAACAATATCCGTCGCATATCCGTAAATTTTTCAGTCTGGAACACGACCTGAACAGCAACTCCGTGATCACGGAAAACGAAAGTCTCAACAAGCTGTATTTCTCCAGATTCCTTGACAGGTTTCTGGATCGGAAAGGTTCGTTATACGGAGATCTCTCCGCCGTCGTGTCCCAGAATCCGACAGCTGTCGAAAAAATCCTCAATATTCTGATGTCCCGCGGAATCTTCCCCAGGATAACGTCCGCAGGAAAAAGATACTGGTTCGGAGGGAACGACGGTAGAGACCTGTACGGTGATATAGACGCCCTGAAAGCTTTGATGCATGGTATCAAGTCTCTCAAACCCGACAATCCTAAAGATTATGCCGAGTCTCTCTTATCGGACGATTTTCCTTCAGATATCTGGCCGGCAACTCCGGAGATGATGGAGCTCGCGGCAGAGGATGACAGGGAGGATCTTCTTCTCCTTATCCACGACATCTATCTTTCATTCATTGCCCAATCTGTTAAAGACGGACATCTGACTTTCGGCCTTGTGGCTATGTTCGCATTCATCATCCTTTATGATGATAAAAATGCCAGAGAGAACCTTGCCACCAGATATCTTATCGTTGACGAGTTCCAAGACACCAACAGCAATCAGATGATGATCTCTCTGATGTCATTGAAGGAGCCGAACCTATGCGTGGTAGGCGATTGGAAGCAGGGAATCTACGGATTCCGTTTCGTTTCGATCGAGAATATTCTCGATTTCGATGGCCGTACCAAGAGGTTCAGGGAATTTTTGAACGACGATCTGGACCGTATTTCCTACCGGGTGCCCGAAAAAGCGGAATATATCCCTTTGACCGAGAATTACCGCAGTTCTCAGCTGATCATCGATATGGCCTACAGGGCTCTCCGCGCGCCCGGTTCCCAGAAAGATAATATCGATCCGGAAACCGAGAAGAAAATAACTCCGATCACGTCCGAGCGTACGGACATCGGTGAAAATACCGGATTCAGATGCATCAAGTGCGGATCCGCGGATGAGGAGTACGATGAAGTGCTCCGGGTCATCGGAGACTATGTCGATTCCGGAAAATATTTCGTCGCTACAGGAAATAAGGAAAATCCGCTTCGGCCTCCCGAATTTCGCGATATTGCAATCCTGTGTCGCAACGTAAAGGTTTCCCGTATCATCTACAAAGCATGTCTGGCACATAGGATCCCCGCATTCCTCCAGGGCGAACTGAACGTCATGTCCAGCCGCGAAGGCAAGCTGCTTCTCGCCTGGTTGAAATATATCTCAAACGATCGTGACGATTGGGGTATCGTGCCCATCCTTGCCGACCTGGGCCATCCCTGTACGGATATTCTCTCGATGAGGAAATACGATGTAGAGGAGAAATGCGACCACGTTCCCGAAGAATTGAAGTCGTTCCGTAAGCACCTCAGAGGAAAAAGACGCAGGATCACCGAGCTCATCTCCGACATCTACTCATTCTACGGCCTTGATAACGATAAGACCCAGACTATTATCTCGATACTTTCGTCCACCCATCGCGGTTCGCTCATGACGATCTCCGATATCATACGGATCATCGAAAGCGACATTTCGAACAATACCAGATATTCCATCGACGGGCTGCCTGAAAGTAACGCGGTGATCATCCAGACCCTTCATAAATCCAAAGGGTTGGAATATCCTATCGTAATCATTCCGCGCATCGACGATAAAAATTTCCCTCCGAATCCCAAAACACCCCCTCTGCTATCCTTCGGCGAAATCCAGGGGATCCGCTGCAAAGACGTGGTCGTCTGCTACGGGGGCGAGAAGAAGATAGCCCGTTCCTGGAAGTCGTTCGTAGTTTCAAAGGCTGTAAAACACGACTACGGCGAGGAAAGAAGACTGTTCTTCGTCGGCATTTCGAGGGCAAAGCAATACGTCACCCTGATCGCCGGCGATAAATCCACAGAATTCTTCAATCATTTCTCGGAAACTTCTTTTGAGCCCGGACGTAGCGACCCCGTTCCCATGCGCGAGACGCAGACCGAAGTTTGCATCTCCAGGCCAGAAATCCCATCGTTCAAGCAACGCCGCAAGAACATTCCCGTTCACGGGCTGTTGGATCTCGATAACGAGGGTATTTCCGCAGCCCCCGAATCTGACGAGATCGGCGGCAGGGGAATGATCTTCGGTACCATGATCCACGACCTTGTCGAGCTGTTGGTCCGGGGAATCGGTTTGGATGAAAAGGAAATTAACAGGTATCCGCAAATCGGAGTTGCCAAGAAGATCATTGATCGTCTGAGGTCCGAAGGCGCCACGCTTACCGCAGAGATCGATTGCGCCCTCCCCCTCAACGAATTGAATGTTACCGTCAACGGCAGGATCGATATGTTCGCAGAGTTCCCGGGCCGTATCGAGGTCCATGATTGGAAAACCGATGTCGAACCTCTCCTGAAGAACGAGTACATGATCCAACTGAGTGTTTACGCATACGTTCTGCTGCATCTGAAGAAAAAGCCGGTGGAGTGCCATATCGATTGGCTGACTCAGGATTCCGCTGACATATTCCAGCCCGTTCCGATGGATATCATTCTGCAACGCGCACGCGCATTCCTGGAAGTCCCCGGTTCCGGGAAATGATCCGCGGGGGGTGCCCGTCTGTTCTTATTAAATAAATAAAAGAGATGTCCGTGCATGCAAGAGAGCGGTCTGACATCGGCAGAGGTCAAGCAACGCAAGGCCGACGGTAAGGCCAACACGTCTGAAGAAAGGCAGAGCAGGGGATACCTGGAGATCCTTGCAAAGAATCTTATCACCCCTTTCAACGTCATTCTGTTCGTTCTCAGTATCGCTCTCGTCGTTTTTGAAGATTATAACAGTGCCGTCGCTGCCAGCGGAGTCATTATCTTCAATGTTCTCATTTCCACCATCCAGGAGTGGAAGGCAAAACGTCGTCTCGATAAGATTGCGGTCCTTCTGAGGCCCAGGGTGAACGCTCTGCGCGACGGAGAACTCCGGGTCATCGACCGTTCCGAGATCGTTCTCGACGATATCCTCTTCCTCGGACCCGGGGATCAGGCCCAGGTGGACGGGGAGGTTCTAGAAGAACAGTCCCTCGAGATGGACGAATCCCTTCTCACCGGAGAATCCTCCACTATGAGGAAGCATGTCGGCGAAACCGTCTATTCCGGTTCCTACTGCGTCACCGGCAAATGTTGGTTCAGGGTCACCAAGGTGGGAGACGATACTTTCTCCGCTCAGATGATGTCGAAGGCCCGTAAATTCACCAAGAAGACCACGCCCCTCCAGATCGAGACCAATACCGTCACCGAGATCCTGATGACAGTTGCCTTCATCTTCCTGGTCATTCTTGTTTTCAAGAACCTCGTCTCCGGGGCTTCTTTCCATTCGTCCCTTAAAGAAGCGGTCATCGTTCTGGATATCGTTCCCATCGCGCTGTTCCTTCTAATCACTTTGACATACATGATCGCGGCGGTCCGCATGGCCGATTCCGGTGTTCTCCTGCAGAATTCCAACTCCGTGGAATCCATCAGTCACGTCGACACCGTGTGCATGGATAAGACCGGCACCATCACCACCAACAATCTCGTCTATGAGAATACCGAATTTTTCGACAACGATCCCGTCGCCGCCGAGGAACAGATCCGTGCGTTCGTTTCGGCCACCGGAAGCAGGAACAAGACGATCGACGCTCTTTCTGCCCATTACGGCACCGTCGACGTCGAACTGCTCGACGAGATCCAGTTTTCCTCCGACAGGAAGTACAGTGCCGTCCGCATCTCCGGACCCGACGGACCGGTAACCCTGTTCATGGGCGCCTGGCAGTCCCTGATGCAGTACACCGACGATGCCCCCGATGTCGAGAGCAGGCTGGCCGAGGCATCTTCCAAGGGACTTCGTTCCGTCGTGATATTCAACGGAGGTTCTGCGGAGATCCACGACGCTTCCGAGAATCCCCTCATACCCAGGCTCAGGGTCCTCGCCGTCGTCTCGATCAAGGACGAGGTCCGTCCGGACTGCAAGGAGATCATTTCCGAATTCATCAACAGCGGGATGGACATCAAGGTCATCTCCGGCGACGATCCTGTCACCGTCGAAGCGATATTCCAACTGGCCGAGATCCCCGGAGAAAGGAAGATCATCTCCGGCGAGAAGTTGGTCGGACTCAGCGAGGAGGAATTCGACAAGGTCGCTCTCGAAACCAATATCTTCGGGCGCATGAAACCCGAGCAGAAAGAGAAGGTCATCCATTCTCTTCGCAGCAACGGGAGATACGTCGCTATGGTAGGAGACGGGGTCAACGACATCCGCTCCCTGAAGATGGCACAGGTCGGTGTGGCCGTTCAGAGCGGTAGCGGTGCCACCCGCGGAGTCGCCGACATGGTTCTTCTGAACGATAATTTCCGGGCGCTTCCGCATGCCATCGTCGAAGGAAAACGTACCGTCAGCGGTATGAGAGATATTCTGAGGCTTTATCTTTCCAGGAACTTCGTTATCGCCATTCTCGTTCTCTGCCTCCTTTTGGTGGCGGGTCACAGCCCCCTGCTTCCGATCCAGAACACCGCATATGCGTTGATGACCGTCTCCTTTGCCGCATTCCTGATGACCCTATGGGCGAAACCGTCCGATAATAAGGAGGCGGTACTTCCCAAAGTCGTTAAATTCGTGGTTCCGTCCGCGATAATGCTGTCGGTATTCGCGCTGATCATCTACGCCGCGTTCTACTTCGGAACGATGAACAACTGGTGCGACGGTTTCTTCGCTCTCAAGTCCTCGTATGCGGAGGCCGCCAGTTCCCTCGGCATCTCCTACGAAGAACTGCTCAAACTGATCAGCATCGACTGCAGTAACGAATGGGCCCTTGAAAGAATCGCCGAGATCAACGCCAGGAACGCGATGCTGACATTCCTTCTGATGGCCGGTATCGCACAGCTGTTCCTTCTGTTCCCGCTCACGAAGAAAGCTTCGCTCGAAAGCGATTACACCAGGGATATCAAACCGACACTGCTTGCCATCCTGCTGTACCTTGTTCTTATCCTGTTCTACAAATTCCCCCAGGTTTCGGTATCCATCGGACAGAGCCTTCCGATATTCGAGGTATGGCCCGAACTGATCGCCGCCACGGTAATCTGGTACGTGATCACCCTGGTCTTCATGAAGAGTTCGCTTTTGCAGCCGGTCAGCGAATTCATCAGCGTATTCATCAAGAAATCGCTGCACAAGAACTTCCTCAAGAATTCGAAGAAAGCGGAAATGGAAGAAGAATGATCAGCGGGAGGCGTGCCTTCCCCTGAAATCCAGGGGATCGTACTCTCCGTTATCGAAGAGTTCAATCATGACATACGACGCGACCTTGGCATCGGAAAGGGCCCTGTGGTCCTGAACTCCGTGGATTCCCGCAGGATCTTCGCCATGAAGGATATGGGCATACGCATAATCGAGTTTGGGATAACGGTAATCGCTGATCCCGTAATACTGGCTTTTCAGCTTGCATACATCCTTGGCAGAGAACATGATGTCCCTGCATTCGTTGAACGAACCTTTGAGATTCCAGGGAAATTTGTATAGAAATTTGTCAAGATCGTATTGGACGTTGTACGTGGTAAGCCATTTGTTCTTTATGAGCGCCGACACTTCTCTTCTGACCTGTGAAATGGGTTTGGCGGATTCGACCTCTTCGACAGTGAGGTCCGTGTTCTCGAATATCCAGGAGGTTTTCATATCTTCCGTCCAGGTATCTGTGCGGTACCCGACGATGGAAGAGTAGACAGGTTTGACCGTCTTTTTACTAAGAGATACCTCGCAGATGCCGATATCTACCACAATGTCGCCGTATCTGCTCCAGTTCAGCGAATCGATCCTATCGTCATCATAAAAGTCAAGGCTGCTTTTCTTGAAGAAACGGTCCGCAAACGGGTCTTCATCGTATTTGGCACCGTTCAGACCGGTGGTTTCGGTATCGAGAACGAGGACGGTGTCCGGTGTTTCGAACTCTTCCAAACCTGTACGAAAATCAGACATATTACCATCAGTGGACGCGGGTGCAGAGTGGAACCTGCCTGCATGCGAGAGTGCCGATGAACATGGAAGCGTCCTCGGGAAGATACGACAGGATGCTCTGCCAGTTGACAACGGGGATAAGTGCATCCATGAAGAGGGCATATTTTTTCCCGAATACGATATCGACCAAACAGCTGCCCAGTTCATCGGCGGTGATAACTTTATGGTCGTAAAGGAAATCCCTGTCTAGATACAGGATCTGAACCTCCGGGTCCTGCCGGAGTATTTCTTCTTCTACGGTTTTAAACAGGGCCTGAAGACCTCCGTCCCTGGTGCCGGAGATGGATTTGACACTCGGATCCTTAACAAAATTCTCGACATGTTTATGCGGGTCCGACTCGGAACAGGAACTTGCCATATGGTCGGATATCCGGGACAGTATATAACAAAATTTTGGAAAGCGTTATCTTATTACGTTCGTCTTCAATGCGGCACTATGAGCACCATCACGGTTTCGGGCAGATCCATCGACACCAAGAACGGACTTTCGATCGAAGAGAACATCAGGAATGCGGGTATGCTGCCCGATGCATACCTCTACCTCATGGACGGAAGGCCTATACCCATGGATACCAAGGTAGAGGATTCTATGCAGATCAGGGCAGTAAAGGTCGCCTCAGGGGGATGAATCAAGTAGTTGTTCCAGACCTTCGAAATCGACACCCGATTCCGATGACGAACCGATAAGGATATCGAGGTTATTGACAAATTCCTTATGGATATCTCCCTTGCCGATAACGCCGCCGCTTTGGGACATACTGTCTTCTTCAGGGAAACGGAGGGTTTCGTAAGGAACGACGCCGTAGCATTTCATACCGGTGAGTTCTTCGATCCTCGTTATTCCGGGTCCGAGAATCGAAGCGTCTCCGCGGAAACGGTTGATCACGAATCCCCTGGCCAGATGACGGACGTCCTCGGGAAGCAACAGCCACGTACCGTAGATTGCAGCGAAAACCCCGCCCCTCTCGATGTCTCCGATTATTACCGCAGGGATGTTTCTCAGACGCATCATCCCGATGTTGGCAAGATCCGTGTCCTGCAGGTTCAGTTCGGCCGGGGATCCCGAACCTTCGCATATCACATATTCATAGGTTCTGGAAAGGTTGTCGAACGATTCGGCGACCTTTTCGACCAAAATCGACCTGTCGATCTTATTGTCGGGGGATTCTTCCGCATACGGCTTGCCCTGAAGCACCACCTGTATACGGCCCTTGCCGGAAGGTTTCAGAAGGACGGGATTCATATCCCCGCTGGGTTCGATCCCGCAGGCCCACGATTGGAACGCCTGCCCCATACCAATCTCCTCGCCCCCGAGAGTGACATAAGAATTCAGCGAGAGATTCGAAGCTTTGAACGGTGCCACTTTCAGTTCTTTTTTTGATAGGTATCTGCAAAATGCGGCACAAAATGTGGTCTTTCCGGCACCGGAAGCAGTTCCCAGGAAAAGTAACGAACTCATCTTTTAACACCTGCAATCTCAAGGAATTTCTCTATGTCAAGACCTTTTTCGAACACGTCGGCGAGTATATCGAGATTCTTGTCGACCAGTTCGTCATAATCTACGATCTTCGGCTTCTGGGCCAGGGTTCTGCCGCCGCCGGGCTTGATCATAGAGAGGAACTTTGTCCGGAATGCGGGCTTGTCGAAGACCCCGTGGAGGTAGGTTCCGTAAAGCATGTCCTTTTCGCGGACAGAACCCTCGACCTCATCCTTTCTGCCGAAGGAGGTGATCCTGAATAGGGGTTCTTCACGGACCACGGTGAGTCCCATGTGAAGTTCGTATCCTTCGACCTCGCCGCCCCCGTCGATCATCACCGCCGAATCCCTAATGACACGTTTTTCATATTTGTCCCAGTAGGTCGTATTGTCGAACAGATGAAGCCCTTCGTAGTACCCGGGTTCTTTGCCCTCGATACCTTTGGGATCGAGCATCTCGGCGCCCATGATCTGATAGCCTCCGCAAATACCCAGAATAGGCACTTTTCCCACTTTGACCTTGACCGCATCGGCAATACCTGTCGATACCATCCACACATAATCGTCAACGGTGTTTTTCGTTCCGGGGATGACGATCGCATCGGCATTCAGGACATCTTCCGGCGTATCGGCGAAAATCACGGTCGTGTCCTCGCTGAAAAGAGGGTCGATATCGGTGAAATTTGCGATACGGGGCAGTTTGATAACCGCGATATGGATCGAACCGGTCCCCCTTACCTTCGTATCCCGCAGGGCTTCGGAATCCTCGACGGGTAACTGGAACTCGGCATGGGGGATTATCCCAATCACGGGAATACCGCATCTTTTTTCGAGTTCGACGGCCCCGGGCCTCATCAGTTCTGGGTTTCCTCTGACATTGTTGAGTATGATCCCTTTGATCCTCGCCCTGTCCTCGGGAGGGATGAGTTCGATGGTTCCGATAGCATATGCAAAGGATCCGCCCCACTCGACGTTGACCACAAGGATGCAGTTCGCATCCGCAATCTCTGCGGCCCTCATATTGGCGATATCCTTTTCGTAGATGTTTATCTCGGCAGGGCTCCCGGCACCTTCCATGATCACGAGATCGAATCTGTTTTTGAGGTGTTCGACATTCCTTTTGACGATTTCCACGCCGGGCCCCGGCACGAAATCGGTATAGTAGGAGACCACGTCGTAATCGCCGAAAGGCTTTCCTTCGACAATGGCCTGGGACACCGTATTGCCTTTCGGTTTGAGCAGGATGGGGTTCATATGGTAATCGGGGCTTTTCAAACCCATGGCCTGCGATTGAAGATACTGTATCATGGAGATCTCCTCTCCCTTGGGCGTGACCTTGGAGTTGAGACTCATGTTCTGAGATTTGAACGGGGCGCAGAGGTAGCCTCTCCTAAGCATTATCCTGCCCAGTGTGGCCACGGTGACCGATTTGCCCGCGTCGGATGTGGCACCGACCACCATTACGGCCTTTCCGGGATGCCACAATCTGTCGGTAGCGTCTTTGAAGATCTCCTTAAGGCGGCAGTCGTCATTTTCCGTGAGCCCTTCTATTTTGATGGTTTCCATGACATCCTTTACCAAAAAATCCCGGTGTATGAAGAGACACTCCTCGCAGGACCACACCTTGCCGTGCCTGCCCTCGACGAAGCGGCCGAAACGGGGATCCTCGCACGGATAGAACGGACAGTAGCAGAAAGTACAGTTCTGTCCTTTGAAATGGCACGGATTGTAACTGCAGTTCCGATCGGAACATATATCTCCAAGTTCAATCTCGGACTTCACCTTTTCTTTGATGTTCTTCATAGGCTCAGGGCGCGGAACGTAGTACACATAAAAAATTGTATTTGGGCAGATCCGTCGCGTTCTCACTTTCAGCCATCCCACGGTCTTCTTTATATCCGACCATTTTGGTTTTCGATCCATGGGATGCGATTTCTCGTTCGTTCACTGTGCCGACCTCCACCTCGGCAGCCGTGCATGGGGAGTACCTTGGAGAGACAAAGACATGGGCGATCGTTTTTACGAGTCCACCTTCAGATCCTTCTCCCGCATCGTGGATATCGCTCTGCAAAGAGCCGATTTCATGGTCATCGCAGGCGATGTTTACGACGAGCTTTACGAGACGCCCCGCACCAGGCTGTTCTTCGCCTCCGAGCTGAAGCGGTTCGGCAAACCCTGTTTCGTGGTGACGGGAAATCACGATGCGGTTCACAGCTGGTCTTCGAGCATTCCCTATCCAGAAAATGTGACCGTTTTCGGTACGGAACCTTCGTCGGAAAAACTGAATATCCGCGGCCGGAACATCGAGATCGTCGGCATCAGTTTCGAAGGCCCCCATACCGATGAGGATCTTGTGCTGAAACTGCACGGAAATTCTGGTTTTTACTCGATCGGGGTAGTGCACTGCTCTGTCGGCCCGGGCGGAAACGGATATGCCCCCTGCATCCCGGAGGACCTTCTCGGCAGAGACATACAGTATTGGGCTCTTGGGCATATCCATAAAAGGACCGTGGTCCGCAAGGCCGATCCCGTCGCGATCTATCCCGGCAATATCCAGGGCAGAGACATATCGGAGGCCGGCGAGAAAGGATGCGTGTTGGTATCCGTCTCCGGCGGCATCACCGAGTACGAATTCATACCGACCCAAGAGATCCTCTGGGACGACATCGCGATCGATATCTCCGGTATCGAAACCATGCAGGATCTTATCAAAAGTACCCAGGATATCATTGTTCCGGGTTCGATAGCGGGCCTGACGGTCCGCGGGAGGGGCGTACTCAACCGCCCCATACGTTCCAATCCGAATGCGGTCGCCGATTCGTTATCCACTCTTACCGATTCCGCCGTTTTCATGAGATCCGTCGAGTGTTTACCAGAACTGGATCTGAAAAGTATCGAAAACGGTCAGACCCTGATGTCCGAGACTCTCCGCAGTATGAAGGAATTGGAAGCAATGAGCGACCGGGAACTTTTAAACCTGCTCTGTTCCAAGGGCCCCGCATCGGATATCAGGGTATATCTGCAATATTTTGCCGACAAGGGAAAATTACACGAACTAGTGACCCGTGCCGGTCTTTCGGTCATCGATCGTCTTTCGGGGGCGGAAGAATGAAGATAGTCCGTGCTAGGATATCCTCGTTCGGCAAACTCCGCGAGAGGGATTTCTCCTTCGATGACGGGCTCAACGTGGTATACGGACCCAACGAGGCCGGAAAGTCCACACTCAGGACATTTCTAACCACCACCGTTTTCCCGAAAGCCCCTCTCAGGTATCCTGTTTCCAAGACCAGCGATTCCGGATCCGTGGATGTGGTGACCGCTGAGGGGAATAAGTACACTTTCAACCGCGAAGGTAAGAAAAGCTCGGGCCTGGGATCCCAGCTGTGCGGGATCGACGACAAGGAATATGTTTCGATCTATTCGATGTCCCCGGAGGATCTCCGCGATGTCAAAGGCATCGAGAAAGGGGATATACGCAACCGCTTTCTCACGATACCCGGCGGCAACGACCTTCCGAGGGTTTATGACGAGATCGATCAGGCCCGTACGAAACTGCTGCCTGACCAACGGCGGAATGCAAAGTGCGGTATCGCCACGCTCATCAGCGAAGACAACGAACTGCGTCAGAATGTCCGTCGCCTGCAGGCGAGAGAGGCGGGCGACATACACTACGCCGAACTTGTGGAACGCAAAAAAGATCTGGAGTGGAAGATCTCCGAGATGGGGATGGCGGTACAGGGTGCCCAGAACGAACTTTCCGCGGCATCCAGACTTTCCGGCCGTTCGAAGGACCTGGCCAAAATATCCGAACTGGAGCTTGAAGAGTCCAGGATCGGGTATGCGGAAAAGGTCGATACTGAGAAGTACGCCGTGCTTTGCAACGATCTCGACCGGAAGAGGGATGCATTGGACAATGCGGAGGGTCGTCTGGAGATCTCCAAACGTTCGGTTTCCGGTCTCGACATAGATACCTACCTTTCGGTCGTTCCCCGGATCGAGCATTTGCGCAATATGGAAAACGAGTACGATCGGGTTTCACCGAAGTCTTCGTCATCTGCCACCGTTTCAAACAAAAAAGTGCTGAGCGGACCGACCGTTCTAGGTTTATTATTGATCGTTACGGGGATCATAACGGCGGCTTTCGTGCACATCGGGTGTATTGCTATCACATTGTTCGGTGCTCTGCTGTTCGCGATCTCGTTACGCAGCATCGGTACTTCGTCCCCCGGAGCTACCAAGATCCCCGCTCGGAACAATAGTAAGACCCTACTTGAAAACGAACTGAACGACGTTGCAAGCAGGGTTAACCTGCCCCGCCGCGATTTTCATAACGACGTCCGCACTCTGGCCGACAATTTGGAGAACATCCGCGGATACCTTGCGGCAGAAGATAAGCGCAAGGAATCGTCATCCGATAAAAAGACGGCCGAGGATGCGATGTCGCTCTTTCTATCGGGTTACGGGGGCATCGAGGGATATCGGCGTGCGGTAGCGGATCATCAAAGACTGATCGAGATCCGGTCGCAGATACAGGCGCTCAAAGTAAGCACCGAGGGCATCGAAACCGATGTTCCCGACGAATCCGAAGCCAAGGAAGCGTTCCAACAGGCGAACGATCAATATGCAGGTTTGAAGAGCGAACTGGCCGCGGTCGAACAGTGCCTGAAAAATCTTTCGGCCGATACGTCTGTCGAAGAGGCGATCACTGCCGAGGCCGATGCAAACGACAGGGTCTATGCCGCGTGTTACGAATGGGCATCCCTCATGTTCGAGAAGATCATCCTCGACCGGGCCTCCGAGGTAGCCTACGGCGCTCACAGGCCGGAAGTGCTCCAGAGGGCCGACGGACTGCTATCTGTCATGACCGACGGCCGCTATAAACTGGATACAGATCCGCATCGGTGCGAACTGGCCGTATCCGAGGTTTCGGGCGGGGAGGTAAAAACCGTCACCGAATGGTCGAGCGGCCTGGAAGACCAGGTGAAATTATCCGTAAAGATGGCTGTCGCACTCAGTCTTTCTAAAGAAAGGCCGCCCGTGATCCTCGACGATGTTCTTCTGACATCGGATAGCGGGCGGAAGAAGAATGCCTGCAAGGCGATCTCCCAGACGGCGAACGAAATTCAGGTAATCTATTTCACCTGCGATCGCGAGACCTTCGATCTGTTGCGCGGATCGGGTGCCCACGTAGTCTCTCTCTGAATCCTGCGGCCTTTCCATTTTCGCCGACCATCATTTCCGCCATTCTGCCGGTATGGTATGTCGCCGCGTATGATTTCGTTGGCTGATCCGTACGGCCAGTTTCATAATGTATAATATAGTGTGAAACGTTGTACGGACAAGGAAAGACCGGCATAGGTTTCCTGTTCACAATCATATTCACCGATACGGTCGAGCACGGCTCCCGTATCATCACGCTGACGCACCCGAGGGTCACCGCAGCAGAAACAGAGGCATTCGCAAGGCAGAGTCAATTCTGAGCGATTACGCCACATCGGACATGAAACAGATGCAGTTTTTCCGAGCAATCGGAGTGTTCATATGAACAATTACACAGATCCAAGTTCGATCAAATATCAAGTCAAGGCAAAGATCAATGCCGACGGAATCGTCGACAAACCCGACGTAGTGGGTGCGGTTTTCGGACAGACCGAAGGTCTGCTGGGCGACAATCTCGATCTGAGGGACCTTCAAAAATCCGGAAGGATCGGCAGGGTCGAGGTCGAGATCGTTTCCAAGGGAGGAAAATCCGAAGGTATTCTGTATATGTCCTCATCCCTGGACCAGGTCGAGACCGCCATCATAGCCGCCACTCTCGAAACCATCGACCGCGTAGGTCCCTGCAAAGCCACCGTCAAGGTCATCGGTATCGAGGATATCCGCGTTACCAAGAGGGAGCAGATCGCCGAACGTGCCCGCGAACTGCTAGAAGTTCTTATGGACCAGGCAAAAGACAGCGGGGCCAATCTTGCCCAGAACATCCGCGAGTCCGTTCAGACCGAGGAGATCACGACCTACGGCAAGGAACGTTGCCCCGCCGGCCCCAACGTCAAATCTTCCGAGGCATTGATCATCGTCGAAGGCCGTTCGGATGTTCTCAACCTTCTGCGTGCCGGGATCAAAAACGCCATCGCCGTAGAGGGAACCAATATCCCCAAGTGTGTTCAGGACCTCTCCAAAGAGAAGGTCACAACGGCTTTCGTCGACGGCGACAGGGGAGGGGAACTCATTCTAAGGGAACTCTTCCAGACCTCCGAGATCGATTACGTTGCCCGTGCTCCCCGCGCCCACGAGGTCGAGGAACTTTCTGCCAAACAGCTTGTCAAGTGCCTCCGTAACAAAGTCCCCGGCGATCAGTACATGGAGATGAACGGACTTTCCTTCGAAGAGAAGGAATTGTCCGACAATGCCGAGGAGGACCTCAGGAACTCCCGCCACGTCCGCAGGAATGCCGAGGAGATGGTCTCCGAACAGCCTGCCGATGAAGATCGCGGATTCAGGGTCCGCAGGGCCTCACCCGAAGAAGATTCCGATTCCGATGTTCGTTTCGCCAGAAACCGTCGCGAACGCCGTTCCCGCAGGTCCAACGAGGAGGAGGACAGGTCCCGCCGCCACGAGCGTCGTTCCCGCAAGAATTACGATGATTTCGAAGAGCCCCGTTCCAGGTTCGATAAGAGGAGAGATCGTCAGACAGACACCCAGGAATCCGAATCCGAGACGGAATCCGTTATCGATGATGACGGACAGATACGCGAGGTCGAGGTAAGGGACGTCAACGAAGAGCCTGTTATAGAAACAGCTGTCGCCGAAGCCGTCGAACCCGAGATCGAAGAGCCGGTCGCCGAGGTTCCGGAACCCGAGCCTGCCGTCGAGGAAGCGGTCGCCGAGAAAGTTTCCGCCGAAGAACCGGCCGAGCCTGCCGTAGAGGCGCCCAAAGAGGAACCCGCCGCCGAGGAATCTGCCAGGCCCGCCCGTTCGGGACGCGGCAGGAAGCCTTCCGTCAAAGACAAGGTCCTCACCGCAGAACAGATCACCTACCGGGACACGCTCAGCGATATCTCGGGTACCAAGAACTCCGTTCTAATGGATGCCCAGGGCAATATCCTGAACAAGGTCGAGGTCAAGAACCTCGCCAATTTCCTCAAGGAATCCGATTCCGATGAGATCTGCACAATCGTTTTCGACGGTGTCATCTCTCAAAACATCCTTAACATAGCTTCCAAGAAAGGGATTAAGACCCTTGTCGGAAAGAACAAGGGCAAGATCTCCAAATTACCGACCGATTTGACTATTTGGACCAGAACCGATTTAGTTTGAAGTGATACTATGTCCCCCCAAAAGAAAGTTGCAGTGGATAAATGGGAAGATGTTGAAGCTCTGAAGCATACCGGACAGGTGCTCATACCTGCCGATCCCCTCGACCGCGTTCTCGGTCAGGAGGAAGCGATCACCCTCGCCAAGATCGCGGCCATCCAGCGCAGGAACCTTCTTCTCGTAGGTCCGCCGGGAACCGGAAAATCCATGATCGCCCGTGCGATATCGATGAATCTTCCCAAAGCTACCCAGGAGATCAGAGTTTCCAACAACCCCGAAAATCCCGAGAGACCGTTCCTGAACATCCTTTCTGCCGAGGATGTCGCCGCGGAACAGAGCGAGGACAACGGTTCCGTCGGATCTTTGCTGGACCCCTCGCAGGTGCCCACCAATGTGGCCGAGGAACTCGGTTTCCGCTGCAAAGGCTGCGGGCACATCTCATCCCCCGAAGATGTTTCCTGTCCCAACTGCGGAAGGAGCAAGATCGAAGGGAATGCGAACAACCCATTCGGGATTAATTTCGTCGGCCTTCTCCAGTCTGCCGGAATTCCGAACATGCTTGCCGGCAAGGAGCGGGTCAACACGATCCGCACCCAGAACGGAGTAGAGGAGACTGTCCTTTTCGAGCGTGCCGGCAACAAGATCCGTATGCTCGACACCAAGGCTCTCGAGAAGAGGAACAAGCTTAACAAGAAATCCACTACCAAGACCCTTGTAAAGATCGACCGCAAACCCTTCGTTCTGGCTACCGGTGCGTCCGAGACCGAGCTGTTGGGGGATGTCAGGCACGATCCCTACGGCGGTCATGACAAGATCGGAGTTCCGGCTTATCAGAGGGTCATCCCCGGCGCCATCCATGAAGCGCACGAAGGCGTTCTATTCGTCGACGAGATCTCCCATCTCGGTACTTTGCAGAGATTCATTCTCACGGCCATGCAGGATAAGAAGTTCCCGATCACCGGACGCAATCCCCAGTCTTCGGGGGCCAGTGTCAAGGTCGACAACGTTCCCTGCGATTTCATCCTCGTCGCTGCATGCAACATGCAGGACCTCGAGAACATCCTTTCTCCCCTGAGGTCGAGGATCATCGGTAACGGATACGAAGTACTCGTTGACGTTGCCATGCCCGACAACAGCCACAATCGTGCGAAATACGCACAGTTCGTTGCGCAGGAAATCGCCATGGACGGTCACATTCCCGACGCGTCCATCGAGGCTGTCGAAGAGATCATAGCCGAAGGAAGGAAACGTGCCAAACACGACAACCAGATCAACTCCCTCACTCTCCGGCTGAGGGAACTTGGCGGACTCATCCGTGCCGCCGGCGATATTGCGGTTATGGAGAAATCGAAACTGATCACCGCCGATCATGTCAAACGTGCCAAGAAGAGATCCGAACCTGTCGAGGAACAGATCAAGGAGAGGTACGGTTCGTACCAGAAAGGTATGACTCACGATATCTCCGATGCTCAGAAGCAGAAATCGGAGTACTATCTGCAGAACGAGCACATCGACGATTCGATGTACCAGTAAACACTTTGCCCCTTACGGGGGCCTTTTTTTCATTTAGATTATTGTGACGGGATGCAATCAACGATACTATTGAACGTTGCGCCGGCTCAGCTGATGGTGAAAACGTTGACCTGTTTTTTCAGAGCGCTGACCATAATCATGGCTTTTTTGTGGCCGCCTTCAGCCGCCATTTTAAACCATTTCATAGCTTCGAATTCGTTGACAGGCATGCCTTTTCCTTTATAGTATGCCATCCCGATGCTGAATTGGGCTTTGGTGAATCCAAGCTCGGCAGATTTTTTGAACCATTCGAAGGATTTGGAAAAGTCCTGGGGGACGCCGTTACCGTCGCGGTACATCGTACCTATGTTGTACATCGCTTTGGAACTGCCGAGTTCGGCAGCTTTCTGATACAATTTCATGGCAGCGGAATAATCCTTTTCAACACCGGAACCGGCTTCATACATGACCCCGAGGTTGTACATTGCTTTCTGATGGTTTTCGGCAGAGGCCTTTGCAAATAATTCGGCAGCCTTTTCGAAGGATTGTCCGACAGCGACTCCGTGATAATACATCACGCCGAGGTAATAGATGGCATCGACGTTGCCGAGATCTGCTGCTTCGGAGAAACAGTCAAATGCTTTCGGTGCAAGAGAATCGTCTTCGGAGTTGTAATATTCATATCCTTTGTCGAACAGTTCCTGCCCTTTCGATGCATCTGCCATACGTCGCTGTAAAAACCACGCATATATGAAATTTAGGAGAGCCTACCGAAAGAGCCTGGGGTGAAAGATAAATCGCAGATCATTCTGATTCCGGACGATCCGTCGTTGTAGAAGTTGTCGAGTCTTTCGACCGGAACGAATCCTCTGTTCGAGTAGAATCCGTAGGCATACTGGTTGTTTTCGCGGACCTCCAGCTGGATCACGGTAAACCCCTCCATTCTCACGACCTGTTTGAACCTATCGAGTATCATGCTTCCGAGTCCGTTTCCCCTATGGCCGTCGGCCACACAGAAAATGTGGATGGAAGCGTTACCGTTCGGAAGCTTCGCACCGGCAAGATACCCGATGACCCTCCCCGCGAGGTCGGTTGCAACTATCTGCCCCCTTTCCCATTGCATTCTGAAATAGCTCACGATCTCCGGAACGAAATATTCATCGAGCGAACAACATACAAGGGAGTGCACCTGAGGTTCGTCTTCGGGGCGCATACTGCGGATCTCCATTTTCCTCGACCGAATATGGAAACCAATCCTATTAAGTTATCCTAATTCCGAAAAATATCCATCTCGAGGTATACCTGCAATAATCAGAAAGATGCGGGGGCGCGCGGATCACTGCCCCCGTTTTACGGATCTGGATCTATATCCGACCCGTTACGATCCTGTTCAAGCATCTGGTTTTCAACGATATCTGCATTTTTGTACCCGTCTTCTCTTCTTACTGTTGTTTTTTAACCTGACTGCATACACGATCGCACCGATGCAGGGCATAATAATTGCCAGTGCCAGAGCAGATGCGAGTATAGGGTCAAGCTCGGTTTTTTGCTCGCTTCCGATCTTCACCGATACGGTTTCAGCAATGTCGAATCCGTCGATAATGACCGTCGCTAGGTATTCTCCCTCGTCCGGTGCATCGAAGAGGACGTAAGGGCTTTGCGTTTCACGCGTCCCCAGGTCGCCCAACGTCCATCTGTATTTGTATCCGGTCGGTCCGTCGACGGTCAGTTTGATTAATTTTCCATTTTCCGTATCTATAACTGTTGCCTGAAGGTTCAGTCCGCCGTCGATAACCGTGTATATGTTAGTTCCGAAATCACTCTCGAATAGTTTGGCAAAATGTTCGGATACGTCCGGAGAATTAATTATCACAGCAGTTTCACGATTGCGTGTGAAGGAGGTATCGGTCCAATTCACTGACCCAACCCAAACCGACGAATCGGAAATGATCCCTTTGTTATGAATGAGTTCGAAGCTGTTCCCGTCGGAAAAACCGACTGCTTTGATCGAAGTCGTACCCTCGATAAGATTCAGATATGTTTTGTGGGTTTCCGCATCTGATTGGGAGCAATCCAGGATAAATCTTGTATCCACTCCGTTTGAACTTGTGTCGGACATCCAGGATATCGGTGTTTCGCCTGTGGTTCCGCTGAGCGAGCCTCCGAGATCCATCTGTTCGACAAACAGCCTTTCCTCCGAGGAGTAGATGAACTGCTTCAGGGTGTCGAACGAATTGTCGGGAGAGACCGTCGGAGTGACTTCCGACTCGTAGTATGTCAGCGTGATCTCCTTTATGTTGACCGGATCGAGGCTGCTTTTGGCCTTCAGATTCGGATAAACCGTGCTGAGCGGTGCCACATCCCCTATGCCGGTGGAGAAGTCGTTTTCGAACACGGTGCTCATATAGTTCACATAGCCCTCCGATCTTATGACGGCACCCCATCCGCGATTTCCGCACTCTCCGATATTACCGGCGGTCCAGTTTTCCGAAGTGATCAGAGCGGTATGGCCATCGATCAGCGCGTATTTGTTGTGGAGATAGGAATAACGGGTGTTTTCGGCCCCAGTATAGTTTATGAGCCTGACCTCTCCGCCCGATTCTTCTACCGCTTTCAAAAGGCTCAGCTCGGAACTTATATCCACCCCCAGCGGGCTTCCCTCGACGAGTATTCTGACATCGACGCCGCTCTGGGCCTTCTGACAAAGTATCGATATGACGTCCCTGCTTGTAACAAGGTAAATCGAAAGATCGATGGAATTTTCAGCCTCCATAAGCGTGCTCAGTATCGGCGTACCCTTGTCTTCGGGGAAAGAGAACGGAGCGACCGTAGCGTCGAATGTGAATTCATACGGTTCGCTGTTCGTCCAGCCCCTTCTGGTCAACGACCAATCGTCCGCGGAATCCGTGTCCGCCGCATTCTTTCTTACAAGATGCATTCCGGAAGAGATCTTGGCGGGTTCGCCTACCCAGCCTTCGACTCCGTTCGAATTACCCCAGCAAACAGCATCGACCGTATTCGAATTCGACAGCAGGGAAAGTTCATCGCCGTTGTCCGCGAGGATCAAATTTCCTTTCTTGCTCAGGCAATCCGAGGAATACGGAATAACCCAGGCATCGGAATCAAAATAATTGTTCGTGTTTTCTTTGGAGAATGTTACCTGCTGTTTCGATGCCAATTTTATCGATTTGATTATTTCGAGAGTTCCTTCTCCGTCCGTTACGACATACCCTTTCAGATCGATTTCGGAAGAACCGGCATTCATCAGGGAAAATGCTTCTTCTTTGGGATACACTTCGCTTATCAGAATGTCTTTTCCGGATGTCGCACTCGATTCGAATGCGGATAATGATGGCGTAATTAAAAGCGTCAGACTTAGAATTACCAATATCATCTTGTGCTTCATAACCGGTGTTCGCCGAGCATCGTTATAAAGAAGAATGATACAGTTAGTAGATTCAATCAGGATCAGAGTCCGCTGACCAAATCTCTCAGTGTGGCACGCGGATCGGATGATTTAACGACGCCGGATGCGAGCAGAACCCCGTCCACACCCAGTGCGATGGCGGCAGCAACATCTTTTCCGGTCTTCACGCCGGCTCCGCAGAGGACTTTGATGTTGGGATTAACCGAATGTACCGCACATACTGTGTTCTTCACTATGTCCGGATCGGCCGTGGTCACGGAGATCTCTCCCCCGATAAGTTCAGGGGGTTCGACGGCAATATAGTCCGGGGCATATTCGGCAAGAAGTTTTGCGGATTTGACGTTGTCAGCACAGACCACCGTGCAGAGTCCCAGGTCCTGAGACATGCGTACTGCCTCGCCGACATCGTGCGGGTCGATCTTGTGCTCGGAATGGTTTATGAGGGTTCCGAAACAACCGCAGGCGCGGACCATGGACGGGGTGACCCACCCTGTGGCAGAGCCCGGTTTTCTCGGATCGACGTTCTGGGAGAGAACAGGGATCTTGACCGAGGCCGATACGGCGGCCAGTTCCACCATAGGAGGACAGACCATTATCTTGGCCCCGGTCTCGGTAGCCACCTCTTCACAGATCTCGGCCAGGTCGACCGTCTTGCGGCCGTCGACCTCTGCATACGCTTTGAAGTTGATGATGACTACCTTGTCCATGTTTTCACTCAACGTCGGATTTCTTGCACTTCTTGCGGGGTTTCTTTTTCTCGTCGGAAGGAGAAACAAATCTCTTCTTGAGGTCCTCGAGGACCGCAGGTCTGGAAGTGTATTCCATTTCGTCTGCTCCGAGGATGGAGGGCATGAACGGACCCTGGCGCCTCATAAGGACGGATGCCTTGATCGCATTCTGGCGGGCAAGGTCCCAGGTGTCGCTCTTGAAGATGTCGACGGGGATGTGGTCTCCGCCCTTAACTCCAGGCGCTTCGAGTCCCTGGAGCTTACCTTTGTTCAACTGGAATCCGAGACAGCAGATTCTCGGAGGTCCGTCGTAGTAGACGGGGTTGGAGTCCTCGGGACTGCAGGGGTACATGGCACCGATGTGGGAACCTCTCATCCAGCCGGCGGCGAAGAAGACGTTCTGGAATACCTGGGTATATTCTCCGACGGAGGGGAATCCGGACTGGCACCTGCAGATGCAGACGGGGTCGTCCTTGCCGACATAGGAACCGGCTGTCATGTTGAGCTTGTCGGTGGAGACGACTGCGGCGGGGCCGAGACCGGAACGGCTGTAGACCCTCTTGATGGCATAGCGGTAGGTGTCGCCGAGAAGCGAGAGAATGCTGTAGGTCTCCTCGGGAGCGGAAAGGGTTACGAACTTGTTGTCGAGAACGTCCTGGATCTCGACATCGAATCCCTGTTTGGCCCTCTTGTCGATAACGAGGCCGGTCGTGGTGAAAGGGTCGAGGAAGATCCTGGAAAGGATGGGGGTGTAGGCGGAGGGCTCGGTCTTGTCTGCCATGAAGAACAGAAGGGGCTCGGAAGGCCTTTCCTCGAAGGTCATTTCCGCGGAACCGGGTCCGGCACCTTTGACGTTTCCGGAGAATGCGTCGGTGAGCAGATCCTGGCCTGCGGCGTACAGGTGCATGGATTTGGAGAGTTTCGTAGCTTCCTGGAAGCATTCCCAGGCCGCTCCGTGGACCTCGGAGTTGTTCTCTCCCTTGTAGTGGGTGAGGTAGAGGTTGATGTCGTCACCGCAACGTGTGACATAGAAATCTTCAATGATTCCCTGTTTTTGTTTGTCTGTCAGGATCTCTTTCGCTTTTGCCATCATCGAGGGATGAGGGGTCATGTGACCGGCGATAGATCCGATGTCTGCCTTGATAATCGATACAGTGACTTTTTCAGCCATAAGTTAACACCGAATTATCCCTTCATTTCCTTTAGATATAATAAAGCTAAGGTGTTCGGTCGCATCCGATTTCGAAAATAGCAAACTTTTTACTGCGGTCGCCATCGATTTTGATGAAAAGTCCTATAACGGACGGACAGATATCCGCACGATAACATGGCTGAGATAAGAAATTCCAATAATATTTCCGTCGAGGATGGCACCGCCACCGTCAAAGGATGGGTTCAGGAGATCAGGAACCTCGGGGGCATTTCGTTCGTTACCCTCAGGGATCGTTACGGCACCATTCAGATTACGCTCCCTAAGAAGAAGCTCGATCCCGAACTGTTCAACGGATTGACCAAGCTTCCACGCGAGTCCGCGGTGGCCATCACCGGCGAGGTCAAAGCAAGCAACCAGACCGCTCTGGGTCTCGAGCTGATACCTTCTTCCTACGAGGTATGCTCCCTGGCCGGAACTCCGCTCCCACTCGGTGTTGTCGACAAGGTCAACGTCGAGATGGATACCCGTCTGAACCACAGGTTCCTCGATCTCAGGAAGCCCGAGATAAAGGCTATCTTCGAACTCAAGTCGATCATGGTGCAGCTCATCGAGGAATGCGTCCGCGACAACGACTTCGTCCAGGTTTATACGCCTAAGATCAACGCCGCCGGTGCCGAGGGCGGGGCCGAACTTTTCCAGATCAAATATTTTGACAGGAACGCCTTCCTGGCACAGTCGCCCCAGCTCTACAAGCAGATTCTCATGTCGTCCGGTCTGGACCGTGTTTTCGAGCTCGGTCAGGCCTTCCGTGCCGAACAGTCCAATACCAACCGCCACGTCACCGAATTCATATCGTTCGACGGCGAAATAGCCTGGATCGACAACGAGGAACAGGTTATGGCCATGCTCGAGACCGTTGTCGATTACGTTCTCAAAGGATTGAAGGAGAGAGGTCAAAAACAGCTTGCCATTCTCGGAAAGGAGATTAAAGTTCCTTCGAGGCCGTACCCTATCCTCACCTACAGCGAGTGTCTGAAGATTGTTCAGGACCACGGGCTTGCGCTCAAGGAAGGAGACGATCTGGGAACCGAAGGCGAGAAGATAGTCGGAGATGTCATGGCGGAAAGAGGTTCCGAACTCTACTTTATCGCCGAATACCCGGAGGAAGCCAAACCTTTCTATATTATGGAGAAGGACGGCACCCCCTATTCGTTCTCCTTCGATCTTGACTACAAAGGCACCGAGATTACATCCGGCGGCCAGAGGGAACACAGATACGATAAACTCGTCGCGAGGATGGAGAAGAAATGTCTCGATCCCAAAGATTTCGAATTCTATCTCGAAGCATTCAGGTACGGCATGCCCCCTCACGGCGGTTGGGGAATGGGCATCGAGAGGCTTCTCGTCAAGATGCTCGATCTCGGAAATATCCGCGAAGCGATCCTGTTCCCGAGAGATCCCGTCAGGCTCACTCCGTGAGATTACAAACCTTACCCCGCATTTCTGCGGGGATTTTTTAATTTTAAAAATTTTGAAAGAGAGGTTCACTCTTTCTTCTCGAGGGATTCGAGCGCTCTGCGGGCCGCCTGATTTCCTCTCTTTTTGGCCTTTGTGTACCATTCCCTTGCTTTTTTCGGGTCTTTTTCGATACCGATACCGTCTTCGTAGTAGCGTCCGAGGATGTACATGGACTGGGCGTTACCGGAACGGGCGCTCTTCTCGAATGTCGCGAACGGCGATTCGTCGGTAAGGATCTGGTCGATCTTGCGTTGGTTCAGGATACGCTGGGACACAACATGTCCCTGCTTGGCAGCTTTCGAATACCATTTTACGGCTTCTTCGGGATCCTTTCTGGTCCCGTAGCCGTTGTCGTAGCATTCGCCGAGGTAGTACTGGCAGAACACGTTGTCTTTTTCCGCTCCCTCTCTGAACATCTTGAATGCAAGTTTTTGGTCCTGGGAGACATAGTCTCCGTGGTAGTACCCTTCAGCGACGACGACAATCGATTTGACAAACCCGCGATCGGCAAGGTCTTTATGCATCTCGAAGCCCCGTTTGGTGTCTTTGGGCACCCCTTTGCCGCGCAGGTAGCAGTTCGCAACGACATGGGCAGCTTTCATGTAACCCTGGTCTGCCGCGATCTTGCAAAGGGCGAATCCGCGGGCTTCGTCTTTGGCGATCCCCTTTCCGCCGATCAGTGCCGTACCTGCCACATAGCAACCGTCGGGGTTACCGTGAGCGGCCGCGCGCAGGGCGTATTCGACCGAAAGGCGGTGGTTCTTCTGAACACCGTCGCCGGATTCTAAAATTTGGGACATGCGGAATTCGGCAATGGGCTTGCCGAGTTCGGCCGCTTTGCGGTAGTACACGACGGAAAGAGGGATGTTCTTCTTCACGATCCTTCCGTCTTTGCCATAAAGCTGGGCGAGCATATACATGGCATCCGTACAGCCTTTGTCGGCGGCGGCCGTCAGTTCCTCGAGGCCTTTCTTGGTACTTTCCTCGATGATGCCGGCAAGCATACAGCGGGCCAGTCCGAAATCGCCCTCGACGCAGCCGAGTGCGTGAGATACCGTGAACCACGAGAAAGCGAGCGAGGGATCCTTCGCCGTTCCGATTCCGTCGAGATAGCAGCGTCCGACCTCGTATGCGGCGATCGGGACCTTTTTATCGGCAAGATGCTGGTAGACCGCCAGTGCAAGAGAGGGGTTTTTGGATACGCCGAAACCCGTCTCCAGCAATTTTGCATATTTCAGGGCCGCACGGAGATTACCTTTATTTGCTGTGTCGATAAGGAGGGAAACCCCCTCGTCAGGCGAATGCGTACCGCCTATTCCCCTGATCATACACAGAGCCTTTTGACACGTTCCGTCGAGGTTACCGTATTCGTCGGATCTGCAGAACAGCCGAAAAGCCTTTTCGGGGTCGAAATCGGCACCGAGGCCGAGATAGTATGCCATTCCTTCGACGAAGGCCGCGGCGCCGTTCTTCTGTTCGGCGAGAGTATGGCAGTATTCCACGAACTTCTGCGGGGAGAATTCGTCCAGACTGCGGAAATGGGTGTCGAGCCAGTCCCGGGCATCAGCGGAATATCCGATGTACGCATAAGTTGCCCAGAAGGTCGAGGCCATTTCATCGTCGGCGGCGACACCCATATCAAGGTACTGACTTACCATATATGCCGAAACGGGATTTCCGGCCGATGCTGATCTCAAAAACAGGGGATATGCGTCGGTACTGCCTTCGATGGCCAGTTCCTGTGCTTTCGCGTAATCGGGATCGGTCAGAGTAGCCAATGCGGACAGATCCAGTTCTTCTGTTACAATCGACATTTTATCACGAATAACCGGCGGCGATGCAGATCAAGCGGGAGAATATGTTCCTTTCAACGTACTTTTAGCAAGAATGTGATCTTTGCTGACCTTCAGCAGATCGTCGAGTCTGAATCCGCCCTTCAGGGCCGGAACGAAATCCAATGCATAGACGGTCAGAACATAGGTGTGTTTTTTGTCGGGGGGTGCCGGACCACCGTAGTAGGAAGCTTCCTGGCGGTTGTCGATACCGTGGTCGAGCCAGCTGTTGCAGCCCTGAATCAGCGACGGATCCTCTCTCGAAGCATTCTCGGGAAGTTCGGTTTTCCTGAGGCCGGCGACGACCCAATGGACCCATCTGAATCCGCACGGCGGTACGGAATCCGGATCGTCGAAAACTACGGCATAGGATGCAGTACCCGCAGGGGCACCTTCGATCTTCAAGGGGAGGGAACGGGAAGGCATATCTCCGCTGGCGAACTCGGTTCCTTTGGATCCGAATCTGTCCAGGATAACGCCGTCAACGATACCG
>CAVIXW010000009.1:0-29172 GCA_963646785.1 Acutalibacteraceae bacterium
CAATCGGAAACGATGAAGATGCCAGGAAGAAATACTGTTCCGAGGCAGTAAAAGACTCCGGAGTCATAATCTTCGATACTACTGTTCTTTTTTCCTCGTCCAGACTCTTCGATATGCTCGAATACGGACGCAAATACAAACAGAGTGGCCTGCCTCAGGTAAATATGGGTTATGTACACTCACTGAACCGGGGAATGCCCGTGTTCTACAAACTTTATCCCGGCAGCATCAGCGACAACGTCACTGTCGTCAACCTAATCAAGGAACTCAAAGGAATGGAATCTACATCACAACACCTGGTCATGGACCGCGGATTTTATTCCGAGAACAATTTCAGAGCCATGTACCTGGAAGGATATGGTTTCACTGTTCCGATACCGTCCGGCAGAAAACTCTTCAAATCCGTGCTGACACAGGCGCTGGATGATCTTGAAAACCCTGTCAATATGTTCCGTTTCCATGGGAGGACAGAGTTCTATGCAGATATGGAAATCACGATGCCCTTCGAGGGCATCGTGGGTCCCGATGGCAAAGTTGTTCCGACGATTAGAGTACTGGTCTTCCAGAACAACGACCGCAGAAAAGATGAGATAGACACTCTGGCCGAACGCATCGATTCAGTAGAACACGATGCATTGTCCCTCGAATACAGTAAAGAAAACCTTTATCGGCTGTTTGACGGCCACAACTCCGATCTTCGTCAACTATTCGATGTTCAACAGAAGGGCGGGATGATAGAACTTGTCAGAAAGCGGAATGCAATCTCGTTTGCTATGAGGAAATGCGGCAGATTGGTTCTTATTACTACGTGCAAGGACACGCCGGAGGCAGTCCTTGAACAATACCGCCTTCGGGACTGGGTTGAAAAGGACTATGAAATGCTGAAGGACGATATGGACGGGGGTTTGGAATATGTCCGTGATTCGACCTCTGCGGAAGGAGTGATGTTTATTCAGTTCATAGCAACCGGCCTTCGTATGTACCTGAACTCGAAAGTATCCGAGAATGACGGTCTGAAAAAGCTCGGCATCCCGCAGATCTTGAAAAAGCTCAATCTTGTGACAATATCCAAGATCAACAAGAAGCTGATGATCTCCGAAATCGGGAAAGCTCAACGGACGATCTTCGAATCATTCGGAGTAAACTCGCCCTCTTTCTGATCCCCTTGTTCACCCATTGGTCTTCAAAATTTCCTTGTTATTGCAAAACGGGAGTTGGGGGTTGATGCTTCGATGCAGGGCAATAATGTCTTAACAGACCTTAATACTCCATCACAATTTCCTCCGGCCGATATCTTTACGAATTCCGACGGGATTCTCGGTTTGTCCGCATACTATCAAAATCTGCGGTTTGTGTAGGTTACGTCTCGCCTCCGGAGTACATTATCAGATTCGGAATCCCCCATAGTGCCAGATGCCCCGGATGAAGGGCCGGAAAGAACCTTCGGCAAGCCCGTACGGTAAGTGAAATCCGAAGTTATAGGTACTCTGCCGGTTGAAATATTAAGCAATATCGCCGGACCGTATGCGGAAAAATAGCTCACGGAACAAGATCTTCGAGATCGGTCGAGTACTTCCACATCTTGGGATAATGCCCGACATCCATGAACACTCTCTCTGTCCTGACCGCAACACCGAAATCGGAACCCATGATCTTATCGGCAGACATCTGCATCTTGCCCAATGCGACCAATTCTCCGCGAAGCGTCATCATGGCCACCAATGCATTACGCCGGATGTCTGGGTCTATCATATGGATACCTTTGACAGACAGGTCCGCACCATGACATACCGCATCGACCGCGGTTGCCTTGACGATAATTTTCGGCAGGGGGTCCACCAAGACCTCCATCGGACGGATAAGGCTGCGGAGCCAATCCCCGCGACCGTCCTGTTGCCAAAAGATGTACGAGTCGGTGAGATCCTGCAAAGTGGCCGCGTAGGCTTCTCTCATTTTCCCCGAACGGGTACGTCTCAGTTCTGTCATCGACGCTCCGCAGAGAAGCATCTCGCCGATGTCGATGCATAATGTCCTGACATATGTTCCAGCATCGCAGGAGATGCGGAAAAGGACATCCCTCCCGCGGATATCCAGGATCTCCAGCTCTTTGACGGTACGGATACGGATCTGCCTTTTCACGGCAGATCTTACGGGGGGCAACTGATAGATCTTCCCGACAAAACGACCCATTACCTCGCGGATACGTTCCTCCGAACGGTCGGCATGGAGTTTCATCAAACAGACATATTCCTTGTCCGAAGAAAGAACGATGTCGGTCAGACGGACAGCTTTACCGAAACATATCGGAAGTACTCCGCTCACATAAGGGTCCAGTGTACCTCCGTGGCCGATCTTATCGAGATGAAGTGCATCTCTCGCCCATGCCGTGACCTGATGCGAGGTAGGGCCCGGCGGTTTGTCCAAAGCGATGACCCCGCCGCGAAGGAGCTCCCCGAGAGAACGGTCGGAAGGTCTGACGCCCCACTTGTCGGGGATAGTATCCGGATCTTTTATCAACATGCTCATGCACGCACGGCATCGAGGATCTTCTGAAGAACCTCTTCGGGAGTCAGCAGATCGGTATTGATGATGAGATCGTATACACTGCGATCTTCGATATCGATATCGTAGTACATCTTGTATCTCTTGGCTTCCGAGGCCTGACGCTCGTTTGTTTCCTGAATGGCGTGCTGAACCTCTTTCTCCTCGCGGATACCGATCCTGGCAAAACGGACCTCCGGACTCGCATCGAGATATACGCGCAGGGCGGGGATTTTGTTGCGGGTGAGCATATATGCGGAGAGACGGGACTCCAAAATTATATCCGAGGTGTTGCGGGCGGTTTCGACGATCTTGGCATCGATGGACGCATCGATGCTGGGGTCTGTCTCGGCGAGTTTCCCGAACTCGACGAGAGTGAGCCCCCTTTCCGCGGCGAGCTGCCGGAACACCTGTCCGAAGACGACGGCCGGAACGCCGAGGGTCTCGGACAGCTTGCCGCAGACAGTGGTCTTCCCGGAACCGGGAGGGCCGCTGATGGTTATTCTCATACCTCTCCCGCATCGATGGCGCTCAGACGTTTCTTGAACAGGTAGTAGTTGATCAACTTGTTCTCGAGCTGTCCGATAGGGAGGCTGATAAGGGTATAGATCACGATCCACTGGGGCATGAATCCGATCATGTTGTCCATGAGATTCGCGGTGCCCCAGGGCATGTTGATGATAAGAGGAGAGGTGTCTCCCCCCATGGTGTAGGTGACGAAGTAGAAGATCCAGGCGTAGATAGGGATGACGAACAGCATGGTGATAGGCATCAGTTTCATCATCTGGGTGCTCTGTTCCATAGAGGACTGCATCATCTGCGGCTGGAGCTCCTGCAGTTTCTTCATTTTGTACAGATTGTTCTCGAGACGGGCATTGCGCATCTCGGTATTGAATTCGCTCTGCTTCTGCTGGGCTTTGGCCTGGGATATGGGGTCAGACAGGAAACTCCGGATCACGGTGCTGAGGGTAATCATGATGAGACCGGCGATCATGAGGGTCAGGACGGGATATTTCCCGCCGAAATCGATGTACTTGAACACGTGGTTCAAAGCCTGACCGATCTCCACCCTCCAGATCATAACGATCATCATTATGACCAGGACGCCGAGCATTCCGACCATGGTTCCTCTGGGCATAGGCTGCATCGTCTGCTGCTGTGCCCTCATCTGTTCAGCACTTCCAGGGTTAGCCATTATCATTCACTCCCGAAGAACCCTCTCATCATCGGGTTCATCTCCATCATCTGTTCGCGTCCGAGAGACTCGTAGAACTTGATGATGATTCCGACCGTAAGCAGCAGACCGGTACCGGTCGCGTTTCCGGTCGTTCCTATCATATCTGCCAAGGCAGCCAACAGACCGATCAATGCACCGGACAGGATGGTGATGGTCGGGATGTACCTTTCCAATACCTTTGTCAGTACACGGGGATCTCTCCTGAAACCGGGGATCTGCATTCCGCTCTTCTGGATGTTCTTGGCGACAGCCTCGGGTCCGAGGTTGGTCGTCTCGACCCAGAACTTGGCGAACATGATGGAACCGATGACCATCACCGTCATATAGACCGCGACGTGGCATAGATTCTGCACCACCGTATGACTATTACCGTACGACGCAGGGTTCAATATCGGCAGCAGCCAATCTGTCAGACCCTGCGGTGTCGAAAGATACCATGCGATACCGCCGGACGCCGTCGTCGAATTGCTCTCGTAGACTCCGATCGCATCGTTGCCTCCGAGGAGGGGGATGGAGCTGAGGAAGTCGTTGGTGTAGAACAACAGACAGATCATACTGATGTTCGCCAACAGTGCGGACATCAGGATAACGGGGATGTTGCTCGAGTACATCAGCTTGATCGGATATCTGCCTCTGGCACCTCTTGCGTTTCCGTGCGACAGAGGAAGCTCGATACGGCTGGACTCCAGATACACGACCACCAGGAAGATGACCAGAGTACCTATGAGCGCGATCAGCGGGTTCGGTTGTCCCAGCAGGATCATCTCGTATCCGCCGGACGCCATCTCGGAAGAGTTGGTGTGGAACAGGATGTAGATGGTCTTGGGGATTGTTCCGGCAGGCAGATTCGACAGCGAATAAGCCGACCCTTCCGTGTACGGATACCAGTTAAGGGTTCCCGTGAAGACCGCCTGTGCCACTCCGGCCGCGATGAACAGTGATATACCGCTTCCGATACCCCATTTGGAGATCACCTCATCGAAGAGGAACACCAGATAGGAACCGATGAACAGCTGGAGGATGATCATTCCCTTGGCCCCGAAGGAGCCGAACTGCGAGGTGAACGCAGACGAGGGAACGAGATATCCGTATACCTGGGGGATGGACTCGACCAGGATCATGACCAAGACGAGAACCTTCATCACAGACTGATAACAGGCTTTATCTTTCTTATTGCTGAGGTCGAGCTTGATGATCTTGGCACCGACGAACAGCTGCATGATAATCGACGCAGTAACGATCGGACCAATACCCAATTGGAGGATCGTTCCTGACGCTCCGGCCATGATGGTCCTGTACTGAGCGAATATATCCAGGGAGGACTTTTGGTCCAGTCCCCAGAGATAAACGTTCGACATAACGAAATACAGGATCAGGATGACCGCGACCCACATGATCTTGGTCCTGAAGTGAACGTGACCTTCGGGACGTTTGACAGCGGGAAGCCTGTCTCCGATGGGTTTTACCTTGTACAACAGGCTTGGTTTTGCATCATCCATTTGAATTACTCCTTTCGGAATTACTCAGCGATAGAACCGCCGGCAGCTTCGATCTTCTCTTTAGCCTTGACGGAAACCTCTTCGACGGTGACATCGATGGCAATATCGACGTTTCCGCTTCCCAGAAGTTTGTCAATTCCGGCATCGGTCAGATTGACCGTGTATTTCTCGCCTTCTTTCGTAGCAAAGCCCAGGGCAACGAAACGGTCCACGCTCTTCTGAAGCTCGGAGACGTTTATGGTGCTGTTGGCTTTGACTAGACACTGAGGCCTCTTGAAGCCGTAGTGCCCGTAGTGTTTCCTGTCGTTTTTGAGCATCCAGATCTTGCCGGTCTTACCGATACCCGCATTTCCGCGTCCACCGATGATACCTGCACCACGGCCGGATTTCTTACCGCGGCCGTGGGTCCTGGACCCCCTGAATTTCTTAGTTCTGCTAGGCATTTATGACACCTCAGAGCATCCTCTTGACGAGGTCGTTGATCTTCTCGCCCCTGTTTCCAAGAGCTCCGCCTTCTACGAAGGCGTGCTTGTTGCCCTCGTATCCCTTGACGGGAGGGTGAAGACGGAAGACGGGTTTCAAACCTTCGACGTCCTTGAGTTTGTACTCGCCGGCGACGATGGCCTTGGCCAGATCTTCGATGGTCGCGAACTCGGTCTTCTCCTTGACATACTCGTCGGTGACGGGTGCGTCTCCGGTGACCTTTCCGCGGGCCTTGATCATCTCGGCGAGGGTTTCCTCGTCGATGAGACCGAAGGTGCAGTAGTCCTTTACGACCTGAAGCATTCCTTTGTAGGAGTCGTTGACAGGGACCACAGTGGCGTGGTTGACCCTGTTGAGACCGAGGAGGTGCATGGTGTGGGCGATGTTGTAGTTGACATCGGCCTGTCCGAGCACACGGATCACAACATATGCTGCCATTTTCACTCCTCCATGGAGTCGGCATCGACATCATTCTCTTTGAGTCCGATGGGTCCGGCAACGATGTTGAGCTTCTCGGCCTGGTCGTCGGTGACCCTGACGACGGAGGTCTGCCTGAGGGCGTCGAATGTCGCCTCACAGTAGTTGACCTTGGTCTTGGTGTTACCGCGTGCGAATCCCCAGGAATCGTGGATTCCGGCGAGGGTCAGCAGCTTCTTTGCGACATCACCGACAGCGAGTCCGATACCGCGGGGTGCGGGACGGAGGTAGACGGTGACGGATCCGGAACGTCCGATTACCTCGAAAGGCAGTGAGTGGACGGTACCGCAACCGCATTCCCAGGAACCGCAGCCCCTTTTGACCTCGATGATGTTCAGTTTGGCGTTGTCGATGGCCTTCTTGATGGTAGGTCCGACCTCTTTTCCTTTCGCCCTTCCGACACCGATGAAACCGTCTCCGTTTCCAACGATGCAGGTCACAGCGAACCTGACCCTCCTTCCGGAGTCGGTCATCCTCTGAACCATTTTCATGTCGATGACCTCGTCCTGAAGATCAGGAAGGAGAATGTCAACGATCTCGGGCTCGCGCAGAGGCAGTTTGGTTGCCAGAGCATCGCTCATCGTGGTGACATCGCCGTTGAGGACCATGTGTCCAAGCCTTGTTTTTGGTGACCAGTCGACCATATTTACTCAGCCTCCAGTTTGTTTTTCATACTGCTTACGTCAGCTTCGATCTTGTCATCGATGTGTTTTCCGACGATCCTGTCGTCAGCGGGGAGGACATCCTCGCTGCAGGGGACCTCGAGTCCGGCATCGATCATTCCCTTGGCGACGGCGAAGAGGACTCCGCCGTGCTGGGGATTCTGCATACCGAGATCGAGCACAGCATACTCGACCCCTTCCTTCTTGGCCTTAAGGCCGGCGGCGTAACCGACGAGGTATGCCGCGGGGATGGAGGAGCACGAGTGCTTCCATCCGAGCTTGGCGAATGCCTTGGTGTCGGCTGCTGTAACCACTACATCGCCAGACATGGTGAAATCCACGAACTGGACGGTGATGTTCTTATTGGACCTTCTAACGACCGCCCTGGTTTCGTGGCTCGCGAGGAGCTTCTTCCTGGTGTAGTAGTTAGTGCGGCTTTCTCTTCTTCTGCGGAACGCAACTTTGTATCTAGGTCCTGTAGCCATCAGATCTCCTCCTCTTTCAGGTTGCCATCGGCGACCATGTGCTGCTTCAGGTTCCTGCGGGAAGTGTAGAGACCTCCCTTGGCCTTCCTGTAGTAGAGCCTGTATACGGATGGCGAAATCTTGCCGTTCTCCCTGAGCTGTTTGAGCTCGTCGCGGATGGGCCTGATCGTCGCGATCCAAGCGCGCTTGGAGGGAACGCGTGCGTTTGCTGTTCCTTTCCTGCTTCCGGGTCCTTTGCGCTTACCGCTGGCTTTCTGTTTGGCTGCGTGTCTTATCCTACCTTTGGACGTGCCTGCCTTGGGTTTGGCCTTGATCATGCCGGACTCAATGGCATTGCGGATGTCTCCGCGGGTGATGCAGTCCTGGACCTCCTCCTCTTTGGTGGGGTCGATCCAGACCCTGTTCTCACCGCATTTAAGAATCTCGGCAGCCAGCCTCTTCTGGTTTTTAAGGTCGGACATTTTCATACCCTCCTGTTGGCTTCGGTAGGCAGCTTGTTCAGCACACGGATACCGAGTTCTTTCGCCCTGTTTTCGATAGCGATTCTCTTCTTGACTCCGACGGTACCGCCGATGCGGGCCGCCTGGGTCTTCGGGTTGATGGTCTCGAGGCCGTCTACGTTGTAGACCATGACCTCTTCGAATCCCGAGGGGTGGAGTCCCCTCACGAGTGCGGGTCCGCCGTAACCGATCTCGACCATCGGCGGCCTCCTCTTCATTCCCCTCCTCATCTTGGAGTGGATTCCTCTGGGCCTCCTCCAGGAGTCACCGAGTTTCTGGTATCTGAACCATTCCTGCCTCTTGAAAGCGGGACGGTTTCCAGAAATGATGGCCCTCTTCGCAAGCGCGTCGACCTGCTCTTCGGAGAGCTCGGCTTTGGGCTCGACGGTGTATGCGCCTGCCTCGACGACCTCGGCAACGGGGGCGGACTCGGATTTCTGGGATTTGGCGGACTCGTTGTTCAGTTCGTCCTTCCATACACCGAGGGTCTTGGGTCCGACTCCGGAAAGGGTCTTGATGATCTTCTTGGCTTCGGCCTCATCATTTACGGCGTCCTTCAGCTGCTCGACAGAGGTGATCCCGAGGGATTCGAGCTCTGCGACGTTGGCTTCTTTGAAGCCGGAAAGGTCCTTGAACTCTTTGATGCTCATTCTTTCACCTTGTGAGATTTGTGGACGATGTAAATTCCGTCCTCGAACACCCTCTTATCGAAACCGCCCCTCATGGTCGATCTCTCGATGTTGGCGGCGGTCTGACCGACATCCTCTATGTTGATGCCGGTTACGGTAACGTCGGTTCCGGAGATCTTGACATCGACGTCTCCGACGATGTTGGCGAAGCGGGTGGCGTGGCCTCCCATATAGTTGTTGACCTCGACCCTCTTCTCCTTCTTGTTGACGGCAACTTTGAGAGGGAAGTGGTTGAAGACGATCTTCAACGTGTAGGTGTATCCCTCGGTGACCCCCTTGAACATATTCCTCATATGTGCGTGGAAGGTTCCCACCATTGCTTTGTCTTTGATTCTCGGGTATTCGCAGCTGACGACAACGTGATCGTTGTCGATAGCTACATTTACGCGGGGGTGCGAGAAGTTTCTGCTCAATTCACCTTTAGGTCCTTTGACCTTGAAGGTGTTCCCGTCCATAGAGACGGTGACCCCATCGGGTATGGCGATGCGGCTTTCGATTATCCCTGCAAATGTCATTGTTCATTCCTCAGTACACGTAGGCAAGTAGTTTTCCGCCGATGCCGAGTTCTTTGGCACGGGCCTGTGCAACCACGCCGTCGGTGGTGGTGAAAATGAGAACACCGAAATCCTGTGCGGGGAGGTACCTCGCTTCGTATTTCTCGATGTCGGTAAGTTTCACCGAATACCTGGGCTTGATTACACCACAGTCGTTGATGGCTCCTTTGAGAAGGACGCGGAATTTGCCGGCCTTTCCGTCTTCGACGTACTCGAACTGGTTGATGTATCCGTAGTCCTGCATCACTTTGAGCACACGGCCGATGAGTTTGGACGAAGGTGCGATTTCGCATTCCGCCTTTCCGTTGAGGGAAGCGTTCTTGATCACGCACATTGCGTCGTTGAGTGGATCGCTCTGCATTTTTGTTCACCTCACGAATATTTCTTGAATCCGAGTTCGGGAGCCATGTCCCTGAAGCACTGACGGCAGAGATGCATTCCGTATTTCCTGATGATTCCGCGCCTGCGTCCACAGCGGTCGCAGCCGACCTGTCTTCCGAACTGTTTCTTAGGTTTCACTGAACCACCTCAAGATTGAATTTATCCGTCATGTACTGGATGGCCTCATCCCTCTGGATGCGGTGTTGTTTGGGAAGTCTCCTGCGAAGAAGTGCTCTCCTCTCGACACGGCAGCCGCCGCGCCTGCGGATCACAACGTTCACGTCCATTCCGAAGATGCCTATTTCGGGGTCGTATTTCATACCATCGAAATCGGTGTAGTCCGAGATACCGAAGGACATGTTCCCTTCCTTGTCGAAGGAGTAGGAGTAGATCTTGTTCTCCCTGATGGAGAGGGCCTGTCTGAGGAATTCCTCGGCGGCCTCTCCCCTGAGCGTGACCTTGCATCCGAGAGGCATGCCGACACGGATCCCGAGATCCCTGTTGACGGTCTTGGACATGGTCTGAACAGAGGTCTGCTTGGTGACCATCTCAAGGACCTTCTGGGCCTTGACGAGCTTCTCGCCCGCTTCGCCGACACCGATGTTGACGGTGACCTTCTCGATACGGAGCGCCCTCATGGGGTTCTCGGTCCCGCTCATTCGGAAGCCTCCGCGATCTCGGATTTGCCGGTTCCGATGACGAAGATGTTCTTCTTCACGGTCTCGGTGTTGTTCTTGAAGAGAACGGTGTTCTCGGTAGGCCTGTTGACGACGGTGTATTTCTCCACGGTCTCGACGTTTCCGATGTGGCGTCCGTTGATGATGAGGACGACCGCATCCTGCTCGAGGGGGTAGCAACCGAGGATCTTGTTGTCCGCAAGGTTGAGCTTGACGGTATCGCCGGTCTTGTACTCGTTCTTCTCGAGGAGGACGTTCCTTCCGCCGCTGAGATTGAGCTGGTATTTGCCGCCTGCGACCAGGGTCTTGTTCTCGATCCTGCAGAGGATCCACTTTGCATCCTCTTCGGAGACGGGGATCAGGGTGAGCTTTCCTTTCTTGGTCAGCTGAACGCGGTAGTTCGCTCCGGATTTGGGGAGTGAAACGACATCCATCAGTCCGATGGGTGCCTTGGCGTCCTTGACGGCCCTGCCGTTGACGACAAGGTCGTGCGCGGCGATGATCTTCTTCGCTTCTTTGGCAGTGTCGCATACCTTGAGCATGTCCCTGAGGATCATGGATGCGGGCATGGACTCGCCGACGCTATGTGCGCCGGCGGTCTGCTTGGTCGCCCAAAGGTGGACCTTCTTGGGGATGGGCCAGGTCTTGGGTATTGTGAGTCTCTTCATATGGTCGCTCATTCTGCAGCCTCCTTCTTCTTTCCGAGGGCCTGTGCCCTTAAGGAATCCTCGAGATTCAGCTTTGTGATGACGAGGTTCGACGCGTGGATGGGACGCGCCACGGCAGTTCCGTCTACCTGTTTGATGGTCACGCCATCGATGGTGACGCGTCCGGTCTTGGTGAACACGTCGATGACCTTTCCCTCGGACCCGCGGATGTCCTCGTCGCCACGGAGGACGACGACGGTGTCGCCTGCGCAAACCCTGACGGAGCGAACTCCGTATTTCTCGGCAAGTTCCTTGCTGAGGTGTGCGGAGAGCATTTTTCTCTTTACGTGGGCAGGGGCGTTAGCCTGTGCTTTCCTCTGAACCCTTGCTTTACTGCTTACCATTCATTTCACCTCAAACGATCGTGCTGGCGGTCGCTGCGATCCTGGGCCACCTGTCGGCGGCTTCCCTTGCAACGGGGCCTTTGATGTCGGTTCCTTTGGTCTCACCGGTGTCGGTGACGAGAACGGCGGCATTGTCCTCGAAGAAGACCATCGTTCCGTCGGGACGCCTGTAGGGGCGCCTCTGGCGGACGATGACCGCGAAGACGATCTGACGCCTCATGGCGGGAGTACCTTTCTTCACGGATGCGATGACCATGTCTCCGATTCCCGCTTTGGGGCTCCTCCTGGCTACGCCGTGGTAGCTGGGGACGGTGATGATCTCGATCACTTTCGCACCGGTGTTGTCGATGACGGTGAGTTCGGACTGCTGCTGAAGTCCGCGGGTCTGAGTTCCTGCGATTCCCTTCATCCACATCACTCCTTCTTCTCGACCGCCACGAAGGACACGGTCTTGGAGATGGGGCGGCACTCCATGATCTTCACGGAGTCACCCACTTTAAGGTTGAGGCAGGGTGCGGCGTGAACGGCGTACCTTGCTGACCTTTTCTCGTATCTTTCATATTTCTTGACGAACTGGAGATAATCGCGTTTGACGATGATGGTCCTGTTCATCTTGATGCTGTCGACGACACCGTCGATGATCTGTCCCCTCACGGAGATTGAACCGTGGAAAGGACAGTTGGGGTCGCTGCATTCGCCCTCGGGAGCGGCGACCTCGATTCCGATGTTATTTACTTTTGCTGTCATAGTATTCTCACCTAACCTTCTTCATTCTGTCTTCAGGTCGGTGAAGGATCTTGCTTCCTTCAATGTCTATCTGCTCGTTGTGATACGTGAATCTGAACTCGTTGCCCGACTTGGGTACCATTCTCTCAGTTCCGGCCGATTCGATGGTGAACGTGTTCTTTGTTTCGTCGACCACTCTGCCGGAAATTCCGGAGAACGGCGCTGACAGCACAATCACGTCGAGGCCTATGAGTTCAGATCTCAGGATATCGCATTGGTTCATCTGCTTACCTTACTTCGGTGCGGAATCCCATTTCCTCCAGGACGAGCTTCACCTTTTTCTTGTGGTCGCCCTGAAGTTCGATACGTCCGTCTTTACAGGTGCCGCCGGCCGCGCATCTGCTTTTCAGCGTTTTGGCGAGGTCGGCGATGTCGATGTCGTTACCGTCGATACCGTCGATGACGGTGACGGTCTTTCCGTACCTGCGGCTGTCGATAGAGATCCTTACGCTCTGCTGCTCGCGTGCGATCTCCTCGCACATGCACAGCTCTTTCGGCAGGCCGCATTTAGGGCAGATCTCGGACATCAGAGCTTCTCCTCCTCCTTCTGTACGGTCAGAATGCGGGCGATGCTGGTCCTGATGGAACGGATGATGCCGGGGCTGGTGGGGGCTCCACCCATGGCGGAGACTCCCCTTTCATGCATGAGCTCGTTGCGAAGCTCTTTGAGCTTCTCGTTGCGCTCTTCGGCGGACATATTCCTGATATCGGCGATTTTGAGTGCTGCCAATCTCATTCCTCCTTGACCTGGCTGACGGTCTCGACCTTGAAGAGATCGGGCAGTTTTGCCGCTGCGACCTCTTTGCTGGCGACCTCGATCTCTGCGGGCAGGACGGAGTCCTTGTCCATGATCTCGACGGTGACGCCGATGACACCCATCTTGAGGGTGGCGACCGCGAATCCGTGCTGGACGAACTGGATCTTGGGGTCTCCGCAGTATTTGATGGAGCCCTCCTTGAACTTCTCGGTCCTGTGCCTCTGTCCGCTCAGTTTTCCCGCGAGGATGATGTAGCATCCGCGGGCTCCGGAATCCATGACCCTCCTCAGGGTGGCGTGTCCGGCCCTGCGGAAGTGCCAGCCCCTCTCGAGGGAGAAGGCCAGCTTCTCTGCCATGATCTGTGCGTTGAGGGAGACGTCCTTGACCTCGTTGACCTCGATCTGAGGGTTCTCGAATCCAAAGCGCTCCTCGATGACCGTGGTCAGGTTCTTGATGGTCTGACCGCGGCGTCCAATAACGAGTCCGGGCCTCTCGGTGGCGAGGATGATGCGGGTTCCCAGGGGGGTCCTCTGAACATCCAGGCCGCCGAATCCTGCACGGGAGACCTCTTTCATGAGGTATTCCTTGAGCAGAACCCTGCGGACGTTTTCTGCGACGAACTTTCTCTCTGATGCCATTTCACTCTACCTCCGAGAGGATGATCTCGATGTTGACAGTGTCCTGGTTCCACTCGGTCGCACGACCCTGTGCCCTGGGCATGTGGCCGGGAATGACCTGACCCCTGGCAACGGTGATGGTCGAGATGACCATGCTGGCGGAATCCAATCCTTTGAAGTCTGCGTTGGAGGCAGCGCTGTTAAGGGTCGCAAGGATGGCCTTGGAGACCTTTACGGGATACCTGCCGGGGCCGACTCCCTGTTTGTGGGAGACACGCTTGTTGTATCTCCTGAGTTTGACAGGGGTTTCCTTGGCGATTACGCTCTCAAGGAAAGCCTGGGCCTGGGGAACGGCCATTCCCCTGACCGCGCATGCGACCTCGCGTGCGAACTTGGGGGAGATGGGCTGTTCCTTGCAGATGGCCTTAGCGGTGGTGTCGGGATCTGAAACAGTTGTGTAACCTTTGTTGACCATATCCATTCACCTCACTTGAGCGGCATGAACTTCGAAGACCTTGTAGCACCGACACCGGGTCCGGAGTGCGCAGGCTCTTTCCTGTTCATAACGAATTCACCGAGATAGCATCCGATCATTTCGGGTTTGATCGTGACCTCGACGAACTCTTTTCCGTTGTATACTGCAACTGTCTTTCCGACGAATGTGGGAAGGATGGGGAGGTCCCTGCGGTGGGTCCTGACCACATCGGTGCATTCGCCGTTCAATTTGTCGAAGACGAGCTGCTGCTCGTAGTTCAGTCCGCGGAGATAGGTTCTCCTGGACCTGGAGGGCAGAAGCTCGAGGACATCTTCGAAAGGCATGGCACGGAGCTGTTCCAGGTTGTATCCGCGGAACATGAACTCCTTCTTTCTCCTAGCCTGAATTGCGGACGCTTTCTTCCTGGATTTCCTCCTGGAAGCTTTCGCGGATCCCATGATTTTCTTTGCCATTGAGCTCACTTCCTCTTAACTTTCTTCTTAGGTGCAATGAAACCGGCTTTCTGTCCCGGAGGTGCGTTCCTTCCATGGCAGTTCGGACCACCGACGTGCGGGTGACTTCCTCCTCCGTTGGGGTGGTCGACAGCATTCATTGCTACTCCTTTGGTCTTCTTGTTTGCGACGGATCTGGACCTCAGGGTCAGGTAGTTCTTTCCTGCCTTTCCGAGGGGCTTGTCGATCCTTCCACCGCCAGCGACCACGCCGATGACGGCACGGCAGTTGGGGTTGAATTCCTTCAGCACGCCGGACGGCAGGGAAAGAACAACGACCTTTCCCCTGCTGACGACGAGCGCCGAGGTTCCTGCGGTCTTTACGAACTTTCCTCCGTCTCCGGGCTGTCCCTCGATGTTGTGGACGAGGGTACCCTCGGGGATGTTCGCAAGGGTGAGGATGTTTCCTGCCCTGACACTGTCTCCGCCGAGGGAGATGGTCTGTCCGACCCTGGTACCCTCGACAGCGAGCTGGTAGCTCTTCTTCCCCTCGAAGTCGATGACTGCGAGCGGGGATGTTCTTCCAGGAGCCTGGATGAGGTCTTTGATCGTTCCCTGGGCCTCGTAGTGGGGGATCCTCACATCGTCCACGTGTCTGTGGGAGGGGGAGCGGTAATGAGAACCTCCGCGGGCTCTCCTCTGCGGTATCAATCTTTTTCCCATATTTTCACCTCAGAACACTCCGACCCTCATACCGACATCCTCTGCGGAGTATCCGTCCGCGAGTTTGATGATGGCGTGTTTGCCGTCTTTCTGAATCCTGGTCCAGACGCGCTCGACCTTGACCTCGAAACGCTCTTCGAAGGCGAGTTTGATGTCGGCCTTGTCGGCGTCCCTGTTCACGATGAACTCGATCTTGTTTCCGTCCTTGAAGTTCTGAGCCGCGGTACCTGCCATGAGGTTGAGCGCTTTCTCAGTGACGAACGGCCTAATGAGTATGTCACTCTGCTTCATTCGGTCCACTCTCCGATCTTTGCGATGGCGGACTTGGTGTAGACGGTGAGCCTTCCTGCGTCTCCTCCGGGAGCGAGCAGGCTGGTGTTGAGCGTACTGATCTCTTCGACCTCTACGCCGGGCAGGTTGTTTGCGCCCTTGAACACGGCTGCGTTCCTGTCTTCATCTGCTATTACAATAAGAACAGATACAGGGGTCCTGTACTTCCTGTTCCTCATCTTTCCTTTTCCCGCACGGATCTTGGTTCCGTCCTTCGCACGGTCTACATCGTATCCGATTCCGATCGCGTCGAATGCGGCCATGACCTCGGCGGCGGTCTTGACGTCGTTGAATGCGTCGTCGACAACAATGGGGAAGGTAACCTTGTCGTCGAACTTGTGTCCGCGGGATTTGACGCAGTCGGCACAGCCGGTCGCTGCGAGCGCGGACATACGGGCGATCTTGAGTTCCTTCTTGTTGACTTTCTGCTCCCAGATCTTCTCGACCTTCGGGGGGTGTGCCCTCCTACCGGAAACGTTGTTGGGGGACTGGGTTGCTCTCCTTCCATCGTGAAGACGCTGAACACGTGCGACACCGCGTCCTTTTCCCCAGGTGCTGACAGAGTGCCTCATACCGGAGAGGGGGTTGGGACCGTATGCCTGCCTGCTGTTGGCGGCTGCGGCAAGAATGGCCTTCTTGATGATGTCGGGCCTGTATGCGGTATTGAACGCTGCGGGAACCTCGATGGTACCAGAGACCTCTCCTTTTACGGAGTAAACGTTGGTTGTGGTCATTTAAATCATGCTCCCTGCTTGGATTCGATCGAAACGTAGGTGACCTCGGCGACACTGGTGTCGGCTTTGGCGGGAACCCTGGTTCCGTCCCTGAATCTGATAAGCCTCTTGGTGGGTCCGGGAACGGATCCCTTGATCAGGACGTAGGTGTTCCTGACCTCACCGTAGTTGGTGAATCCTCCCTTGGGGCTGATCTCTTTTCCGTCGGTTCCGATCTTGACGATCTTCTTGTTGAGCTCGGTCCTCTGGTGGTATCCCATCTGACCTCCGAGAGGTACGGTGGACCTGACGTAACCGGGCCTCTTAGGGCCGAGGTTACCGATTCCGCGGCGGTGTTTGCTGTTCCTGTGGGAAAGCAGCTTGATACCCCACCTCTTGGTGGCTCCCTGGAATCCTTTACCTTTGGTGATCGCGATGACGTCGATGATGGCTCCCTCGGGGGCGAAGTCGTTGATGGCGACCTCTTTTCCGAGAATGCCTTTGGCGTATGCGACCCTGTCGCTCATGGAGCCTCCGCCGATCCTGAGTTCCATAAGGTCGGGGACCTTCTTGGGAACGCCGGAGATAAGCTTGGGCTGGGTGTATGCAAGAACACGGACGTCCTCGACATCGAGTCCGTCGAACCTGGAGAAATCGGGCTCTCCCCTCTTGGGGACGTTGACCCTTCTGTCAAGCAGGGGGTCGACATCTGCTGCCCAGACCTCGCCTGCGGTCTTGAGTCCGAGAATGGTGTTCTCGTAGAACCTGATTGCGGCGATCTTCATGGGAGGGACCTCGACAACGGTGACGGGGGTCTGAACTTCCATTCCGGAGGTTGTGCTCTTGGGTTTCTTGTCTACGACAAACGCGTGGGTCATTCCTGCCTTGTATCCGGCGAATCCCTGAATCTTGGGTGCTCCGCTGATCTCGGGCCAAGAATCCAACCTCGGCGTCTGCGATTTTGCTCTCTTCCTAGGGCCGAATGCCCTGGATCCCTTCTTTGGGCGTCTTCTTTGCGGCATATTTCACACATACCTGCGAGGGTCTCTTCGCTAACCTCGCGCTTTATAGACGAACGCCTTCATGAACCGACCGTGACACCATATTCGCCACCAGAAAGCCTTGAAGGCAGGTGACAAGCGTGGGTTGCGGATGCATTGCCCGATGTGTCTGGTCGGACATAGAGTATGTCCAATCTAAAATCTTGTATAGCCAGGTTATATATAAAAGTCGCTGGCTATTATAATAATAAAGGAAAGGGTTTGGAAGGTCGCTCAGAGCTTGCCTTCTTTGGCCTTTTTCTTGGCACGGTCCATACGCTGTTTGGCGGTGAAACCGGTCGCCGTCTCGAGGAACGTGTTGAGCTTCCTCTTGGAGTTGAGGATCTCCTCGTCGGAAAAGGATTTCACATCCTCCGTGTTGACCGTCTTCAACAGCATCTGGGTCTTTGATGCGACCTTGGCACAGATCTCGGACATGACACCGTAGTGGGAGGTGTACATTCCGTCTTTCTCGGCCACGTTGCCGAAGATCTCTTTCATGATCTCTCCGAGCTTTGCCCCTTCGATCTTATCGTAGAATCCTCTCTTGATGTCAAATTCGGTCATATCGTTCGTATCGCTCATGATCTCACATCCTTATGGCAAGGTCGCTCTCTAGGGCGCGGCCGATGTCGGCCGCGGTCCCGAGATATCCTTCTGCGGTCAGGTAATGCTCCCAGGTTAATCTACATTCGCACTGAACGTTCAGGTCGGCGGGGTTCTGACTGAAAGAGAACCTCTCGACGGCGGCAAGGGCCTCGGCATCACAGTTTCCGCAGTTGTGGACCCCTCTCTGAGAGCCTCCTCCCGAAGGGGACGAAATGATCCTGGAATTAACAGTGCCAGATAATTTTTTCATGACCTCGATTAGGGACCAGATCCAGGGCGATCTGAAGTCCCCCTTCCTCCACAGACGCTCCACATAGGTCCCGTGCTGGATGTTCAACGGATTGATGGAGATTTCGTCCGAAAACGCATCCGCGAAACGTGCGGAAGATATCGCATCCTCCATCCCGTCCTTTTCGGCCAGGAACGGCGGTTTCAGAAGCAGATACGTCCTGACGGTCAGTCCGGCGGCCTTCAGTTTTTCGGCGGCGGCCTTGCTCTGTGCCGCGGTAAATCCTTTGTTGATGCATTTGCTGAGGATCTCTTCGTTGGAAGTTTCAAGGCCGAGGGCCACGGTCATGTTCTTCGGAAGATCCTTGACAAGGTCGTCGGTTATGTACTCGGGCCTGCTTTCGACAAGAAGTCTGGCACATGCGGCGAATTCACGGAAGACCCGGTCCCGTACCGAGGCCGGGATCTCGTTCTCGTCGAAGAAACTGCCGGAAGTGTAGATCTTCACGAACGGCTGTCCTTTGAACCTGGTCAGGGCCTGGTCGATCTGGGCGTTCAGGTCCGCCTCGGTGACCCCGCTGAGGGATGCGGTCCTGTATCCGCACATGGTGCAGCCGCCTTTGCCGGCCCTGGTCCACGAGCACCCGTTCGTGCGCATGATAAGGACCAGCGCATCGACGGTCTTCCCGTCCGCCATGTCCTTTTCGGTCCAACAGGCCTCCAGCTCATCGGGCATTCTTTTGTTTTTCATCGACGCCCCCACGCGGGGCGTGAAATTAAACTTATCGTACGCCCACGCGCAACCATTAATAAGCAGCAACGATACAGCATCCCAGATACAATGTCGAAAAAGATAATAATCATCGGCTCCGGCGCCGCCGGAATGTCGGCCGCATCCGCCGCAAGGGCCAATGCCCCCGACGCTGAGATCACGGTCTTCACCGAAGACCGGGACGTGGCCTATTCTCCCTGCATGATCCCGTGGGTCCTTGAAGGAAAATCCACCTGGGATGCGATGATCATGCACGACCAGGCATGGTACTCCGAGAACAGGAACATCACGATCCACACCGAGACCAAGGTCGAGTCCGTCGTCAACGACACTCCCCGCGGAGCCCCCGCGGTCAGAACCGTGACCGCCGGCGGAAAAACCTACGAATACGATGCGCTCGTCCTCGCTACCGGCGGAAAGGTCTTCATCCCTCCGATAGAGGGTTCCGGCCTCGAAGGCGTGTTCACCGTCAGGACCGTCAAAGGCGGACAGGAGATCGAATCATATCTCGCACATTCCCAGAATGTCGTCATCGCGGGAGCGGGGGTCATCGGTCTCGAGCTTGCACTGTCGCTTGCGAACATAGGCAAAAAGGTCACCGTCATCGAGATGATGGACCAGGTCATCCCCCGTATCGCCGACCCGGATATGGCCGGGAACATCCAGAAATATCTCGAGGCCAACGGCGTCAGGTTCATGATGAAGACCCCCGTCCAGGGGGTCTTAGGTACCGACAAGGTAACGGCCGTCAACGCAGGAGGACAGGAGATTCCCTGCGACATGGTCATCTTCGCCACCGGCGTCCGTGCCAACACCGACCTCGCCAGACAGCTCGGTCTTGATATCGGCCAGCTCGGAGCCGTCTGTGCCGCACCCACCCTCCAGGCATACAAAAAGGGCAGGCTCTGCCCGGACATCTTCGTCTGCGGAGACATCCTCCAGTGCCAATCCGCGATATACTCCGGGCCTACCATGAGCCAGCTCGGTTCGTCCGCGGTCAAGCAGGGAAAGATCGCGGGAGCCAATGCTGCCGGCAAGAAGCTCGAATTCGGACCGGTCGCCAGCCCCTGGGTCAGCGTCATCGGCGAAAAACAGATTGCCGGAACCGGCATGTCCCTCGGACTCGCATCCTGGTACGGTGCCGAGACCGTCACCGGAAAGGCCGCCGGTCTTTCCCGCGCGAGATACTATCCCGGTGCCAAAGAACTCATCGTGAAGGTAGTGGCCGACAGGACCACCCACCGCCTTATCGGCGCCCAGATTATCTCCGGGGAAGATGCCACCGGCCGTATAGACTGGCTGACCTCCGCCATCATCAGCAGACTCACCGCAGAGGAATTCCTGGCCGTTTCCGAAAATGCCTACTGCCCTCCCACGTCCCAGGTAAGGGATGTTGTGTTCGCGGCGGTCGAAGACCTGATCAAGAACCTGTGATCCGATGGAACAAGAAGAGTACGACAAGCTTTACAAAGGTCTCAGAACCCCGGAGGATATCGCGGCCTTCAGCGAGGAAGGATACGACCTCCGTATGCTGGAGACCATCTATACCCAGAAGGTGAACAGAAATGTTCGGAGGAGGCATCCGTTCATAAAACGGAACACCAGGAACATGCTCAAAAAGTGGAAATCGGGACAGTCCTTCTGCGAGGTCGCGGATGCATACGACTATCCCCCGGTCCTGACCGCGATGATGATCTTCCAGGAGAACGGAACGAACAGGAAGACCTTCTGGGAGTATGCCCGGGATCCGAGCCTCCTCGACAGCGAAGTGACCGCCGACGAGCTCAGGGAAGCTTCCGAAAAGGATACCGTGTTCTCGCCGGAAGGTGTCGATAAAGCCACCGAAAGGGGAAAATGGGGCGAGAGCCTCCTTTGGAAGTGGCTCGACGAGCAGAAAATAGGGTATAAGACCGAATACGACGAACGTAAAGAGGACGGCACCCAAGGGGCCAAGACACCGGACTGCCTTCTCGACAGCCCCATGTACCTGAACGGCACCAGGATCTACTGGATCGAAAGCAAAGCGTCCTTCGGCGACACGGCCGAATTCAAGTACAACTGTACCAAGCAGCTGATCCCGTATACCCAGCTTTTCGGACCGGGACTGGTCATCTATTGGAACGGTTACATCGACTCCCTCGAATGTCCTGCCGACATCCATATCGACGGAATCGGCGTACTTGAGAAAAACCTGAAACCGTCCGAGGAGTGAACCGGGGGATAACTCCCCCGGCATCACAATGCGGGAATATTCTGTGCGAGTTCTTCCCTGAGCTCTCCGAGGGTCGCGGTTCTCTCGGCATATGCGTTGTGTTTGTGAATCGATTCTTCCGAATCGCTGATTACTTTGACCTCGACGTCGTCCGGGAGGTCCTTGTAATTATGGGTGACGAGCGTGAGACCGTTCCTGACGACATCTTCGACGAAGCGGGTGTTGGAGTGTGCGTTTATGACGACCTTTCCTTCGTCTTCCCTCTTCAAAAGCTCGAAGGTCGGAGTGGACACGGATCTCTCGGCAAGACCGATGAGATCGTCGACTTCGATATTCTGGAACATGTCGGTCGTAAGGAGAATCGTACAGACATTTCTTTGGTTATGAGACATCATCGGGAATCCAGGATCTTCTACGTTGAGAAGTTCGCCGACGGTCTCCTGCGCACACGGACAGGCGGTCATACCGACGACCTCGACCCCTATCGTCTTGCGGATCTCACCACCTCTGACCCCGTGGGCACCTGCGTGGATCTTGTAGAGTTCCAGCGTTTCCCTTCCGGAGGGGGTCCTGTTGGTCTTGTAATAGTCTGCGACGACGCTGACGTATGCGTTGGCCGCATACTCGTGTTTGACGAGAAGCTTTCCGACCATCTCCGCCGCAAGATTCTCCACGCCGCTGAACGGTTTGCTGACAGACTCGTCCGCAACAGATCTCAAAACCTCGACGTTCCTGGAGAGATGCGAGCCTCTCTGGGATGCGGGCAGGTCGACAAAGATGTCGAAAGAGCAGTTGACGACGCTGTTGAGGGGACTCGTCAGTCCGGGCCTGTTGATCATAACGGGCTTGCGGACTCCGGAAACACCGACCTTGGTCAGTTTGAATCCAGAGGATCCTTTTCCGTACTGTACGTCACACTTCAATACCATGAGATACAGAACGATGAGGATTACTTAAATCCTATACCATAACCATTATTTGGGTTAACAGGGGATCCGACGAACAGATTATACGGTCCCGAGCTATGCTCCCGATAATGATTAGCGGTGTGGACGAAGCAGGCAGGGGTCCGATGTTCGGCCCTTTGGTCGTCGGTGCGGTGTTCTGTGAGGACGATACGGTTCTTCGCGACATCGGTGTGAAGGATTCGAAGAAGCTGACCCCTTCCGCCAGGGACAGGATGTTCGATGATATCTCCGATGCGGCCTTATGGTGCACGGTGCCCATTTCGGCAGAGGACATCGATTCGAAGATGAAGACCCAGTCACTCAACATGATCGAACTGGAACTTTTTGTGAGGGCTGTCTCCGCCCACCCTTCCGAGGTGGTGTATGCGGATTGCCCCGATGTGGATACGGACAGATTCGGCAGGATCATGTCGGCTAAACTCGACGGAAGGAAGGTCGTGGCGGCCCACAAGGCGGATGCACTCTATCCCGTTGTTTCCGCGGCATCCATAATGGCCAAGGTCACCCGCGATCGGATGCTGGACGATCTCCGCAAAGAATTCGACTGCGACATCGGTTCCGGCTACCCGAGCGACCCTGTGACCGTGAGCTTCATAGAAAAATGGATTAAGGATAACGGTTGTGCTCCCCCCCATACACGCAGATCCTGGAAACCTGTGAAGCAGATGCTTTCCGACAGGTACATGACCAAGATCAGCGATTGGTGATACCATGACCATGGAAGAGCAGATCAAAGGACTCATCGACAAGTTCAACCGTAAAATGACAGAAGACGAGAAGACCAGGGACGAGATCAAACACCTCACGAAGACGTTCAACATAGATCTCGATACCGAGAAGTACTCGTTCAGACTCGAGAACGCAGAAATGTTCGATTTCAGGAACGAGGCCTCTGCGGATGCGGATGTGTCCATAATCAGCACCCCGGAAAATCTCCAGAAACTCATCGATGGGGAACTCAGACCCATGAGGGCGTATCTTACCAAGAAGATCAGGATCGAAGGCAAGATCCAAGACCTCATGTTCCTCAAGAAATTCCTCTGAGCCGGAACCTCTCCGCAGAGCGGTTTCTGCGGACGTCCGACAAATCTTTTAAATAATAGGTCTTCTGTAGACCACTTATAGCGAGGTAGGGTAGCCAGGATATCCCGTCGGGCTCATAACCCGGAGATCAGACGTTCAAATCGTCCCCTCGCTACCATCCGTTTTCTATCGTTTTCTGTGTCGCAATGTTCGTCGCGGTCTGCTCCGAACATCCTGATAAAAATAAATTTCCGGGACATACGAATGCCCCGGAAGGGTTTGGTGTCCGGCCTTATTCCGAACCGTAGCTGCTGATGGTGTATGCGGCCTCAACGGGGAGAACGAACACTCTTCCGTCACCGGCATGTCCGGTATGCGCGGTCTTGCAGATCGTTTCCACGACGGAGTCCACGATATCATCGGATTCCAGAACGATCTCGATCTTGATCTTTTCGATCTCGTCGATGACTATGTCCCCGACCCTGTTGGTGAACTTGACCCCGGCCTGTTTTCCGCGACCGGCGACGTGGGTGAAGGTCATTCCCATGACCCCGATGCCCTTCAACGCCTCCTTCACCTCATCATACTTCTCGGGACGAACAATTGCGATTATCATCTTCATATTTTCACCTCAGTTATAGTAAGCGGGTTCTCCGTGTTCGACAATATCCTGACCGATGGGCTCTTCCGCCTCGGGGATCCTCACTGCCATGAACTTCGACAAGATGAAGATTATCACATATGAGACCGCGAAACAGAACACGATGGTTATCACGATGGCGCAAATCTGGCCAAGGAACAGGTCGGTTCCTCCGAAAAAGAGACCGTCGATCCCGCCGGTGAACTTGCTCTCGGCGAAGAGTCCGGTCGCGATACCTCCCCAGATTCCTCCGACCCCGTGGACACCGAAGACATCCAAAGCATCATCGAAGTTGCACTTGCTGTGAATGTACCTGACCGCGAAGAAACACAATGCTCCCCCGACCACTCCGATGACGAATGCGGCGGGAATTCCGACATACCCCGCACCCGGCGTGATGGCGACCAGTCCGGCAATGCCTCCGGAAACAAGTCCCAGGACGCCTATGCGTCCCACGACCACATACTGGCAGACGGCCCAGGCCATCATGGCCGCGGCGGCCGCAAGCTGCGAAACGAACATGGCATGGATGGCCTGGCCGTTTGCTTCCAGTCCGGATCCGCCGTTGAATCCGAACCATCCGATCCAGAGAAGCATCGCTCCGAGGAAGGCGAACGGAATGCTGTGGGCACGGGCCTTGCGCGTACTGTCGTGACGGGCACCGACGAACAGAACTAGTGCCAGTCCGGTCACTGCGGCGCAGATGTGGACGACGTCTCCTCCCGCGAAATCCAGAACGGTCAGACCCAGGCTTTCGAATCCTCCGCCCCATACCCAGTGCGCCATGGGGACATACACGAAGATACTCCAGAACAAAAGGAACCAGGTTATCGTGACAAACCTGACACGTTCCGCACAGGCACCGATGACGATGGCGGCAGTGAGGATCGCGAACATCATCTGGAAGGTTGCGAATTCGAGCTGGCTGTAGCTGCCCTCGACGTCCAAACCGTTCATAAACACGAAATCGAAGTTACCGATGATCCCTCCCGTGGACCCGAATGCGAGGGAATATCCCAGAATGATCCAGGAAAGCGTCATCACGCCGATGGCGATAAGGGTCTGGGCCATCATCGACGTCATGCTCTGCTTCCTCAGCATTCCGCCGTAGAAGAAGGCGATACCGGGCACCATCAGGAACACCAGTATCGAAGCGGTCAGAAGCCATCCGATGTTTCCGCTGTCGGATCCGCTTCCGATAACCTCTGCACTGGAGGTGGATGAACCCATAGTTAAAACTACAATTGTCGCTAATACTGCAATTGTAATAGTTGTTAATTTTGTGATTGTGTTCATTTTTTCACCATTCGTCTAATTAAAGACCAATATGAAAAACAGATAATGACTTTCCTATATTAATATAACGAATGTCTAATTTATATCATATCAATCGTGCGTATAAATCTAATCAATAACTGATTATTAGACAAATGTACAATTTATAAAACCAAACATAGAATTGTATAGGGCATACAACCCCCTACGCACAGTAATGAGCCTCTTCCGGAAAACATCAAATGAAGGAGGTATGTTTGATCGAAAAGAGCCCCCGAAGGGGAAAGTAGTTTTCAGTTGAGAAGGGACCTTGCCTCTTCTTCGGACATGTCAAGGGCCTTGAGCATGTAGTCAAGGGCCTTCTTGGCATATTTGGCACGGGCCTTGGGATCGTCGAGGATCTCGCCGTAGCTTCCAAGGACATGATCGTAGTATTCGATGGCGAACTCGGAGTACAGCGAAGCCGAAAGCGACTCATCGATCTGGGCGGCCTCGTTGTATGCGGTCTCCGCCTCATCGTATTTACCGATAGAAATACAGAACAGGCCGTACGACTGGAAATACTGTGCGTTGGTATCATCGAGTTCCATCGCCTTGGTGTAGGCGGCGGCGATCTCGTCGTCTTTGACCTTGGCTCCGAACATTCCGGATGCGTAATTGCCGCATTCTGCCCTGCAGAACCAGCCCTCGGCATCGTCGGGAACCTCTTCGGTGTACTTCTTGAAGGCGGTGTGGGCCTTCTTGAAATCACCCTGGTCCATGGACTTCATCGCAGCATCGAATTTTTTCTGTTCGGCCGCACTCCTCTGATACTTTGTATCCATCTCTTCTTCCATGAATAACCCATTCCGAACACGGTATTAAAGCATTGAGGGCAGGAGGTCTGGAAATGTCCGAAAAACCGGGTTGGCGCCCGTGTTTAAATAAGGTCCGTCACGGCCGGTCCCGTCGAGACCGTGTCCCGACGGCAGAGTTTATGGTCATTTCTTTCGTTTTTCGAATGATTACTTCCGGATTTGGCGCACCGAGAGTTCTTTCCTGGTCTCTCGGGAGCCGTCGGGCACAGCGGGTTTCTTACTAGGGCTGTCCGAGAGGGCCGGCCCGTCAAAAGCTTATCCAAAAGAGTGTATCCGATACCCACTATTCCCATCAGGAAGAACATTCCCCGGAGCATCGGTCTTTCTCCGAAGAGGGAAGGGTCGGATAGCGCAGAGAGAAACATGTTCTGCATGCTGCGGCCGCGTACAATGTTTCGGATCGGATCGAATGTCTACGGCACAATCTAGATATGTCTTTGAGACTCATCAATATAAATAGCGATGAAGTTTTGCCTTTTTAGGTCTTCCATATGGACAAACAGATTGTGGCGAGGGTCGCAAAAGCCTCGCATATCGAACTCAGCGAAGAAGAATTGGAGAGGTATTGTAAAGATCTCGGAAATATCCTTGATTACTTCGCCATATTGGACGAGGCTCCGAACCATGATGGCAACGGCATCAACCCGATCGAGATCGCGGATGTCACCAGAGAGGATGTGCCGGAGGTCAGATTCGACACGGCACAGCTTCTGAAGGATATGAAAACCTACGAAGGCTATGTAAGGGGGCCGAAACTGGTATGAGCGATGCGGACACCCTTGCCGGACTCAAAAAGATCAATGACAGATACGGAATGTTCCATGCATTCTGCGAAAACGGCGAGGTCGGGGATGCCGGATTTCTGTTCTCCGCCAAAGACAATCTCACATCGTCGGAGTACGAGACCTGTGCGGGATCCAGGATCCTCGAAGGCTACCGTCCGATCTTCGACGCTACGCCCATCGCAAAACTGAAGGCGGCAGGCGGAAAACTTATCGGAAAGACCAATATGGACGAATTCGGATTCGGTACCTTCTCCACCAACTCCGGATTCGAGATACCCCGCAATCCTTTCGACCTGGGCAGGTCCTGCGGAGGATCCTCGGGCGGTTCGGCCTGCGCGGCCGCGGTACTCGACGACCATGTGTCGCTCGGCGTGTCCACCGGCGGATCGATATGCTGTCCCGCCAGCTTCTGCGGGACCTACGGCATCGTCCCCAGCTACGGACGCGTTTCCAGGTACGGACTTATCGATTACGGAAACTCGCTGGACAAGGTCGGCCTGCTTTCTGTAGATCCCGTAAAGATGAGCAGATACCTTCCGGTGATCGCGGGCCGCGATCCGATGGATCCCACATCCTGCACGCAGCCGGAATTGAAGATCACCCACAGAAAAATGACCTCCGTCGCCGTCCCCAGAGAAGCTGTCGAAGGCATCTCCAAAGATGTCCTCTCCGCATTCGAGAAAGCTCTCGAAGACCTCCGCAGCATGGGAATAGACGTCGAATACGTCAATGTGCCGGAATTCAAGTACGCCATGCCCGCGTACTACGTCCTCGCAACCTCCGAAGCCTCCACGAACCTGGCAAGATACGTCGGAATGAGATACGGCCGGCAGGACGGAGACCTCACCCAGAAGTTCGACGATTACTTCACATCCTTCAGGTCCAGGTATTTCGGAGAGGAGGCGAAAAGAAGGATCCTCCTCGGAACCTATACCCGTATGGAAGGTTTCAGGGACCGCTATTACGCGAAGGCCCTGCAGGTCAGAATGGTCGTCATAGATGCGTACAAGGCCCTGTTCAGGGACCATGACTCCGTTCTCACTCCGACAATGCCGTTCGTGTCGCCGAAGTTCGAGGACATCTCCGGGATGACCCCCGTGGAATCGTACAAAGCGGATTTCCTTACGGTTCCTCCCAACCTTGCCGGTACGCCCCATATGAGCTGCCCCTGCGGGTACGATGCGGACGGGATGCCGATCGGCATGCAGTTCGTCACCGACCATTGGAACGAAGACCAGCTTCTCACCATGGCTGAAGAGTGGGATAAGCAGTTCGAGGTCAGAAGAGCGGAGGTGAAGATATGAAGATTGGATTGGAGATCCATGTACAGCTTCCGACGAGGTCCAAGATGTTCTGTTCCTGTCCAACGACCGATGCGGAAGCACCCAACACGCATGTGTGCCCCACCTGTCTGGGTATGCCCGGATCGAGACCCGTGCTCAACAGAGAGGTCCTGGTATACGGCATCAAGCTGGCGAAGATGCTGGGGTGCACCGTTGCGGACGACACATGGTTCTCCAGGAAGACGTACTTCTACCCGGACATGAGCAAAAGCGTTCAGATAACCCAGTACGACCATCCGATCGGCGTCGGAGGCATCGTCTATCTCAACGGAAAGAAACCGATCCGCATAACCAGGATCCATCTCGAAGAGGATCCGGGCAAGACAAAACGTACGAGCGATATGCATGCGCTCGTCGATTATAACAGGTCAGGAATCCCCCTGGCCGAAATAGTTACCGAACCGGACCTTGCCACCCCCGCGGAGGCCAGGGAGTTCCTCAGGCAGCTGATCTCCGACATCAAGTATACCATAGATCTCCCGGAGAACGGGGAGAGAAGCATCCGCTGCGACTGCAACATCTCGGTCGGAAAAGAAAGATGCGAGATCAAGAACGTCACCGGACTCAAAAACGTCGAGACCGCGCTTACTTACGAAATGGTAAGGCAGATCAAGATCCTCAAGGCCGGCGGAAAGATCGAACGGGCCACCATGAACTTCGATGAATCACGCGGGGTCACCTACGGTTCGAGGAAGAAGGAGTTCGAAGCGGATTACGGATATATCGACGAGCCGGACCTCGGTATATTCCACCTTGCGGCCCTCAGGGATTCCATTAAGATCAAAGAGGCTCCCGCCAAAATGGCCGCACGTATGGCCCAACAATATGGTATTGATGAAAAGGTTGCCAAACAGCTGGTGTCGACCTCTATGGACCTGGCACAGCTGTTCGAGGCCGCCGTCGACAGATTCGGAGCGGAGGTTTCCATGAAATGGATCGCCGGCCCGGTCACTGCCAACTGGAAAAAATTCGAGTCCCGCAAGGGAGATACGGAGAAACTTCTGGAGATCATCGGCAGGTTTGTCGGAGGAGATATCACCGACACCGAATGCAACCTCGAACTGAAATGCACCATGACGGGTGCAGACATGTCTGCCGTTGCAAACGCCTCGGAAGATCTCGACAAGATGATCGGGGATTATCTGGACCAGAATCCGGCCATCGTATCCGATTACAAAAAGAGCGAAAAGGCCGCCAACAGAGTGATCGGCCACATCATGAAACAGACCGGCGGCAGATACACCTCGGCGGAGATCGTCGAAGCGACCCGCAGATCGATCTCGGCAAGACTTTGAAACCTTTTCCGATACTGACCGGGATGTTCCGATACGG